>JAFQDN010000057.1 GCA_017415995.1 Akkermansia sp. | reverse complement strand
ATCTGCATGGATAACGCATGGTTGCGAGCAGAGGGATATATCTCGTTTTATCAACTCCTCAAACGCTGATTGGAAACCGCCGTATGCCATAAATGGCACGTACGGTGGTGTGAGAGGGGGCGAAAGCCCCCTACTCGATTACGCGCCGAAAGTGTTAGTGGCGATTGTGTGTTTTTTAGCTTGAAAAATAGCAGATAGGGCGTTAATATAAGGTTAATGAAAATTCATTTTTGTGGAGCAGCCGAAACGACTACCGGATCTCAGCATTTGCTGGAGGTTAACGGTAAGCGCATACTGTTAGATTGCGGTATGTACCAAGGGCATCGTGAAGACCAGTTACGCATTAACCGCGATTTCCCTTATTTTGACCCACGGAGCGTGCATTGCGTGGTATTATCGCACGCACACATAGACCACTCCGGAAACCTCCCGAATTTGGTGAAAAAGGGATTTAACGGATTTATCTATTCTACCTACGGAACACGCGATTTGTGTTCTGTCATGCTGGCGGACGCGGCTCGCATACAGGCGAGCGATGTAAAGTTCCTTAACAAGATGGACGCCCGCAAGGGGGGCGGAGGAAATGTGGCTCAGATAATCTACACTGAGCAGGATGCTGAGGCCTGCATGCGCCGATTCCTGACACTGGGCTACCACATGCCGATTCCGATTGCACCGGGTGTAACCCTCAGTTTTTACGATGCGGGGCATATTCTCGGAGCTGCCCAAGTGGTGCTGGATATTGATGATGAAGAGGACGGAAAGCACAAACGCTTATTGTTCTCCGGTGATGTAGGGCGCGGTAACAATGAATTGTTGCGTGACCCGGAACCGGTGGAAGGAGTGGATATCATGCTGATGGAAAGTACCTATGGCGGGCGCTTCCATGAGTCCAATACACGCGCGGATGATACCTTTATCTCCACCATCAGAGCGGCGATGAAACGCGGTGGCAACGTGTATATCCCGGCTTTTGCCGTGGAACGTACGCAGCAGCTGTTGTACTTGCTCAACCGTGCGTACAGAGAGGGCAAAATGCCCAACTATCCGGTTTTTGTGGATAGCCCCATGGCTGTCAGTGCTACGGAGATTTTCCGTATCCACCCGGAGTGTTTTAACAAAGAGGTGTATGACTTCCTGTTCAATGAGCGAGACCCCTTCGGTTTTGAGCAGTTGCACATGGTGCGCACGGTCTCGGAGTCTCAGCGCCTCAATAACATGCGTGAAAAAGCCATCATTATTTCCGCTTCCGGTATGTGTGAGGCAGGGCGCATTCTGCACCACCTCAAAAACGGAATCAGCCGTGATAACAATACCGTGCTCTTTGTCGGATACTGCGCTGCCAATACCTTAGGACGCCGCATTATGGACGGCGCTTTGGAGGTCCGCATCCTCGGCGACCTTTACCCGGTGCGAGCTAAGGTACATAGCCTGGATTCCTTCTCCGGCCATGCTGACCATGGCGAGCTCATCAATTACTTCGGGCGTACCGGTGGCCCCAAGAGCAAAGTGTACTTGGTGCATGGTGAACGCAGCTGTACCTCGGCTCTGAAAGCTGCGCTGGAACCCTTACACGCCGGTGAAGTGCATGTTGCGCATTTGAATGACGTCGTTTCATGCTGAACCCGCAAGGTAGCATACAGTAAAAAGCTCAGTTCCGAAGAACTGAGCTTTTTCAGTGAGTTGCGGGAGTAGGATTTGAACCTACGGCCTTCAGGTTATGAGCCTGACGAGCTACCAGACTGCTCCATCCCGCGATTTTATCGCGCATCCCGAACGGGTGCAAGGAGATATTAGCGTTTTTGCGGGAAGAAGTCAAGCTTTTTTCTGTAAAAATCGACTTTTTTTGCAAAAAGAAGTGATTTTTTGGGATTGGAGTGCAATTTTAAGAGGATTTTAGCTTCTGAGGAGCCGAAATCGGCAGCGTTTTCAAGCCACCCGAAGGCGATGCTCTCATGATGAGGAACCCCGTAGCCATCATAGAAGCAATAAAACATAAGCAAGGCTGCATGAGGGCTGCCCTGCATGGCTGCATAGCGCAGGTGGTTTACGGCTTCAATCGGGTTTTTCGGGGTGCCGAGCCCCTTGGCGTAAAACTGAGCGAGAAGGAGTTGAGCGTGGTAGTGATCCGCATCGGATGCTTGTTGCAGATAGCGGCCGGCAGTGCGGTAGTTTTTTTCAGTACCGACCCCGGCGGAATAACAGAGGCCAGCAGCCATGGCAGCATTGCGGTGGCCTTGAGCAGCGGCTTTGCGAAGCCATGCGAGCGCCTCCTGCGGATTGCGGGGGGTACCCTTGCCGGACATCAGGCAGCGTGCATAGTTAAACTGAGCCGCGGGGTCTCCGGCTTCTGCCTTGGCTGCCAAATCTTTAACATTTGTGCATGCGCAAAGCATCAGGGCAGCCATGGCGTGTGGTAGGAGGTGGCGCGGGGTCATGCCGGTAGGAAAAATCCGCGTTGGCGGGGTGTGATGTTCAGATGCAGGTGCTCCATAACGGCCAGAAAATCCTCCCAAACAGCGCGTTTGGCTTGCAAGGTGTCATTGCGTAACAAGTAACTGGGATGGTAAGTGACGCGCACAGGTATGCCTTGGCACTCAAACCACTTGCCCCGCAGTGAGGCAACGGAGGCACCACTGCCCAGCAATCCTTTGGCGGAGGTGCCGCCTAAGCAGATAATACACTCCGGATGAATGGCCCGAACCTCAGCCAGGATGATGGGGAGGCAGGCCGCAATTTCCGCATCGGAGGGGGCGCGGTTAGCCATACCTTGGTCCGGCCCCATGCTTGGGCGGAATTTGCAGATATTGGAGATGTAGACGGACTCACGAGGCAGGCCTGCAGCCGCCAGGATTTGGTTGAGCTTTTGACCTGCACGCCCGACAAAGGGCTCTTGCAGGCGCTCTTCGTCGTACCCCGGTGCTTCCCCGACTAACATGAGGCGAGCATGCGGATTACCGACAGCGAATACCATGGTGTCGCGCAGCGTGCCGAGAGCGCGTGCCGGTTTCCAGTTTTGGGCACGCTGTTGCAGGTATGCCAGCTTTTCCTCCACACATTGCAGGCCGGCATTGGGGCTGGGGGGTGGGACCGGAGGGGGAGAGGCTACTCCCTTGCGGGCACTGAGCATCCACTCGCGCAGTATTTTTCTGGCATCCTCGTCCACCCCCAAGGTGCATTGCCCACTTTCCATCAGGTGGGTAAGGCTTTCAACTGTAAGCTGGCGGAGCGAGGGCATGCGGGGTGTCAGCGTGTCGGAGTTACAGGTGCCGGTGCTCCGGTAAGTTTGCGCACCATGGCATCAACACCGATGCACACCTCGGCAAACTCCCGGTAATCGAGCTTGTCGGCCGTGTCGCTGGTCTCATGGTAGTCATCGCAGCGCATGTAGGCAGTATCCGTTATGGCAAAGGAGGGGATGTCTTCCTTCATGTATGACCAGTCATCCGACCAAGCAATGCCACGAGTGAGGTACCCGAAAACGACGGAGCGCACCGGGAAGCGAGAGACGGAGGCGAAGGTTTCCGCGCACTCACGGGAATAGGCTTTGCCGCTGAAAGTGCTCATGAAAGCCACGTAGTCGCAGCGGTCCAAAATACCGACCAGAGAACCGGCGATAGCGGTGCGGCGTTTTTTGTTGACTCGGGGGGAGTAAATGCCCATGCTTTCCAGCGTAAACATGCCCATGATGTTGTTTTTGCCTAACTCCTGTACCACCTTACGGGCATGCCGACGCGAGCCCATGTCATCCGTCTGGAAGAACGGAGCCTCCTCGTTAGCGTAGGCAACAAAGATGATGCCGTTGCGGGTCGGTACGTTTTTAAGCTGTTTTGCCACGTAGAGCAGAGCAGCCACGCCGGAAGCATTATCGTTGGCGCCCGGAGTGCCTGTTTTGCCTTCAATGACGGGGCCGTGAACATTCCAGCGCTTCATGCCGACGCGGGTGTCGTAATGAGCCCCGATGATGAGCCACGGCGCATTGGGATCGGTACCGGGTTTACGAACCTCGATGTTGCAGGCTGTTTTTCCGGCAGCGGACCTGTAGTCGGAATCATTAGCCAGAACGTAGGTTTGTTTGTCTACCGTGTACCCGTATGAGGAAAACTCTTTGCAGATATACTCGGCGGCGCGGTCATAGGCCTCCTGATGGTAGTGATTGCGCTCGCCAATGGTTTCCGCCAACATGAATACGTGGCTGCGGAGGATTTTCTCTACTTGCTCCGTTTTGGGGATAGCACCGCTGCCGGTTGGGTTGTACAGCTGGGTACAGGTTGTGAGCATGAAAAAGAGGGGGAGAATCAGATGTAGGAACTTCATGCCGTTTATTATAGGGGGTAAGTACTTTGCATGCAAGTCCCGATTGTGGCAGTCTGTATAAAAACACCGCTCTTTGAGCCAAAGAGCGGTGTTGAAAAATTAAGGGAACGCGGCGTATCATCAATAATCCCGTTTGAGCAGGTAATCATTGATGGCAAGCAAAGCCTCACGGCGTTTGACGGAGAATACATCCAGCGCGGCGCGGGCTGCTGCTGTAAGTTCCCTGGCCTCGGTGCGTGCCTGCTCCATCCCGACGAGCGCCGGGTAGGTAGCCTTTTGCACTTTTGCGTCTTTACCGATGCTCTTACCGAGTACCTCCGGGGTGGAGGTAACATCCAAAATGTCGTCAATGATTTGGAAAGCCAAGCCAAGCGAGCGACCGTAAGCGGTAAGTGCTTCCAGTTGCTCCGGGGTGGCTCCTGCTGCCATGGCGCCCAAGCGTACGGAGGCTATGATAAGAGCTGCTGTTTTGCCCATGTGAATGGCGCGCAGCTCATCCACGGTAAGGCTGCGTCCCTCGCCCTCCAAGTCCAGCACCTGGCCTCCCACCAAGGTGAGGCTGCCGGTGCGGTATGCCAGCTCGGATACATAGTCCCTGGCAGAGTAGCGCTCATTTGCCGGCACCGTTGCCAGCATGGAGAAAGCCTCGGTCAGCAGGGCATCCCCGGCCAGAATGGCAATACCCTCCCCGAATACCTTGTGGTTGGTGGGGCGGCCGCGGCGCAGGTCATCATTATCCATGCTGGGGAGGTCGTCATGGATGAGTGTGTAAGTGTGTAATACCTCCAGTGCGCATGCCGCATTCAGTGCCGGCTCTACAGAGCCGCAGCAGGCTTTTGCCGCCTCCAGACAAAGAAGGGGACGTATCCGTTTGCCACCGGCAAACACACTGTAGCGCATGGCTTTGTGCAAGGTGGTGGGGGCTATGTCTTCGCCGGGCAGTAGCTCGTTGAGCCTTGCTTCCACCAGTTGCGCGTTTTCCCGGATGAGTGCCTTTATGTCCATGGTGATGAGATGAGTCCGTGAAATATGGCGGAAAAATCAGGCTCGGCTTACCAAAAGTTCTGCAATTTGTACGGCGTTGAGCGCTGCGCCCTTGCGTACTTGGTCGCCTACTACCCAGAGGTTGAGAGCGTTATCAATGGCAAGGTCCTTACGGATGCGGCCAACGTAGCAGGTGTCGCCGTTGGTGGAATCCAGCGGAGTGGGCCATACATTGTTATCAGGATCGTCCATCAATGCTACGCCGGGCATATCGGCAAAGCAGGCGCGGGCTGCCTCTACATCCACATCTTGCTCAAATTGGGCTACGCAGGAGATGGAGTGGCTGCGGTATACCGGAACACGCACGCAGGTGCAGGTTACCTTCAGCTCCGGCAGCTCCATGATTTTGCGACCTTCATTAAGCATCTTGAGCTCTTCCTTGGTGTAGCCGGTATCAGTGAACTTATCAATTTGCGGCAGGACGTTGAATGCAATTTGGCGCGGGTAGGTGGAAATTTCCACCGGGTGTCCGTTGGTGATGGCGCGCACCTGGTTTTCCAGCTCGGTAATACCGTGTTGGCCACTGCCGCTGACGGCTTGGTAGCTGCTGGCAATAATGGTTTTGAGGCCGAATCTGCGGTGCAGGGGGTAAAGAGCCATCAGGGTGATGATGGTGGTGCAGTTCGGGTTTGCGATAATGTTGCGGGGGTGGTTAAAAGCTGCCTCCGGGTTGATTTCCGGTACCACCAAGGGCACGTTTTCATCTTGACGGAAAGCGGAGGAGTTGTCGATGACAACACATCCGGCCTCTCCGGCTATCGGGGCGTATTCGCGGGAAATATCACCGCCGGCGGAGAAAAGCGCAATGTCTACATCGCTGAAGGAGTCTTTCGTGAGTTCTTCGACGGTGAGCATTTCGCCACGGAAAGCAACCTGTTTACCGGCAGAACGTTTAGATGCCAGAAGTTTCAGGGAGGAGAGCGGGAAGTTGCGGCTCTCAAGGCAGGAAAGAAGCTCGACGCCCACCGCTCCGGTGGCGCCCACAATAGCTACTCGGGGATTTGTCATCATTGTCTGATTTCTGTATCTGGGTTCTGCTTGCGCATCCCGCACCGGCGGGCGCGCGGGCGGTATTATACGCATTTTATGCTGAATAGCAAGCGCGAATTTTCAAAATTTCCGCTATTTTGCTTCGGCAACCTTTCGGCAGGGCATCATGGATAAACCGCGGACATGGGGGTGGCGGTTTCGTAAGCATCGGGGTTATGTTTGCAGTTGCTCAGTAGTGCAGCAGCTGCTGCCGCCAGAATCATACCGGTCAGTATTTTCATTGTTGTTGTGTTGGTGTGGTTAAAGACAGTTTCTGTATACGGCGGCGGCATCAGCCTCGGTAAGTACTTTTACGCCGGGTAATACACCGCCGGGGCGTACGGAACAAGCTCCACGCGCCATGGCGTCAAAGTCCGCATCGGCCGGGATTCCGAGTTCCGCCATGGTTTGGGGAAGTCCTAACTCCCGGTACCAGTCACGCAAACGGCGGATGCCTTCTTTTATAACATGCTCCGAGTCGCGGGAGGGGGTAACTCCCATGACGTTGGTAGCCCATTGTTGGAAAATCCCCGGGTTGGCGTGCCGAACCGCCTCCAGATACGGCGGAACGATAACTGCCAGCCCGGCGCCGTGGGGAACATCGTAGACGGCGCTCAACTCATGCTCCAAGGCATGGCAGGTCCAGCTTTGCTCTCTGCCCAGCCCCAGAATATTGTTGTGGGCAATGGTGCCGCTGAGTGCCAGTTGAGCCCAAGCCTCTTCATTTTGCGGGTTATGGCGCAGGATGGAGGCTTGCTGCATGATGGTACGCATGGTTGCCTCGCATAAGGCGTCTGTCAGTTCTGTGTTTTGCGTGTTGGTGAAGTAGCGTTCAAAGATGTGGCAAAGCATATCACAAGCACCGTATGCCATCTGCTCAGCGGGGAGGGTCAGGAACAACTCCGGGCTGACGATGCTGAGGGTGGGCCGCAGCTCCTCATGCCCGAATCCCAGTTTTCTGGCAGTTGCTTCATCGGAGATAACGGTGTTGGGGCTGTTCTCGCTGCCTGCGGCGGGGAGGGTTAAAATGGTGGCAACGGGCAGGGGGGTATGCGTCAGCTCTTCTTCTTTGGTGAAGAGTTTCCAGACATCCCCCTCGTGCACGACTCCCAGTGCTATGGCCTTGGCGGAGTCAATAACACTGCCACCGCCTACAGCCAAGACGTAGCTGATGTTCTCACGCCGGCAGAGGTCTATTCCCTTCCTTACCAAGTCCAGTGAGGGATTAGGTTTTACTCCGCCTAGTTCAAGGAAGCTGATACCGGCCTCACGGAGGGCGCTTGTAACGGCATCATACAGGCCGCTGCGCTTTGCGCTGTTGCCACCGTAGTGCAACAAAACTTTATCCGTACTCCCCCGGAGCAATTTGCCGATGTTACGGTACTCCCCGCGCCCGAATACGTAGCGTGTTTTGTTGTAATAGGAGAAGTTATTCATTTGTCTTGAGCTTGGTTACATCTATGATTTCCACCGGCTTGCCGGGTGCTGCAATGCTGATTTGTTCCACTGTGTCACTGCTGTTGCAGTAAGCGCACAGCTCCGCGCCATCTCGAATCCGGAACTGGTACGTTTTGCGCCCACTGTCGGAAGAGGTGTGAATGGGAGCTCCTGCCAGTTCCTTGATGCTGCTCAGTGACATTCCTTTCTTGAGTATGGCCTTTACCTCTGCGGTTGTGGGGCGCTTGCCTTCTTTGATTTTCAACTTATCCAAATAGCCTTGAGCCGTGAAGTCCTTGGTCGTGGCATTTGCCGTTTTTTGTAATTCCTTGGCAGAGCCGGATGGCACTCTCATAACAACGCGTTTGTTCAGCTTGAGGGTACCCGGTATGCCTTTGACCTGTTGGCCCGTGATGGTGCTGTACAAAACGCATGCTGCTAAGTATGTTCCTTCCGGGTTAGGGTGTGAGCCATCATTGACGTGCAATACCTTGTTCGGGTGTTTCCGGTACCAGCGCGCCCATGCTTCTCCTACCGGTGCTACTTTTGCTTTGTTAGCTACACCTGCTTGGCAATAGGTGGTGCTTGTACGCTCTTGCATATCCACCAACGGCTCCATTTTCTTACCCTTTCCGGACGCGTGTGCCCAGGTGAGGAACAGTACAACCTTTGCTTCTGATGCCTTTGCCAGTTGCGTCCAGCGTTTTACGGAATCCATGGTTTCTTCCGGTTTGTAGGCCGGTGTTTGGCTTTGGTCTTGCAGGATAATCCAGTCGTACTTCTTGCTTTGCACCAAACTTTTGGCCTTGCTATGATTAGGATCATCCAAGAAACCGCGCAGACTCATGGCGCCGGCGGTGTAGGATTCTACTTCCAACGGGTGCTTGGTTTCTTGGCTGAGTGCCATGAGCACATTCGGCAAGTCATTGCAGTAGGTGTAACTGTTGCCGATGATAAGAACGCGCTCGGCATCTTCACCTTTGCTGATGCCGAGGCATGCAAATACTGCGAAGAGGAGGAGGATGAAGTGTTTCATGTTGAACAATGTTTTCAGAGGTGGATGATGTGCGGGATTCGGAGGTCGTGTGCTTCTGTCGGCAGTTCCGGTACCATTTGTTCCGCAAATGCGGTTGCTATGAGTTTTGCGTTGGTGCAGCGGGGCAGGTAGCGGTCATAGTAGCCGCCCCCGTACCCCAACCTGTTACCCTGTTCGGTAAAAGCCACTCCGGGGACGATGATGATGTCTAACTCTTCCGGAGGAATGATGGAAAGGTGCGTGCAGGGTTCCGGTATGCCCATGGCGCCCGGGCGCGTGTCGGTGCTCGGATTGCTGATGTGGCGGAACTCCATTTGTCTTCCCTTCAGGCATCGGGGAACCGCGTAACGGTGCTGTGGGTGTTCCTGTAACAGGGGTAACAGGTTTACCTCATGAGGCAGAGGAATGTAAATCCCGATGTTGAGGGGGCCGCTCCCGGCCAGTTCGGGCTGTAGTTCTGCTCTGAGGGTGGCAGAATCGCGGCTGCGCTGCTCCTCCTCCATGCGGTGCAGGCGCGCCAGCACGCGCTGCCTTACCTCATGTTTGGTGGAATCTCTGCTCATTTATTCCGGCTTGCGGCCAAACAGAGCCAACATGCGCCCCGTGTTGCCTTTTTCGATGCGGTAGGAATAGAATGTCTGTGTGTCTGCCGCGGTGTCCAGCCCACTGTCGATGATGTTTTCTGACAATATGCCGGCTTTTGTCAGCTGCGCTTTAATGGCAGACGGAATGTCCACCTCATAATGCGGCGGGCGAATGCAGGGGGAGATGACGGCTATGCAATCTGCTGCATTTACGCCTAATGTTTTGTGCATGGCTTGTAGCAACTCCCCGACTATATTTTGTTGGGTGCCGAGCTTGCCGGAATGTGCCAACCCACGGCTGCCGGAGGCTTGGTCATATATCCACACGGCGGCGCAGTCGGCCACGTATATGCCCAAGCAGCAATCTGCTTTGCCTCCGCAGTAAAGGGCATCGACTCCTTCCACGGGGAATGAGCAACCGATGTCACCCACCAGTGCTACTTTGTTGCCGTGCACCTGCTGGGCGCGGCGCAGCATTTTGGGGGATATTCCGCCGTCTTGCAACACTTGCTCGTGAGTGGGGGTCAGGGCTGAGATTACGGCTGCTCTGTCCGTGGTAACTTCCACTCCCGGAATGCGGGTGATAAAGCGGGCAAAATTGTGTTCAACTGCATTCAGGCGGTTCAAGTAGTCCGGTGCGTAGGTGCTCATGTCGGTGGCAGGGGGATGGTGTGAGTGGTGTTAATTGAGAGTAGACGTGGTATTGTGGCGCTTGATGAGGGTGCGGGCTCGGCTGAGCTGCATGGCGTTGTCCTCCATGGCCATGAGGTCTGCCAAATCGCGCGCGATGTTGCCACGCATACGTGCAATGAGCTCACGGCCTTGGTCGGTAATGCGCACCATAATCTTGCGGCGGTCTGCTGCTGCTGTAAAGCGCTTCAGGTGTCCGAGCTCCTGCAACTTATCCACCATGCCGGTGGCGGCAGCTGTGGAATGACCCATCATGCGCGCTATGCTGCTCATGGACAGGCATTCTTCCTCCGCCAAATAGGCAAGCAGGAAAAACTGCGGATAGGAGATCTTGTCCTGGTTCAGCTCCGGGGAGAGTCGGAGTATGCAATTGCGCTGTGAGAACAGTACAAAGTCAGCCAAATGCTGGGCTTCGTCCGCTGTCAGCGCGTTGTTTCTTGTGGTGATACTGTGTTTCATGCGGTGTGGTAAAAAGTGCTTCGGTTACCTCGATATTACGGTTTTACTGACATTTTGCAAGCATAAAATTTACCGCCTCTTCCCGCTGCAAGCTCCCTTTTTCGGCGAGTTCGTCGATGTGGCATGGATTTACAAAAACACCCACAATATATTGTGGGTGGTGCTGAAAATATTTTTTTTGTCTTAATTTGTAGTAGGTGGTGAATTTTCGCCGGAATAGCCCAAAACGGCAGCCAGTTCGGGGGTCATGAGGCCGGAAGCGTCAATGCGTTTCAGGTGTTCATCAATGGCTTTGGAGAGGGTAGAGAAGGTACGGATGAGCTTGGCGATTTCCTTGTCTTCCGCCGGGGTGAGGTTTTGCATGGCTGACTGTCTGTTTTTAATGTCAGCAGCTTTCTGTGCCAACTGTTGCAGTTGCGGGAGCGCAGCTTGCACGGATTGTGCATCACGGCAAGTATTAAGACAAATCTCCGTAGCGGAGAGCAAATCTATGATTTCGTTAGCCAGTGAGATGTTGGAGTCTGTTGCGTTAGCCACAGCCACAACGCTGCATACCGTGACCGGGAGCAGAAAGAATGAACGCGGGAACATGACAATGCGGGTGAGGGTTATTTGTGATGGCGTCTCTTGAGGAGTTTTTGCGGAGTGCCACACGCAGGGCAGCGGTACCACAGCAGGAAGAAGATGTGCAGTGCCGTAGGTATGGTGTACCCCAACAGGGGGAAGTGGTGCGCGTGTTTGTTGCGCGGATAGTTGCTCATTGACAACACCGGCATGTTGCATACAGAGCACTTTGTCTTGCGCACTATCAGCAGGTATGGCAGTACCCCCGACAAGAAAAGCCCGGCCGGTATGTACAGGCTGACATTCTTCTCCATAATACCCAGCAGGAGACATGCCGTATAGGCGATACTGCCTGCAAGTGCCACGAACAGCCATATCAGCAATACGGCGCTCAGGTACGTGCGCAGCGGGCGCGTGCAGCGTATGGCACTGGATTTGCTGATGAGGCGTCTTTTTTGTTCTGAGGATTCGGAGGGGGTGAGCTCACGTATGTTGCTGTTTTTCAGCTCCTCTTCCGTTTGCCGGTGTTTGGAGCTGCGGCGGGGCTCCAGAGCCGGCATATTGAGGGAATGCATCTCGCCCTTACTCGGCGTTACCGCATCCTTTTTCGTTTCCGGCGAGCAAGCGGAATGCGTTGCTTCGTTGTAAATCTGCGTGATGCGTTCCTGTGTGAGCGGAGCCACGTCTGCACCGAATAGTTGACGCGCTTGCTCAATTTCGGAACAAAGCGTACGCAGACTGAGTTTCGAGAGTTGTTCTGTCTTGCTGATGCCGCAAACAGCCAGTGCTTTACGTTCTGCTTCCGAGAGGGTCGAGATGTAATCCTTGTGTTCCATTTTGCAGTAATGGCGTGTAGGCGTTTAACCTAGGGAAGCGAGCATAGCCTCCAGCTGTGTTTTCTTGCTTTCCCACTCAGCCAAGCGGGCACGCTCTTGCTCCACAACTGCTGCCGGGGCACGGTCTACAAAGGACGCATTGCTGAGTTTGGCATTGCTCTTGGCTATCTCTTTGGTCATCTTTTCCAACTCTTTGCTGATGCGGTTGCGCTCTGCCTCTACATCCACCAAGCCATCCAACGGCAGGAACAGTTCTCCGAACGGTGTAAGTGCCGTAGGGGTTCCCTTGGGGGCCTCATAAGCTGCGTCCAAGGTGACGCTTTGAGAACCTGCCAGCAGGGCTAAGCGTGCCGCAAGGTCCTCCGTAAGGGGGAGATTGCCGGGTTTGAGCACAAAGCGTACCTTCTTGTTCGTTGCAAGGTTGTATTCGGCCTTCAGGTTGCGGGCACGGTTGGCGGTATCGTACAACGCGGTTGACAGTACGCGCGCCTTGGAGATTTCCGTATCATCCAACCCCGCAAGCAAAGACTCTGCCGAGGGAAGGGGGGTGCTCATGAGCGGCAATCCGTTGTTGCGTGCTGCAAATCCCAAGCTTTGCCACAACTCCTCTGCAATATGCGGCATGATAGGAGCCAGCAGTGCCAAGTAGTGGCGCAATACGGTATCAATGGTGTAGAGTGTTGCGTTCTTCACTGCTGCATCTCCATCGCGCAGGTCGTTCTTGACCGCCTCCAGGAAGAGTGAGCAGTATTCGTTCCAGAAGAAGGAATACAATGCCTGTGTATAGGTGTTGAACTCGTACTTGCCCAGTCCTTCCGCGACAGTGGCATGCAGTTCTTTGAGTTTGGCGAGGATGTCAATATGTACCGGCGTAAACTTGGGTGCCGGATCGGTGCTCGCCTCTCCCTGCATCATGCGGAATCTCGCAGCATTGTACAGCTTGTTGGCAAAGTTTTTGCCTTCCTCAATCTGCTTCTCATCGAACTTGACATCCGTACCGGTGGGGGCAATGCGCATAAGACCGAATCTCAAGCCGTCCGCTCCGTATTTGGCAATAAGGTCCAGCGGGTCCGGGCTGTTGCCCAAGCTCTTGCTCATCTTGCGACCCAACAGGTCACGCACAATGGAGGTAAAGAATACGTTGCCGAACGGTTTCTTGCCGTCCGCAAAACGGTAGCCTGCCATAATCATACGTGCTACCCAGAAGAAAATAATGTCCGGGCCGGTTACCAAGTCGCTTGTCGGGTAGAACTTAGCGCGGCACTCGTCATCCATGGTGGCAAACGGCCATAACCAGCTGCTGAACCAAGTGTCCAGTGCATCTTCGTCCTGTACCCAGTTCTCCGGATCGGCAGGGGGCTCTACGCCCACATAGATGTCGCCCGCTGCGGCATCCTCGGAGTCCAGCTTTGTGGCTTCCTGCAATGCTTCTGCTTTGTCCTTGCGGTACCATACGGGGATGCGGTGCCCCCACCACAACTGGCGGCTGATGCACCAGTCCTGTATGCCCTCTAACCAGTGGGCGTAGGTCTTGGCCCAGTGTGCCGGGCGGAAAACGATGTCGCCATTGGCTACGGCATCCGCGGCTTCCTGTACGCAGGGGTACTTGAGGAACCATTGCATGCTCAGGCGCGGCTCAATCGGTACGTCTGAACGTTGGGAGATGCCCACGTTGTTCTCGTAATCCTCTACCTTTTCCAAAAGTCCTTTCGCTTCAATAAGCTCAATGGACTTGTCGCGCGCCTCAAAACGATCCAATCCGTGCAATTCCGGGCACTCCGGACAGTTGATGTGGCCATCTGCCGTCAGTACATCAATGATTTCCAAGTTGTTCTTCATGCCCACCTCAAAGTCCGTGCGGTCGTGCGCCGGGGTTATCTTGAGTGCACCCGTACCGAACTCGATTTCCACGTGGTCGTCTGCGATAATGGGTATCTCCGTCTCTACCAGCGGGCGGATAACGGTTTTGCCGATGAGGTGGCTGAAACGCGGGTCGTTCGGGTTGACTGCCACCGCAACGTCGGCCATGATGGTTTCCGGTCGGGTGGTGGACACCAGCAGTTGCCCGCTGCCGTCTGCCAACTTGTATCGGATGGTGTAAAGTTTGCTCTTGGAGGGTGTCATAATCACCTCCTCGTCAGACAGCGCTGTGCGCAGCACAGGATCCCAGTTCACCATGCGGCGCCCGCGGTAAATAAGCCCCTCGTTGAACAGCTCGGTGAAGGCTCTGGCTACCTCCGGGGCGAATACGCTATCCATGGTAAAGCGCTCGCGCTCCCAGTCGCAGGAGCATCCAAGCTTTTTGAGCTGCTTAATGATGATGCCCCCGTGTTTTTCCTTCCATTCCCATACCATCTTGACAAAGTCTTCGCGGCCTACGTCATAACGGGTACGCGGCGGCGTCTCCTTGGCCAGTTCCTTTTCCACTCGTGCTTGGGTGGCTATGCCGGCGTGGTCTGTACCGGGCAGCCAAAGTACTTCCTTGCCTTCTTGGCGGGCACGCCGAGCCAAAATGTCCTGTATGGTGTTGTTTAGTACGTGCCCCATGTGCAGCACGCCCGTCACGTTCGGCGGTGGTATGACGATGCTGTACGCTGCTTTTTCTGATTTCGGGTCTGCGTGAAAGCAACCCTCTGACATCCAGCGGGTTTGCCATTTTTCTTCCACGATGGTCGGTTCGTAAGCCTTGGGCAATTCTGTCATGACGCGCGAGACTTTACACCATAAACCCCAATTTTGCAAGCTTTTTGTGTGTCTTTGTTTTATGACTTGCTTTATCGGGGTGTGGCGCAGCGGATAGCATAGAAAGCAGCGCTGAAGGTGCCTATAAGAACAAAAAGCGTGGATTCATTGAGGTAGCTTTGAAGATGTTGCAAGTAGGATGTGGCGGTAGTGTCTCGTATGTAGAGGAGAGCGGATATACAGATGAACCCGTATACTGCGCCGCCGATGCCGGAAAGAGCCGTACGAACGGATTTGCGGCGGGGAATGTAAAGAGAGCTTGTCATGAGAATCAAGCTCAAAAAGAACAAGCTGAGCCACCCCGGTTCTGCTATTTTACCAAGGCCTGAAGGTAAGTGGAGTATGTGGCTACGGTAGGAGCAGTATAGGAAAAGTGGCAGGATGAAGGTGGCCAGTGTCAGTGCGATGTAGCAGACGCCGTCTTTGATGGCGCAAGTGCTGTCATGCGCTTCCGGTTGCTGTTTGTCAATTCCGGAGTGTTGTCGGGTGTAATTTTTGTTGGCTTCGCCGATGGCAGCAATCCATTCATCAGCGCTTTGAAATCGTTTTTTGGGCTGGAAGGCTAAGGCGCAATCAATGGCTGCCAGAAAGTCAAAACTGAAGCGCTGACGGAGGTGTGGCATTTCCGTGAGCCATTTATAGGGGTCGGTTTCCTGAGAACTTCGTTCCAGGCAGTCGGGAACATTGCTGCCTGTAATGAGGCGGTAGCAGATAGCTGCCAGTGCATAGAGGTCGCTCCACGGACCGGTGCCGGCAGTGAGTTGTTCAATGGGGACGTATTCATCCGGCAGGATGCGGGTTCTGTCATCATCCTCGCCGAGTTTGCCGTAATCGGAAAGTGTGGATAAGTTAATCAGGAACGGGGTTTGCTCTTCCGTGAAGAGGAGGTTGCTCGGGGTTATGCGCCCGTGGAGTATGCCTTTGCTGTGTAGTTGGCTCAAAGCGCGTAGTAGTGGAATGAGTATGGCACTGAGCCGGGTTTGTTCGATTTCATACGCAGCCGGAACCGCTTGCAGCAGCGGAGTCCCTTTCTCTTCCGGGCTTACGTAGTATGCGGTTCCTCCGTGGCGGAATGTGCAAATCACTTTCGGCAGGTTGGAATGCCATAATGAGGCAAGAATTTTTGCCTTGTTTTCGAATGCACTGAGTATTTGCTCAAATTCTTCTGCATCTTCGGGGTGTATGACCCTGACTCCCTCTTCCGTGCGTTCCGTCGGTGGTGTGCCGGGGAAGTTTTCCTCCAGCAGAACCGTGCGATTGTTGATGGTGTCTTCTGCGCGGTAGGTGATGCTGTATGCACTGCGCCGAATCGGTGAAATGATGCGGTAATCCTTCAATAAAGTTCCTTTCTGAAGAGTGCCGGATTGCTGCGTATTGTCGGATTCCTGCTCCATATGCTGTGTTAATTTGCTTGTTTGTATAGACTCCTACTCCTTGCAGACTGTTTATTCAGCGATTTTGTTCACAAAAAAATCATTTTTTTGAAATGAAGCTCTGATTTGTCGGAGTAATGGATGGCTGGACCGGTGAGAAGATCCCCAAAAAAATACGCCGCAAACGTAGGGCTTGCGGCATATTCGTATGGTGTAATCTGCGAGGTTGCTATCAGGAGTAGGCGGATTCCACCTTGTGGGCAACATCGGCATAGCCGTAGTCCACCTCGTAAATAGCCTTGAAGTTTTCCAAAGATTTTTCCTTGTTGCCGGAGGCCTCGTACAGGCAACCTATCATGTAGAGGATTTCCTTCTTGGTGTCGTCCATGGTGAGCAACTCCTTGTCTGCATCCTCCAGCTGGCGGATTGCCATGTCCGTCATGTTCTTGGCTGCGTAACACTTGCCGAGCATCAGCATGGCTTTGATGCGCAGGTTCGGGTTGCTGCGGGCGCGCTGCAGGGCGGGTATTGCCTCGCTTTGCATGCCGGCATCGAACAGGGCTTGCCCGTACTTGAATTGCAGCTGTGCATCGGTGGGGTTGGCTTCGACGCGTGCTCGAGCATCTTCCACCACGGCCATGGCCACCTCTTGCTTGCGGGCGTTATAGGCGGCAAGTGCTTCCTCATTTGTCGGGTCTGCAGCAAGCACCTGCTCATAGTAAGCAAGCTCTGCGTTGAGTGCTTTCTCGTGCATCTCCATGGCTTTATCGTTGATGGACACGTCTGCCTCGCCGCTTAGCTGGTATGCATATGCGTAGAATGAGTAAGAGTTTGCATAATCTTCCATTTGCTCGTAAATGGAGGCAATATCCTTAACAACCTGCAGGTTGGTGTTGTCCACCGCATATTGTTCGGAGAGTTGTGCCAAGCGCTGCTCCATTTCCGCGCGGGTAAGACCCATTTTGTCAGCACTTTCCAAATCCGTGGTGGCGTTGGCATTCTTCATCTTGGTGCGGAAGTCGCCGGAGCCCTCCCAATTGCCCTTTTTCATGGTTGCTTTGGCAGAGCAGTCTTTTTCACCGCGTTGGGCAATGGCATCCGTACGGTCAATTTGGAGAACTCTGCGGTAGGTGTCTGCCGCTTCTGCAAATTGTTCGTTTTTGATGTAGTGGTTTGCCAGCATGTGCAAGTGCTTCTTCGGGTTGGGCTGCCCCTGGCAAATCGTCTCGATGGCAAATGCTGCCAGCTCCGGCAGCCCTAAGTCATTGGCTGCATGGAACAAAGCCTCGTTGGCAGATACGGAATAGGGGTCTTTTTCCAAATCATCCTCTACGCTTACAATGACGGTTTCCGGGTCTTTTCGTGCCGTCGTCAGTCGCATCCCCCCAAAAAGCGAGGAACGGCGCCCGGCGTCCGGTGTGCACTTGACCTCGCATGCGCGCAAAACTTTGCGCCCCTCCAAAAATCCCGGGGCTCGTTTGATAAGTGTGCGCAGAATGCTCACGGCATACTTGTAGTTTTTTGCCGCCACGGCTTGTTGGGCTTTCACCCAGAGAGATGCCTCCGCAGCCGGCAGTTGTCGTTCATTGATAATGCTGATACTCATAAGCGTGTGTAAGATAAAACGTTCATTGGCGCCTGCTTGATAAAAAGCAGGTGCTCGGTACGTACACTGTATATACCACATTATTTCTGAGATTTCAACCTTGTTTTTTCAAAAAATTATGGCAAAATACGCCCGTGATGAGGATAGATGCCATTTTGAGCCGCTTCGGCTATTGTTCTCGGAGAGAAGCTGCGCAGTGGGTTAAGCAAGGCCGTGTGCGGGTGGACGGTGTGCCGGTGCGCTCCGCAGCGGCCAAAGCGGACCCTGCAACGGTGCTGGTGGATGGGGCGCCTCCGGAGTTCCTGAATGGGCTGTACGTTGCCATCAACAAGCCCCTTGGTTGCACTTGCAGTCATAGAGAGCAGGGGAACCTCATCTATGATTTATTGCCGCAGCGTTGGCTGGCACGGAGTGGTGGCGTGAGTACGGTGGGGCGCTTGGATAAGGAGACTTCCGGTTTGCTGCTCCTGACGGATGATGGCGCTTTTCTGCATGCTCTTACCAGTCCCAAGCGCCATGTGCCTAAAATATATGAGTTGACAACCGCTGAGCCCATCCCTGAGTCGGCGGTAGCACTCTTTGCGAGTGGTGAGTTGCTGTTGAATGGTGAAACAACTCCCTGCTTGCCGGCAGAATTATGTATTACATCACCGTGCTCCGCGCGCCTTACATTGCATGAGGGCCGCTACCATCAAGTCCGTCGTATGCTTGCTGCCGTAGGCGCTCCGGTGCTGACACTGACCCGAATTGCCATCGGCCCGCTTACTTTGGATGAGCTGAATCTTGCTTCCGGTGAATGGGTCGAAATCAATCCCGCCGTGTTTTCATGAGCTACGATATGCCCATAGCTGTGGAGGCGGATTTTTCCGTTCTTTATGAGGATGATGATGTTCTTGTGGTGGATAAAGCCGCTCCCTTGCTTACACATCCCACCGGGGTTAAAAATGAGCCGACTCTTTGGCATGGTGTGCGGGAGTTGTTGGCTTATGAGCTGGTGTGTGGCGGGCAAGTGTCGTTTGTTAATCGCTTGGATCGCGAAACTTCCGGTATTACTCTCATTGCTAAAAATGCAGAGGCTGCCAATCTGCTCGGTAAAGCTATGCAACAGCGCCTATTCCGGAAAGAATATGCCGCGATTGTGTTGGGCTGCCCCCTTTGGGAGTCTGCCTGCTCTGCAGAGCCTATCCTGCGTATGGAGGAAGTAGCTCCTACGCGCATTCATGTGCGCCAGTGCTGCCATCCGCTCGGTAAATCCTGCCGTACGGAGTTTTTCGTGTTGCGGCGCTTGCCTCCGCGTGGCTCTCTGCCGGCCATGGCGTTGCTGCGTTGTTGCCCTCATACGGGGCGCATGCACCAAATCCGTGTTCACGCTGCGCACTTGGGATTCCCTCTGGTAGGTGATAAAATTTACGGCGGTGATGAGCAAAATTACCTCGACTTTATTGCTAACGGATGGTCTCCGCAGCTGGAGGAGCGGCTTTTTCTGCCCCGCCACGCTTTGCATGCTTCCGCTCTCTCGTTCCCGCTCCGGGGGAGGTTGATTTCCGTTTCTTCTCCCCTCCCGGCTGATTTTGTCTCTCTTGTCGGCTCCGTGTGAGGCTTTTTTTCTCTTTTAACAAAAAAATTACCGAAAAATTAACAAAATATCAAAAAAAGCTTGCCATGCCTGTTATTCTGTGCTATAAGAGCTGCGGATACTGAACAACCAATCCACTTAACAAACATGAAGAAATCCATTATTCTTGCTCTCGCTCTTGTAGCACCCGCTTTCGGTAAGGGTGTTGAGACCGTAGTTCCCGTAACCGTAGTTGAGACCTCTGGTCCCGCTCTTTGGGCTGTTGAGGTTGGCGCCGGCTATCACTGGGCTATCAATGACCTCGATGACTATTACGCGGAGGGTATCGACACCGTTGGTGGTGACATCACCATCCTCTACAACTTCACCGAGAATCTTGCCGCTACCGTTCGTTTCGGCTGGTACGCCGGTGAGAAGGACTACAATGCTTGGTATAGCATAGAGTCCGAGTATATGTCCGTGACCGCAGGTCTTCGTTACACCACGGAGGTTGCTCCCGGCACTCGTTGGTACATCGGCGCTGAGGCCGGTGTTGGCAACTATGAGCTCACCCAAAGCGTCATTGGCTATGAGTGGTCTGATGACAAGACCGGCTTCGCTTACGGCGTAGAGACCGGTGTACAGTACGACGTTGCTGATGGCGTATACGTATACGGCGCTGTGGAGTTCAGCGGCTGCACCGCTGATCCCTTCGGCTGCAAGGATCAGTTCGGCTACGGCCTCCGCGCCGGTGTTGGCGTGTCCTTCTAATAGCTCGTCTTACAAGAACGAACATATTTTCGAGGTGTGGCTTCGTGCCACACCTCTTTTTATGTACGTCAGGCATGACACGTAACTGGGGTGGAAGTCCCCAATGAGCCGCTGACAGGGCGGAATCAAACAGCCAAAGGCAACTGCGTCACAGTAATGTGGGGTGGGGAGGAAGCCGGAGGCGAAACACAGACAGGAT
>JAFQDN010000056.1 GCA_017415995.1 Akkermansia sp. | reverse complement strand
TAGCTTCATAGACATACGAGCCCCTGTCTTCTTCTTTTATTTTAAGCACCATATGCATATTATAGTGCGCAATTCTGTCCAAGCGAGACTTTTTCTTTGCTCTAGGGGCAATTTCGGTGCGCATATTTTTGTCCTAATGCGAAAATCAAAAAACGTGAAGGGAGAGCTTGACATGGATGGGTTAGGGGAGTAGAATGGATGGCGATGAAATCACGCATGGATGAGTTTGCAGAATGGGGGACCGAAGTGGTGTTCGGGAGAGCCCGGGGCTTTCGTGCGTGGATGATGCGGTGTGCGTTACGGTTTGCGTCGTTTTTCTTTTATGTGCTGGTAAAAGTGAGGCTTTTTTTGTTTACGCGGCGCATTAAGACGGTGCGGTATTTGAGCACATTTGTGGTGAGTGTGGGGAATATAACGGCCGGAGGTACGGGCAAGACCCCGGTGGTGGAATTTTTGGCGCGGACGCTGGCAGAGAGGGGGCGAAAATGTGCCATTTTGACGCGAGGGTATAAGAGTGAGCCATTGGATGAACCTCAAGAGTGGATGGATAAGGAGGGGAAACCCGTTAAAAACTTGCCCAAGATAGCGAGTGATGGCGAGACACGGTACCTGAGCCCGTTGTATGCGGGAGATGAGCCGTTTATGCTTGCTAAAAACTTGGATGGCGTGGCGGTACTGGTGGATAAAGACCGCGTTAAGTCCGGAATTTTTGCAATAGAACAGCTTGGTGCCAATACGTTGATTTTGGATGACGGCATGCAGTACCTCAAGCTCAAGCATGAGATTGACATTGTGCTGGTGGACTGCGGATTCCCGTTCGGAACCGGGGCGTTGTTACCGCGCGGAACAATGCGAGAGCCTCGTTCCAGTCTGGCTCGCGCCAGTTACATTATTCTGACCAAGAGCGGCGGAAAACCTCAAGGCGAGCTTATTTCCACGATTCGCCGATACAATAAGGTTGCGGATATTATTGTGACGAATCACGCACCGGCTCATTTGGAAAATCTATTCACCGGGGAGCGTAAGCCGTTGAGCTTCCTGAAGGATAAGTATGTGGCTTGCATGAGTGGTATTGCTCGCCCGGAGAGTTTTGAAGGGTTGGTAGAGGGATTGGGGGCGCATGTGGAAATCCGCCGGCGTTATCCGGATCACTATTGGTTTGACCAAGAGGATTTGGAGACCTTTGTAGACCGCTGTGCGGAGCGCGCAATGGATTTGATTGTGACCACGGAAAAAGATGCCGTACGTTTCCTGAAACCCGGGGAGATGGATGTGCCGATTTATTTCCTGCGTATTCACATTGAAATTGAGCAAGGAGAAGAGTATTGGAACCGCATGATAGACCGCATTTGCGCACTGGCGGAGCCTCAGCCTCAGCCTCAGTGGAGTGAGGTGCTTTGAGTTTTCCCCGCCGGGTGGAAGTTCGTGCTGCGCAGCCCACAGTAAAGACCTGCCAGCGCAAATACGCTGTAGATGATCCCCATCCAAAGGTCTCGGTGTTCCCATTGCATACATAGCCCTCCCATCCAAGCCAGCAGCCCGCCGCAGGTAAAGCCTACTCCCTGAGCCAGCCCCGAGAGTGCAACCGTAGCGTCTTCATTGTCTTGGCTTTGGGTAATGAGAGTCATTCCGATGGAGAATACGCAGCCTAAACCGAGCCCCAAAAGGGCCGCAAATAGCATCCAGAGCTGAAGCGGCGCTTTCAGTAAGCCCCAGCAGGCTCCGATGGTGAGTACGATACCCGGAGTGAGCAAGGCTCTCGCGTCGCCCAAACGCTGCATCAGTATACCGCTGAGAAGAGAGCCCGGTATTTGACAAGCCGTAGCAAAGGAAAGAACAAGCCCGGCCTCGACAATCGCCAGACCTCGATCCCGCATGAGAGTGGACAGCCAGACGATGAGCAGCCATGCGCCGGCAACGCGGAAGAGGTAAAATAGGGTAATCATGCGAGCTTGTGCATTTTTGAGCAGCGGGAGCATGGGGGTATGCAGCACTCGTTGCTGCATGCCTGTGTGTTTTGTTTGCAGGGTGAGCTCTGTCCATAGTAATGTGGCAAATAAAAGCGGTAATCCCCAGAAAACGAGACCGTGTTGCCAGCCTCCCAATGCCAATGCCAAAGGGGCCGCGCAACCTGCGCCTACGGCGGTGCCCAAGCTGACGCATGCTGTGTAGGCTCCCATCAGTTCCGGCAAATGGTCCGGCAACACTTGCTTGGCAACACCTAAGATAACGCTGCCGGCAATGCCGAGTCCTAAGCCGATGATGACAGTACCTCCGAACAGCCCGAGGACGCCACCGTAACTACGCCAGATGACCCCGATAAGGGAAAAAAGCAGGGAGTAGATGATGAGTTTGCGAGGGCTGATGTTTCTGCTCAGGATGGCGCCTAACGGAGCCGCAACTCCTAGGGCCATAATCGGTAACATGCCGAAAAGTCCCCCGAAACCGATGTCCAGCCTCAAATCCCTCATCAGAAAAACCAAAAGAGGGTCCGCAGCCGAGAATGACATGCGTAGGTTGAAGCTTACCAGTAGAAAAATGATGACGAAATGGGCTCGGTAATGGCTTGGGGCGACTGGGGGCATAAGAATTGTGCCTACTATAGCAACCCCACCACGTTTTTGCAAATCAAACTTGCTGACTGTTTGCCGCGCTATTGCAATATACGACCGTTCTCGATTTTGAGCGTAGGTAAGGGGGGGGGCGTATCGTGCAACCAATCCGTGTGAGTTGTGGTGATGAATACTTGAGAATCTGAGGGCAAGCATGCTAACAAAGCACGGCGACGCTGCGGGTCCAGCTCCCCGAAAATGTCATCAATAAGTAAGATGGGGGCTGCTCCGGTTTGTTCCTGGAGTAATCCGGCCTGCGCAAGCAGCATGGCCGTTGCTAAGGTCCTCTGCTGTCCCTCCGATGCAAAATCGGCAGCGGAACGTCCGGCTATGTGAAGCTCAAAATCATCACGATGCGGTCCTACGGTGGTAAAACCGGCGCGGATGTCCGCCTCCATCGAACTTTCAAACGCCGTTTCTAACGGGGAATCTCCACAGGGCATGTAGCGCAGTGTGACTTCCTCTTGGCGGGCAGAAATGGAAGCATGGTGATGGCAGATGTGAGGACGGAGCAGTTGCAGAAGCTGAGCGCGCAGCTCGCGCAGCACATTCCCGTGTATGCTCAGCAATCGTGCAAAACTGCGCAGTGTTTCAGCCGTATGCCGTGGGTTACGGAGCAGAAGATTGCGGGATTTGAGGGCTTTTCTGTATTCGCGCAAGGCATGCCGATAAGCAGGATGCCATTGCGTGCCCAAAAAATCCAGGTAGCTGCGGCGTTCTTCCGCGCTGCCGGAAACCAAGGCAATATCCTTGTTTCCTAACCAGACCACGGGAAAGGCGTCTGCTAAATAATCCGCATAATCTTTGCGGGGAATGCCATCCAACGTCATGTGCAGACGGCGCTGTTGCCATACCAAGCGGCGTGTACCTTGGAGCGAATCCACTGAAATACCAAAATTATCCGCGCCGTGGGTGGCTAGTTTATCCAATTTTGTGCTGCGCGGTGTATGCAGCGTTTGCGAAAAACAAATGGCCTCCAGTAAGCTCGTTTTTCCTTGGGCATTGCTGCCAATGAGCAGCACACCCTCAGCCGGAATCTCCCAGTTGAGGGTGGTGTAGCAACGGAAGTTGCGCAAGCGCAGGGTGGTCAGCATGTGCGGAGTATACCGGCGCGGAATCAGGGTTGCGTGGGCAATGCCCTAATGGCGTCCATAATCTTTTTGCCGATGTTGAGCTGAGCTTCACGTCCGCGAGCTTTAAGCTCTTCTTCGGTAAAGGGAATGGGGTCACCCACGGTAATGGAAATCGGGCGGAAGCGCAATTTGCTGCTGTGAATGGGGAGGCAATCATAGGCGCCCTCAATGCGCAAGGGCTGAACGGGAATACCTGCGAGCTTGCTCAGGATGAGACCGATACCGGGCATGGCGTCATGAATTTTGCCGTCCGGACAGCGCGCTCCCTCCGGGAAGATGACAATGCTGCCACCACCTCGAACATGGCGCAAGACTTTCAGGATGCTGCCCGGGTCCGGCCGCTTTTGGTCAATGGGCAGGGCATGGCAAAGCGGCAATGCCTTCTTCATGAACCAATGGTCAAACAGTGTTTTACGCGCTAAAAAGTGAACGGGATTCTCAAAAATGACGCCAATCAGGGGCGGATCCAAAAAACTTTGGTGGTTGGCTACATAGATGCAGGCCTCGCCATCTATCAGTTTTTCTCTGTTAATGACTTTGAGGTTGAAACCAGCTTTTGCTATTCCCTTGAAAAGGTGATAGCCCAAGAAGTATATGGGGTTCATTTTTAATGCCATGGCGCTGAAAAAATAGAGAGAGAAAAAAGAGTTGCTGGTTAATGAAGTCGGCTGCGAATATCCGCCACGATATGGGCGACTACCTGTTCAATGCTTAAATCTGAAGTGTCAACAAGTTGAGCATCATCGGCCTTAACCAGGGGAGCGCATGCACGTGCAGAATCCTTGCGGTCACGCTCAGCAATGGAATCCGTGAGTCCTTGGGCTGCGCGGCGCGCGGCGCGCACCTCCTCGGAGGCTGTTACAAAATACTTGAACGGTGTGTTCGGGAATACAACGGTACCGATGTCGCGACCTTCCATAACCACCGGTTCCGTCAGGTTATATTCCCTTTGTTTTTCAACGAGAAGAGCGCGAACCTCCGGGATGGCTGCAATGACGGAAACGTTCTCATTCGTAGAGGTTTCCGTGAGCTCATCCGTAAGTACCTTACCCTCACACATGACGGTGGAAACGGAACCGTTTTTGCCGAAGGAAAGGGGAATGCCGGGTAACATAGCTATTACGGCTGCCGTATCAGCCGGGTTTACTCCTTGCTTGATGCAGTACCATGTAACCGCTCGGTACATGGCTCCGGTATTGATAAAGGTATAGCCCAACTCTCCGGCTATCAGTTTTGCAACTGTTGATTTACCGGAAGCGGCAGGCCCGTCGATAGCTATGGCAGGAGGATTCATACGCACGGCATTATACACAATCCTCCGCCTGCTGTCGAGCATAATCAACGCCTTTTCCTCAGCGAGGCCGGCAGAATTTTGAGTTGCTCTCGGTATTTTGTTACGGTGCGTCTGGCTACGCGGATGCCTTGCTGCTCCAGTGCAGCTGCAATGGCAGAATCCGATAACGGGGCCGCGGGGGATTCATCCTCAATCAGCATGGAAATTTTTTGACGAATCTCCTCGGAGGATGTTTCTGTGTTGCCATCGGTCTCGACTGCGGAAATGAAGAAACTGCGCAACTCCGATACGCCGAATGCACATTTCAGGTATTTTCCTCGTACGGCTCGCGATACGGTGGATGTGTGCAAACCGGTTTTAGTGGCGATTTCCTCCATTTTTAGCGGGCGTAATGCAGCTTTACCCTCAAAGAAAAATGCTTTTTGATAATCGCAGATGGCTTGAGCAACCGTGAGAATGGTGTTTTTTCTGTCGTCGAGAATCCGCAGGAAGTCTCTGCCGTCACGGAAGCATTTGCTGAGGAATTGCCGTACCTCTTTGTTATCCGCGTGTTGCGCCATCATTTCCCGGTATTCGGAGGAGAGTGCTAATTGCGGGCTGGATTGAGGCGTGAGGGACACAATGATGTCATCTCCGTCGGTTTCCACCACAATATCCGGAGTGATAACATTCATCTCCACGCGTGAAAAACGGCTGCCGGGATCCGGATTCAGCCTGGCAATACGAGCTGCTGCAATGCGTACGGCTTCTTCCTCCACTTCCAATAAGTCTGCAACTTTGGCGTATCGGTGTTTTATGAGCGCCTCCCAATGGTGTTGAAGCAGCAGCATGGGTAAGCCCCGTTTTTCACCGGCTCTGCGCAATTGCAGGATTAAACTTTCGCGTAAGTCTTCTGCACCCACCCCCGGGGGATCCAAATCCTGAATAGCGCGTTTGGCGCGTCTGAAAAGCTCGGGGGTGATATTCAACTCCTTGCAAATGGACGGCTCTGCCTCCGATAAAAAACCACGGTGATTCAGATACGGAATAATGCAGAGGGCTGCTTGCTCAATTTTTGCGGGCAGGGCGCTTTGGCGGATTTGCTCTTCCAGATATTCGCCCAGCGTTTGCGTCGTAGTTTGGCTATCCAGCAAGAAATCATGTTTCTGTGACGCGCGCGAGTCATATTCTTTGAGGGAGACCTCATCCGCTCTCTCTGCTCTACGGTCTTCCAGTGCAGGGTTTTTAGCAAGAGTTTGGTTTACCAGTTCCTCCAGTTCCTCGGTATTGGCTTGCAGAGCATGCATGAACATCTGCATTGCGGGGGCTGCCACCATGCTTTGTTTCATGCCCTGTATCATTCCCGGGGAGCTCATGAGCGCCATTTTATCACCGCCGACGTCGTTTTTCAAGCTCAATATGCCTTGCTGGCTAATTACGGACTTTACAGGAGGCGGGCAATTTGCTACAGTTCTGAGTCATGAAGACACTGCCGATGTTTGTGCTTGTTGCGATTTCGCCATTTCTGTACAGTTGTGCTGACCACGCGATGCCATTGGCTTCCGTATCGTCCAAAACGGACAGCATAACGGCAGAGGTAGGGGTATCGCCCATGTCAAGCAGAGCCCAAGCATTGCGGCATTGTTGCTCTTGTTTGGATAAAATGGCCCCTGTTATACGAGTACAGTTGAATTATGCAGCCAATGCCTCTGCTGAGGCTTCGCAACTGACTCAGGCGATGTTTGATACCGGGTTAGCGGTAGCCATGCAGACTGATACCAAGGGCAAGATTGTGAGTTTTTATCCGGAATACTCCGATTATGTGTTGTTGTTGCACGCTTTGCAGAATCCGAAAATACGAGAGGGCTTGAACAGTCGCAGCAAAAAAGCGCTTCAAAAGGCACAGCAGATTGTTGCAACCGTAACAGCCACCCATAGCACGGAATATGAACGGGCACTTGCGTTACATGATTACATTGCATTGCACGCCCGCTATGATTCCTCTTTGGGCAATGCCGCGCGAGCTGATGCGGTAACTCTGTTGTTGAACGATTCCCGTGCCGTGTGTGATGGCTATGCTCACACATACGGCTTATTGTTAAGCATGGCCGGTATTGAGAATCGTTTTATCATCGGGCGTGCGGATGGTGTGGAGCACATTTGGAATGCCGTGCGGATTAACGGAGTTTGGTCCCATGTGGACCCCACCTACAACGACCCCAAACCGGACCGTAAGGGCAGGGTCTTGCACGCGTATTTCGGGATGACGGACTCCATGATTGCCGTCAATCACAGTTGGAGCCGTGGTTCAGTTCCCGCCGCCCACTCCGATGCTTGGTATTATCCGTACCGCAATGGTCGCCGTTTCGGCACCATTGACCAAATGTTACAGTGGGCACGAGGAGCGGCTCGCAGCGGTGAATGGAGTGATACTGTGTATATTGACGAGTTGCGCGCCTGTAGCTCAGATGATGAGGTATACCGCCGCGTGAAAGAAGTTGCAGACCGCGCCGGCTCTTCTGCATTGCGAGCCATTGCCGTGGATAAAGCGTGTCGCGCCGCCATTTACTGCACTTTCCGGCACTGATGTGGCGCGGGGTAGCTTGAGGTAATGCAAGAGGCGTCATCCTCAGAGAGAGAATGACGCCTGCTTTTTAGGATGAGTGGGAACAAGCTTGTTTATCAGAGCATATCCCCGTTGCTGCAGAACTTGCCGTATGCTCTGTTGAAGCGATTGATGGCATAGTTCAGGTAATTATGTTTGCGGAGTTGCTCGTGGTCAGAGATGCGCTTAAGAGCAGCTTCCCAATGAGTATTGGAAGCTTGGTAAGCTTTCTGAACGGCAATCATCTCTTTCATTTTCACTTCCATGGCAAGCCGCTGTGCTTCTTCCGATTTTTCAGGGTCAAGAATTTCAGCAAGCTGTTTGTCTTGGTAATTGATGCCGTAATCCTTGTACAGTTCTTCCATTTTCTTGGCAAGCTTGACGATGGCGTCCGCCGTATCGTCTGCATCTTCAATGGAGTTGCATGCGTTGAGTTCTTCCGCTGCGTCCTTGGAGATGTTTGTTGCTGCCTCCAAATAACCGTTGTAGTCACGGGAGCAGGAGTTAAGGCTGATGCAAATTGCCGGAACTGCGGCAAATGTGAGTAAATTGATGGCTTTCATTGCTGTTATGTAGGTAAAGCGTTTTTATCAGAATGAGGATGCTTTTTTGAATGCTTTAATGGAAGCGTTAAGTACTTCGGACTTGTACGGTTCCACATGTTGTACGCCGTCTGCAAACTTTTGACGGGCGATGTCGCGAGCTTCATCCAGTTCGTCATCCTTATCTTCTGTCATCGTTGCATTGGCTTCTGCGGCAAGAGCATTCTTGTTGGACATGACTTTGTAGCGGAGTTTGACCATCTTCTCCGTAAGGTCATTCATGTCCTCGACGGTATCCGTAATATCATCCGGACTGTCGCAGTCTTTCAGAACTTCGGCAGCTTCTTCAAAAAGTTCCGTGTATTCTTCTGTGAGTTTCTCATTGTTCGGAGAGCAGGCACTCACAAATAAGACAGCTGCTGTTGCCACAGCCAGTTGCAAAATGTTTTTTATCTTCATATCAGTGAATAATTTGATTGGAGTAAACGGGATACGGGACAGGGCGAACCTGCGTATCCGATTGCAATTTATTCTACATTGACAGGTGTTATTGTCAAGAAAAAAAAGATAGAATCAGTCTGAAAAATAGAACGTTGAGGTGCAGTGCTCAATAGAAAATGCTTGCAAGCAGGGATTGCGTTGAATATAATAAGCGCATGACAAAGTTATCTTTACTGAGCATGATATTGCTGAGCGGTGTTGGCGCTATGGTGCAGGAAGCAGCCGGAGCAACCGCCGGAGTTCCGCAGACGGTTGAGGCCCGGCTGGCTCAGGTGTTGGATGCGATGGTGAAAACCAATGATGAGGATTTTTATGAGGCAGCGCGCGTTGTCTTAGAAGGCACAGGGGATGAAACCGCATTGCTGCCGATGATGCAGGCCGCTGCCAAGCAAGGAAATGCCGCTGCCATTACGTGGGTATGCATGTATAATATACCCTTTGTCAGCAATGATAAGGCAGCATTTAAGCGCCTCTTGGATAAGCTGAAAGTAGCCGCCGAAGCTAAGTATGTGCCGGCAATGGTGCTGCTCTCACAAATGTCTTTGGCGGAGCAGGAAAACGAGGCAAAAGCTTGGTTAATGGAAGCTTGCAAAAGTGGTAACAGAAAAGCACGTGCGTTGTACCTCTTGCAAAGCGGGCGTTTGGAACCATCTAAACTGAATGCCCCGGAGGTGGTATCGGAGCTTAAAAAAGGCAATTATTATTTGGAAGAGCTGGTGGCCGGTGCGCAAACATCCGAGGCCGAGGCTCTGAGGTGGATGTTGCTGGCGGAAGAACACGGTAGCAACACGGCTCCGTATTTGCTGAGTCAGACAGAGAAGAACCCCGCCAAGGCTGCCAGGCATCTTCAACTTGCTGTTGAACGGCACAATGTCATGGCCATGTACCTGTATGGTGTTCTTTTGCAACGTGCGGATTCGCTGGATGTATCTCAACAACTGGGCTTGAAACCGAATGCGCAGGAGGCGTATAAAAATCTGGCCATTGCTGCCATGCTGTCCTCTCCGGAGGCTGCTTCCGCCATTGCCATGGCGTACGCTAACGGTGAGCTCAAAGATGCGCCTCCGGAGCGTATTTATCGCCTATTTGAGTATGCCCACAAATGCGGGTTGGCTGAAGGCAGTGCCGGAGTAGGCTATTGTATGGTTCTCGGGGTTGGTTGCAAGCGGGATGAAGAGCAGGGCATGTCTATGCTGAAAGAGGCTCGCGATCGCGGTGCGCTGTGGGTAAATCAGGCCTTGGCCAGCATCTACTTCAACGGTGCCGGTTCCATTAAACCTGACATGAGGAAGGCGCTGGATGCCTTGTCTGACGATGCTGCCTCCGGCTCCGTATATGCCTATGCCATTATGGCCGGGATAGCTGCTTTGGGAAATGAGTCCGCCAAGCCGGATACCTCTGCCGCAGAGGTGTATATGAGTTTTGCCAAGGCTATTAACCCGCGTGTGGATGCGCAGACTAACATTCGTGTGGCTGAGCATGCCGATAAAACATACAAAGCCATCGTTACCAGTAAATCGTGGTGCTTCTTCCCGAAGTTGGTAAAAAGTTCACGCTGATTGACTCTTGCGCTTGTCAACCTGCCTCAAATGTGCTATGATTACCGCGCGTTGAAACGACTTCCGGCAAGTAGCCGGAGCTGTTGAGACCGAATCTGTATCCATGTCCTACAGTCGTCCCATAGATACTCACGGACGCCCCATCATCCTCATCGGAATGATGGGGAGCGGGAAGACTACGGTCGGAAAAGAACTCAGTAAATTGACCGGATTGCCTTTGTTAGATATGGATTCGGTCATTGAGGAGCAAATCGGTAAGAGTATAGCCGATATTTTTCGGGAGGATGGAGAAAGCCGTTTCCGCGCTCTGGAAACGGCATTGCTGCGCTATTTGGAAGCTTCCCCCGGGAATACTTGCGGGGCAACTATTATATCAACAGGAGGTGGTGTGGTGCTGAGGGCTGAGAACCGCCGCCTACTGAGCAAAATGGGCTATGTGGTGTGGTTTGACGTAACGGTGGATTCTTTGATAGAACGCACATCACGCGCCAATAACCGTCCCTTGTTGAGCAGTGAAAACCGCCGAGAAATCTTGGAACGTTTACAGGAAGAACGCCGCGCCCTCTATTCTGAAATCTGTGATTTGTATGTAGAAACCAGCAGTCTGGATGTCCTTAGTGTTGTTGAGGCAGTGCATGCCGGAGCTAAGGCGTATTTTGCAGATAGTAATACGAACCGAGAAAAGCCGGAGGAACAGTCATGATGAATATACCGATACGCCCTCGCCGCAATAGAAAGACAGTCGCCATGCGGGGGTTGATGCGTGAGACGGAGCTTACAGCTGCACATTTGATATACCCCATGTTTGTGCAGGAAGGAGAGGAGAGTACGCCGATAGAGTCGCTGCCGGGGTGTACACGTTGGTGCGTGGCTGATATTGCGGAGCAATGCGCGCAATTATATGAGCTCGGGATACGCTGTGTGGATTTATTTGCCGTTGTTCCGGAAGAAAAGAAAGACGGCGCGGGAACGGAGGCTTGGAATCCGGAAGGCGTTGTACCTACTGCTATTGCCGCAATTAAGGCGAAGGTGCCGGACCTGTTGGTAATGACCGATGTAGCTCTGGATCCGTTCAACACATACGGGCAGGACGGCATTGTACGGGAGTACGATAACGGCGGCTATGAAATCCTGAATGATGAGACGGTGGAAGCCTTATGCCGACAAGCCTTGTGCCATGCCCGTGCCGGAGCGGACATTATTTCACCCAGTGATATGATGGATGGACGAGTGGCTGCCATACGCGCCGCGTTGGATTCTGAAGGCTATACGAGCGTGTCCATCCTCAGTTACACGGCAAAGTACGCCTCCGCCTATTATGGTCCATTCCGTGGTGCGTTGGGCAGCGCGCCTAAGTTCGGAGACAAAAAGACCTACCAGATGGACCCTGCCAATTGCCGGGAAGCATTGCGGGAAGCAGCTGCCGACGTGGCTGAGGGGGCTGATATGCTGATGGTTAAGCCTGCTACATTGTATTTGGATGTGATAGCTGCATTGCGTGCAGCAACCCATTTGCCCATAGCGGCATACCATGTGAGCGGTGAATACTTGATGATAAAATCCGCTGCTGCATCCGGTTGGTTGGATGAGCGCAGCTGTATGTTGGAGGCGTTATTGTCAATCCGGCGTGCCGGCGCAGATATGATTCTGACCTATGCTGCACCGCAAGTAGCGCGCTGGCTTGCGGAGGATAACGCCTGAAGGTATTGATTAAAGCATACTCGCATATATGGACTTTTTCTATCTTCTGAGGGCTGTTTTTGAGATTTCGGTCATCTGGATTGTATTCTACCAGCTGTACCGCGCATTTAAGGATTCTCGCGCAGCTGCCATTTTAGGTGGCTTGGTAGCTATTGTGGTAGTAGGTGCTGCAATTTTGGAGCTTTCTCGCGCCACGGTGCTCCAAAGCTTGGTGAGTAGTTTGTATGAACCGGGTTTGTTGCTGGTTGTGCTTTTTCAGCCTGAATTGCGCACGGCGTTGGCCAAATTGGGCTCACACCGTGGGTTCCGTCGCTTTTTTTTGAATCGTTCCGAGAACTCTGATTTTGTGGCTCGCGTATGCGATTCCGTTTCCTACTTAGTCAGCAAGCGCTTTGGTGCGCTCATTGCCATATGCCGCAGCAACCGTTTGTCGGAATATGTGAAAACCGGTACAAAACTGGATGCCATTTGCACGCGCGAGCTGTTGGGTACGATTTTTCATCCTAAAACATTGCTGCATGATGGCGCTGCTGTTATCAACAGCGAGCGAGTGGTTGCAGCGGGGTGTATTTTCCCGGTGACGAATAAGGAACTGAAGGATCGTTCTCTGGGGCTGCGACATCGTGCCGGCATCGGTGTTGCTGAATTGTCGGATGCCGTTGTTATTGTCGTATCCGAGGAGACCGGCACCGTTTCACTGGTAGTCGGCAATATGGTGCAACGGGACATTTCCGTTGCGATGCTTTCCTCCCGTTTAAGCGAACTCTTATATCACCATTCCCATGTTGGACAAGATAATAAATCTGCTGAGTAACAGGTTCCACAAAAGCCGCCGCAAACTGATGCGTAATTGGAAGCCCAAACTTATTACCTTGGGCATTGCAATTCTGCTGTGGATTGTGATGGAGTACCGCACGCGTGAGGCCAACAGCGAGTGGAACGAGGAAGATATCCGCATTGTAGTGCCGGAGTAAGTTGCAACCCATTTGGTTTGACATGAAAAGTTATTTTATTGCATCAACTGATGCCGGTATGGGGAAAACCTATCTCATTACATCCGTCTTGAGAGAATTGACAGCTGCGGGTTTTTCTGTAGCCGGGTTTAAGCCGGTAGCCTGTGGTGAACGGACGGAAGCTCGACTGATGCGTGAAGCCATGGGGCAACCCACATTGAGCTTGGAGCTCCTCAATCCTGTGTATTTACGTTCCTCGGCTGATCCTATGATGGCAGCACAACTGGAGCGTAAATCTTTGAGTGTGGATAGATTGAAGGAAGCTTATCAGGCTTTGTCCTCACAATACGAATGCATTTTGGTAGAGGGATGTAACGGTTGGCTTACTCCGCTGGCAGAGGGGGTGAGTATGGAAGATGTAGCCGAGGCTTTGCAGTTACCCGTTATTCTTGTAACGGAGAACCGTTGCGGAGCTGCCGGGCAGGTGGCTCTTACGGCTGCTGCAATTAAGCGGTGCGGATTAGAATGCGCCGGCGTGGTGCTGAACCATCCCGGGGAGGAGTGGGATACCGCCGCAGTTACCAATAAGGAGCTGATTGAAAAGACAACGGGGCTTCCGGTATTGGCATCTCTTATTGCCGGTGAGGATATCGGGGCTGATTTTCTTGCGCAGCTGCAATGATGTGCTGCTTCAGCGCCCGTCCAGCAAGCGCTGTAATTCGTTGGATTCACGGAACAGCGCTGCAACTTCATCCGCCGGTAAGTTGGGTGTAAGCATGCGGGTTTTAATGGCGTCTATACGCGCATTGATGGCATCTACCGCTGCGTAAGCGCATGCTTGTTGCATGAAGGAGTTGATATCCTCCATGGCGATGCAAGCGTTGTCGATGTTCCGGAGTGCAGCTGCTTGCTCCGGTGGCAATTGTGCCTGAAAATCCTGCCATTCCTGCGCTTGCCCCGGCTCGGGCAGTACTTCTAATAATCGTTGCAGGATAATACCCCCGGAGAGGATGCTGATAGGCTCTTGGAGCTCTTCGATTCGTTCTACAAGAGCTTGTTGCGCTTCTTTATTGCGGGCTGCGTAACAGATGAGGTTTCGGATGGTCGGGTGCAAACGCACGGGCGGGACGTTACGCTCCGCTTCACCGGGTGTGTTGGTTGGCATTGCTGTGGTATCGTCCCCCATCATCATCTCTTCCTCCTCTTCTTCCGGAATGGACTCCCGGTAGGAATCCGCTTGCGGTGCTTTTTTTCTGTTACGTATAATTTCTGTAACAGTGGTGCGTAAATCCTCCAGTCCGGTGTTAAGCCGCACTGCTAAGTCTGCCACCGCCACATCTCGGCGTATTACATCCGCAATTTCAGCAGCTAAGTCGGCCATGCGCGGAATCAGGGCAGCGCGTGCATTGGAATCTCCGGCAACATTTTTCTGTTCTATGGAGCAGCGTACTTCCAGATAGGGTCGCGCCTGAGCAATGGCATCTTTGAGAGCTTCCGGTCCGCGGTTGGTGATGAGTGAATCCGGGTCATCGCCATCCGGCAGTGTTGCCATGTAAACTTCCAAACCTGCTGCAGCAAGTTTTCGGAATGTTTTTTCACTGGCTTTTATGCCGGCATTATCACCATCATAGCAGAGAATCGCCTTGCTTGCATATTTGCGCAGGAGTTTGGCGTGTTCGTCCGTGAATGCTGTTCCCAAGCCGGCAACTGCATTGCGTACGTCAGCTTTTTCATGGCATGCAATGACGTCCAGTTGTCCTTCACAAACAACCACGGTCATGCCGGCTTTTGCGATATAGGGTGTTGCCTTAAAAAGCCCGAAGAGCAGGGATCCCTTGTGAAAAGCAACCGTGTCTCCGGTGTTCACGTACTTGCGGGGATCTTGCCCCTCTTGCATGATGCGGCCGGAAAATCCCACTACCTCTCCACGTACGTTGTGGATGGGGAACATGAGGCGGTCTCGGAATACAGGATAGGAGCCTCTGCTGTTATTTTGCAGAAGGTAGGCATCCGTCAATAACTGCCTGTTTATTCTACGCTCCTCTGCAATTTGTTGGAATGGCCTGAAATCCGGCGGTGCCCAGCCCAGTTGCCAAGCTTTTGCTATTTCTATGTTAAACTGCCGTTTTTTGAGGTAAGCGCGGACGTGGTCTGCATCTTTACTGCGGCAAAGCATGCGGTGGAAATACTCCGCAGCAAGATGATTGGCTGATATGACGGCTGCCCGCAGACGCCGCTCTCGCAAAACTTGCGGGGAGTCTTCTTCCTCAATGATTGCAATGCCGTTTCTGTCCGCAACGCGGCGCAATGCTGTTGGGTAGTCGATGTTCTCGAACATCATCATGAACTTGATGGCATCGCCTCCGACTCCGCAACCGAAGCATTTGAAACTTTGTCTTGCGGGATTTACATGAAAGGACGGAGTCTTTTCGTTATGGAACGGGCAGCATGCTTTCCAGGAATTGCCGGCACGGCGTAATTGGAGGTAGGTACCGATGATGTCTACAACATCGGCAGAGTCTTTAATACGCGCAACGCATTCCTCGGTAATTCTTGCCATTCGTTCAGGATATGAGGGTCTGTAGGTGTGTGCGGAATCCGGGATAGGAGGTGTTGATGTTGGCGCAGCGGTGCAGGGTGGTACTACCTTCCGCGTTCAGTCCGGCCATCAGAAAACTCATGGCTATGCGGTGGTCTCCGTAGCTATCCATTTCCGCGCCGTGCAGGCGCGTTCCTCCGTGGATGACCATGCCGTCCTCGTACTCTTCCACATCGGCACCCATGGCTCGCAGATTGCCCACTGTGGTAGCGATGCGGTCACTTTCTTTTACGCGCAGCTCACCCGCGTCGCGGATAGTCGTGCTGCCGGCGGCGTATGCTGCGGCCACGGCAATAACAGGAATTTCATCTATCAAGTTCGGGATTTCATCCGGCTTGATTTCCGTGCCTCGTAACTGCTGCGGTGTACGTACTGTGATGTCGCCGTAGGGCTCGCCCTCGGTACTCTCATTGCAAATGGTAATATCTGCACCCATTCTGCGCAGTACGGTGATAATGGCATTCCTGGTAGGATTAAGGCCAACGTTGAGTAGGGTAAGCTCACTGTCCGGGACAATGGAAGCTGCAACCATCCAGAATGCAGCGGAAGATATATCCCCGGGGACGGTAATGTCCTTAGCTGAGATGGTGACGGGACCACTTACGGAAATATCCAACCCGTCAGCGCTGATGCTGCATGGTATGCCAAAGTGGGCGAAGAGCCGTTCCGTATGGTCACGAGTAATAGCCGGTTGGTGGACTTTTGTTTCTCCCTTTGTGAGCATGCCGGCAAGTAGGACGGCGCTTTTCACCTGCGCGCTGGCCATGGGGAGGCTGTAGTGGATGGGGGTGAGGGACTTCCCTTCAATAAGCAACGGCGCACAGCCGTTTTTTTCGCCCAGCGCATGAATGACGGCACCCATGCTGCAGAGTGGGTCGATAATGCGTTTCATGGGTCTGCTGCTCAGGGAAGAATCCCCGAACATGCGTGAGGTAAATGGAAGTGCTGCAAGTACACCAGCCATCAATCTCATGCCCGTGCCGGAGTTGCCGCAATCAATTGCCAGCCGTGGCTCCTTTGGCTGCATTCCTGTGCCGATAATCGTGAAGTTTTGCGGGCAATCTTCCGGTATAACTTGCATGCCGAGCTGTTGCATGGCCTTGAGGGTGTTAAGACAATCCTCACTGCAAAGGTAATTACGTACTCGCATGGAGCCTTCTGATAAAGCTCCGAGAATAGCTACACGGTGAGAGATGCTTTTGTCGCCCGGTACGGTGATGGTTCCTCTCAGACCATGAGTCTGTTTGCTGACCGTAATGGAATCAGTTGCCATGATATTGAATTCTGTTTTTCTGTTTAGCTTCACTGATGTTAAGGTTTATCCAATTATCAACGCATTCTTCACGCATGCAGGACAAAAGTGCAGTGCGTATGCTTTCCCGGCATTCTTCTTGAGAGAGGGGACGTGGTTGTTGTATTTCCCCTGCCAAAAGGATGTGCCATCCCCAGCGGCTTTGTAATAAAACCGGCGTATCCGCTGCGATGGCGTTTTGGCCGAATAGCCTGAGTTCTTGCAGTGCGGGAGCCGGGTATACTCTGATTGTCCCGAGGTCGCCCCCTCGCGGAGCTGTGTGTAAATCTTCGCTGTGTTCCTGAGCCAATCGCGCGAACTCGGCTTCCATAGTTGCTTTATCTGCCTGTTGCGGCAGTTGTGCCAATACTGCCTCAGCTGCTGCTTTTACCTCATCCGGGTTTTTGTTGAGCGTCTCAAAGAAAATGTGCCGAACTTTGCGGTTCATCGGCATGACTAAATAATATTCCAGCTGGCCGATGAGGGAGCTGATCTCCGAGTCTGTGATTTGTACTTGCTGCTCCATGACTGTTTCTAAGTAATGGAGCTCACGCATGATGACAGTCAATCGATTAATGAATTGCTCTCGGGTATAGCCTTGGTTGCGTAATTGCTGTTCAAATGCCTCGGCATCAGAAGCTCGGGTTTCCAGCGCAGCAAGCTCGGCTTCTGCCTCGGCTCGAAAATCCGGTATGCGGGAATCGTTGTAACGAGTTCTCATGCGCAGCAGTGTGTTGCGTATGACATCGTCCATGGCTGTTTTCACCAGTTTGTCCGGGGCGTTTTCACCATTCAATACGGCCAGCTCGGCAGCTCGGCGCTTGAGCTGTGCTGCCGTTATCGGCTCTCCGTATACGCTCAGGGCAAGTCCGGACTCATCTTGTGTATGCTGGGCTGCTTCGTTTCGGTGCAGCATTTTCCATAATGGCCCCTCAAGGATAAACAAATCTGCTCCGATGTAGAGTAATCCTCCGGTGTACAGAGCCAACTTCAGCGCATACAGTTTCAACGAGCTTAACTTCACGCCACTCATTCTACCTTGTTACGCTGAAAAATCAACTAAAAATCGAGTCACGTCCACGCGTAGTGCGTATTCTTTTCGTCAGCAATTCTGAGTTTCGGTGGCTGATAGCGCACATTTTGCTTGCGTATGCTTGCAGCCCGGTGCTATTATACGCTTATGACTCCGGTAATAGCGAATCTTGGTTCTCCCACGCAATGGTTTATTCTCATTGCTATCGTTTTGGTTGTATTCGGTGCAAAAAAACTTCCGGAGATTGCTCGTAATCTCGGTAGGGGACTAGGGGAGTTCAAAAAAGCCCGCCGTGAGTTTGAAGAGGAGCTGAAAAAAACTCACGCTGAAGATTCATCTGCTCCTTCGGATTCTGCCGATAATGATAAGCCCGACTCAGCTGCCTGAGTCGGACTTTTTAAGATTGTTGACGGTGGGGGCGGAATTAGTGCCCGCAGTTGGGTGATGGTAAATCCGCTGTATTCAGCATATCCAAGGTGAAACCTTGCAAGTATTCCCGCACCAGCTTCTCAAGCCCTGTCCACATCGGCAATGTCGGGCACTTCTTATGCAGAGGACAATCGTTTTCTGAAACTGCCAAGCATTGTACCGGCGCTAAGTTGCCTTCTGCAGCGTGCAGTATTTCATATACGTTATAATCCTCAACTTTTCTGGTCAGTTTATAACCGCCGGACTTGCCACGGGTGCTGATGACCAGCTCCTCGCGGAGAAGAAGAGACATGATACTCTCCATGTATTTGAGTGTAATTTGCTGACGCTTTGCCACTGTTCTCAGGGAAACCGGCCCCTCCTCGGAGTGCTTTGCAAGGTCTAGCATGATACGCAATGCGTATCTTCCTTTGGTGGATATCTTTAACATATGTGTGTATTGGTAATATATCAGATGTTTTTTGTGTTAGTCAAGCAAAAACGCCACTTTGTTGATAGGAAAAGTGGCGTTTTTGAAAGATTTCCTATAAAAATACCAGAAAATCAGGCAAGCGCGTGGGCGATTTTGGTGATGACTTCATTAAGTTCAGTGTCATCCGCGAGTTTTTCCTCGATAGTTTTTGCCGCGTGAATGACGGTTCCGTGGTCGCGACCACCGAACGCAGCCCCGATATCCTGAAGGGAAAACTGCGTATGTTTGCGAGCCAAATACATGGCAACTTGGCGGGGATGGGCGATATTGGCTGTTCTGCGACGTCCGTTTAAGTCGGAGATTTTGATGTGGAATTCCTCGGCAACGAGCTTTTGGATAGCCGTGATGCTGATGTCGGAGGTGCTTTTGTCTCCTTGGAGGAGGTCTTTGAGCTGGAGGCGAGCATCCATGATGCTCGGCTTCTTCTGAGAGAATGTCGCAAACGTGGCCAAGCGAACAAGAGCGCCTTCCAAACGACGGACTGAGCGAGTGATGTTCTTGGCCAAGTATTCAAGAACGTCATCGTCGATGAGGTCGCTTTTCCACATGCGGCGCTTATTGCGCAAAATGGCAATGCGGGTTTCGAGGTCGGGAGCTTGTAGCTCCACGGTAAGCCCCTGTTCAAAACGGGAGGTCAGGCGGTCATCCATGCGCGCTATTTCGGCAGCGGGACAATCGGACGCAAGAATAATTTGCTTATTGCTGGCAAAGAGTATATTGAACGTATGGAAAAACTCCTCCTGTGTTTTATCCTTCTGGGAGAGGAATTGTACATCGTCAATAATCAGCACATCGGCGTTGCGGTACTTTTTGCGGAAGTTGCTAAGCGATTCTCCTTTGCGAGAGATGGCATCGATGTAAGAGTTTGTGAAATCCTCACTGGTAACGTAGAGAACTTGCAGATTCTCGTTCTTCTCATGAATTGCATTACCGATGGCGTGCAGAAGGTGGGTTTTGCCCAGCCCGGATGCTCCGTGAATGAAAAGGGGATTGTAGATGCGACAGGGGGCATTGACTACGGCTTGTGCGGCTGCTACGGCAAATTTGCTGTTGGAACCGACAACAAAGTTATCGAATGTGTAGTCCGCATTAAGCCCGCTGTTGTATAAAGTCTTGCGGGAATTTCTCTTTTTACTTTTGGTTGCAGCACCGGTATTGGGTACGGCGGTACTAGGGGCAGAGCAGGGGGATGCCTCTTCCACCTGTTCGGGGGCACTTGTTACGGCGGCCGGTACACACTCAATTTCGCGTGCTCCATCCAGTACTTTGGCGGCTGAAATCTTAATCTTGGGTATATAGTAGGTCTCTAGCCAGTCTACGAATATATCCGCCGGATGCTCGATGATGAGCTTGGTGCCGGTGTCCTTGCTCAGTTTAAGCGGTAAGATGAAATTCTCCAATCCTTCCTTCGCTACCCGCGTGCGGAGATCTTCTACAATCTCCGACCAAATCCTTTCCTCCTTTTCCCTCTGGTTCATTTGCTGTTCTTTCTCGTTTTTCGTTCGTGTGCCGATTTCGTTGCTCGGCGTTTGTTGCGGGGGCAAATATGCCATGCCTTGCTCATTAAAAAAAGTTTTTTTCTTTTCCTGCTTCTCCCGGATAGGCTGTTTCTTTTGTTCCATGGGAGTTCCACGCTTTCTGAAAAATTGTGTCAGAGAATTTTATTTAGTTAATTATTCTTGATAATTATGTACGGCTTTGTATTGTTGAGGTTGTTTAGTGTGGAACATGTTTTGGTTCTGTTGTAAACGATGTATAATAAACAACTTAACTAATTTTTGTTGTATTTATAAAGGCGTAATCTTGTTAGATGGAGTGGTGCATATGAAGTAGGAAAATCAAGGGTTAAGCGCAAAAGTGCTGCCAGCCTCCGGAGAGGTGGGGAACACCGTTATGCAAGGGCAGCATACGCCCTATGGGGGTAAGGGAAAGAGAGCGATCGGGCGCGAGGGCCTCCGCTGCTTCCGGAGTCAGCGTGAGGAGTAGTTCATAATCTTCTCCGTCGGAGAGAGCTTGTTGAATAGAGCATCCGTCATGGCAGGGGATGCTGTTTTCCCATAGTTCAAATGAACAACCGGATGCAGCAGCAAGCCGAGGTAAATCAGTTGCAATACCATCCGAGAGGTCCATCATTGCCGTGGGGACGGGGCCCTCACAAAGCAGTTTGCGTGCCAACTCTACACGCGGGGTAAAGTTAAGGTGTCTGCCGGATGGAAATGAGCCTCCCAATTTGCCGCTCACGCATAGGATGTCTCCCGGGGAAGCTCCGGTGCGTAAAATGGCTTTTCCGTGTTCTACCCTGCCGGTCAGAGCAACGTTGATGACCATGCCATCGGCCGGTAAAGACGAGGTCTCACCACCTGCCACGGATATGTTGAACCGGGCTGCCAGTGCAGAAAGTCCTGCGTAAACACCCTCAACACGGGCTACAGGGCGGTCCGGGTGGATGAGAAGGGTAACGAGTGCGTGTTCGGGGATACCCCCCATAGCGGCAATGTCAGAGACAGCGCGGGCCAAAGCCTTTCTGCCGATGAGTTCCGGCGGTGTATCGGGGGTGAAATGGATGCTTTCCACCACAACATCCGTTTTCAGAAGGGTGTCCCACTGCTCATTGCGAGGGACAACGGCGCAATCGTCTCCCGGCCCGACTAACATAGCACATCCCGGGGAAAGGTGACTGAGCAACCTTTCCAAGACGGCGTTTTCGCCGAGCTCGCGGAGTCGTTGATGCATGACTGAGGAATCAGCTTGCTGTCAGGATGAGAGCCATTACGGCTAAAGCGTTGAAAATCATGTGCATCAGGATGGGATACACAATGGATTTCGTATAGTCATAAAGAAAACACTGGATAATGCCGAATGCTGAAAGCACAATGCACTGGACCAGTGAAATATGAACAGCCCCGAAAAAGAATCCTGATACGATAGCTGCCGGTAATAAAGCTGTGGATTTTCGTAAAATGTTGAATATGAAACCACGAAAAAAGAACTCCTCAACTATGGGTGCAATGATGACAGCACTGACAACGGTAGGTAGGAACGTGTTAGAATCACCTTCGGAGGATTCCGTCAGCATTTGGACGGCGTGCTGAGTTTCCGGGGTGTGAGTAAGTTCTACGAGCCATTGAGGCAGGCCGCTGATGTTGATGATTCCGGTGCACACATAAACAGAGATGAGTGCTAACAGCGTGGCTGCGAGCTTGGTGAAGGTAAGGGAGAATGACAATCCTGCCGCTAAAACGTAGCGGATAATCAGTGGCAGGTAGAAGACAAAGTTGAAAATGGCGTTAATCCAAGCAACAGCTGCTGAGCTTTCACCTTTTTCTTGGGTTGGAGTGGCGAGTTCCAAGCATGATGAGCCTATCATCATCAGGGTCATTCCTACATACAACAGCATGAGAATGGTGTCGACGTTAATCGGGAACTCACTCCCCCGGAAGGTCGGTATAGGTGGTAACGCCTCGTATGTGCGTTGCTTTTCTCCGAAAAAAAATGTGTAAATAATCGGGTACACAGACAATATGGTGACAAATAAGGCACTGCTGACGAGCAGATAAAAGTTCACCTGGACGTAAAGTGGTTGCTGTAATAAATTGTCAATCATATTTCGAGCCTTGAGTTATTGTACAGCGTAGTCATTGGAAGTGCAAGCCGATATTTTGTATGCAACAGCCCCGAAAAAGCCATCCGATGGCCGAAACCTCGTGATCTGAGGTCCATTTTGCATGAGGACTTCAACGTGATTTTCGTGTAGGATGAATGGAAAGTCTCTTGCTTGCCATATGGTGGAACCTGCCCATTTTACAAGTGCTTCCGCAATGGCCCAGCAGTCAAAAAAAACATCCGGCGGGCAACCGAGTTCGCGGAATCGCTTGGCTTGCTCGTCACACATGATGCGTGATGCCAGACTTTCCATTCGTGGAAGGCGCCTGCTTTGCTGTATATCCACACCTATGGGGGCATCATGAAATGCCATGCATAGTAAATGACCTGAATGGCTGATGTTAAAGTGAATCCCGGGAAAGAGCGGTTTCCCGTGCTCAGAATAGCTGAATCGAATCATCCGCGGTTCGGTGGCGGTGCGCCGGGCTATTTCTTTTTTCAGGAGCGCGCGTGTTTTCAGATAGTCCGTGCCACGGGTTCGGTAGACTTTCCGTTCTTCCGCTGAAAGTAGCAGCGTATCATCCTCTGTACAAGAAATTTCATTCAGATTATAGCATAAATACTCCATGACCGGGAAAATTCAGATTTTAACGAAACTCAGGCTGCCGTCTTGCGTGTCGTAGATGGCAAATTGGGACGGACGGCGCACGCCTCCGACTTCTCCGGGATTGGCAATAACGGTGTTGTAATAGTGCAGTTGTTCTGCCACATGGGTGTGCCCGAAAAAGACGGCATCATATTTGCCGGATTGTGCTGCTCTTTCTGCTATCCAAGGATAGTGAGTGATGAAAATGCGTTTGTTATTCAGAATAAGGCTCCCCTCATCTCCATGATGCCTAACGCGCGGTAGCGATTGGGCAAGACGCATAAATGCACTGCGCTCTATTTCGTTGTTGCCGAACACGACATCCATGGTGTAGGGCCACTCCTCTGTCATGAGTCGGAAGGTGGCCGTTTCTACAATGTCACCCAGATACAGCAGATGCCTACACCCCATGGAATCTGCCGTTGCCAGTGCTGTCAGCATGGGTGTTGTTCGGTCATGTACGTCTGATAGAAGAGCAATTTTCATTACTGTTTACCTGTGGGTCGGACTTCTGAAAAAACGGGGCTCCACGGCATGGCTTCGGTAAAATCCGGGGCGTTTGCCGGGGTGCGTTTCATGCCGGTTTTTGTCACAAACCACAGGAATTGGGCTGCATCGAGACGGCGGAATGGGCAAAAATTGCCCTTTTCATCAACATAGCCGGTAAAGAAAGAGTCCGCTTCGTAACGTGAGCTGAACTCGGCTGCTGCTTCCCGGAGGTAATCCGCTCCTTTATGACGGCGGAACCATTCCGCAAAGGCTTGTTCTGCGTGTTTGATTGTGTGATTTGCGGTAAGCCAGCAGCCGGGTTCAAGCGTAATGCCTCTTTTCTTGAGGATACGGTGAAAATCCGCTGCATGGGTTTTGAGTGTTGGTGAAAATCTGGCTCCGTTGAGGAGGGGATGCGTGTGCTCGTTTGCCAATTGCAGCAGGGTATAATACACGTAAGCTTGTGCCAATGCCGGGTGTTTCCCTTCCGGAAAGTTGAGAGCGTTTGTCAGTAGTTGTAATATGTTTGCGGTTATAAAAAAACGCTCCCGTGTAAAGTCTCCGCACTTGAGCAGAGGTGTGGCATCATACTCCACCAGCTCAACCCTCCCGTCATTTTGGAGTTCTATCACATCATCATCCGGTGAAAAATTGGGGTCTATATTGCTCGTGCGGAAGATGATAAAGTTTGTTTTATCGATTGTCGGTTTCTTGGTGCTGAACCGCATGGTTGTATCCGGAAGCTTAATTCCGTACACTTTGCGGTACAATGACGGTGCGGTAAACATATCCTCCATCAGAACAATTTGTCTGTGGTTTGCCGGAAAATCTGCCGTAAATGTAGGCCCTCCGTTCGTAAGAGTTTGTCTAGCCGCAAGTAAAAGCTTGGGTGAAAATTCTCCCTGTGGGTCGAGAATTCGATTGATGATATCCTCTTGGGTGGGTAGGTGCGGTGTGATGGTGGCAATTTGCAGAGCTGCGGGATACTCGGCAGGGGTGAAGGAACGGATGACTGCGCAATAGGTGTCGTAGCTCCGTTCTTTTTTCAGCTTAGCGGCAGTGCTGCTAAACGCTTTAATGTCGTTTAACAAGATTTGTTGCTTGTGAATCCGCTGCTCTATATCGGCTATGATGTCATGAGCGCAGTTGTATGCGCTATGTGCCAGCTTGGCTTCTGCAAGCCGTTCTTGCAGTAGTGTCTGGTGTTGCCGGAGTGATTTGTCATCAAGAGCCGTATCTCCCGTTAGCTCCGGAGGTTTTGGTAGCGGTGCGTGTACAGCTTGCAGTATTTCTTTTTTTTGCTGTTCAAGCATGTGACGCTCTTTTTTGCATAACGAAGTCCAACGCTGTTGCAGAATATCGCGTCCGCGTATGAGGCGGCGGAGGCGGTTTTCCAATTCTACTTGACCTTTCAAGCCTATTTCTTTGAGTCCATTCTGTTTTTGTTCAAGTTTCCGTATGTCGGCGTCCAGCTTTTTGAAATCATTTTCTATTTCTGCTAACCAATCATCCGTTTTCTTTAACAAGGACTGCAATTCCGGGCAGTAGTAATGGTTGAGCTTGCTGTCCGTTTTGTCACGAAGGTTTTGAGCTTGTTGCCAGTTTTTTTGGTTGAGCGCAGCTTCCAACTGCGCCATGTCGGCGTACGCTCCGTCTCGCAATTTTGAATTAATAAGGAAAAATGCCGCTGTGCTTGCGGCAATGGCGCCGATTCCGTATACGCAGCGAATGGCTGTACGCGTGCTGTATTTCAGTAGGCGGTTGTGCAATTCTTTTCGGTACTCTCGGGCATCTTCCGGCAAAGTTTTGCCAACGGCTCTCAGCCTTTTCTCAATTTCATCCCATTGCTTTTTTCCCTCTTCTAGCGTTTGTTTGCTGAGTTTGCGTAAATCAGCTTGTGGAACGGTATCCATCAACTCGCGGAGTTTTGTAAGCGCTTCGGTAGCAGCTGCTTCTTTTCGCTGGGCTGCGTTCATGAGTGCTTTGAGCGGTTGTCCGCTGTTGAGTCTCGAAAGCTCTTCCTTGGCTTCTGTGTCGGAATCATCTGCTTCCAATCTTGCCATAAGCAAGGCTCGAACATCGTCCCAACGTTCAGCCAAAGCCAAACGCCGCAATTCTCTATCAGGTGATGTGCGGGTGGGCCTTGCCATTTACGGATGTTTTTCTGCTTTAGTGATGATGGGTTGCATAAACTCCCTGAAAGTGGGGGATGTTGCCAAGTGCTGTTTAAGCGCCGGTTCTGTTGTGAAAAGTTTACGCCATACTGCAATTTCTTCTTTGCTGGTGTTTTCTTTAATCCATTCCTCCATTTGGTAGGTATCAATCACTCGGCTCAGGTAAAAGCAGCAGAGGTCTTTGCGTGATACGCCGAGGGAGTCTGCATGGCGGAGCAAAAACAACATGCTGGTGGGGTGCCCTCCTGCTCGGCGGGAGTCTTCTGATATGATGTGTATGCAGTCTAACAGCCCATCGTATTCTGAGCTGTTACAACGGCGAATGTCGTCTTCCAGACTTTTAAGATATTTATCTTCTGCCTCATTTCCCATGTTGATGATGGCTTGGAATCTGAGGCGAGGGGTAGGCTCCTCGCTGTTATCCGAGGGTTGTTTGTGCCGGATACTGAGGCTTATGCCTGAATATACCAAGCCTGCAAGGAGAATCAGTGCCGAGCAATACAGTATATATTTGAATCTTTCATTGCCGGGAACCGGGATGTCAAAGGTTTCATAATCCGGGCTTTCTGCGTACTTGTATGGTTCAGACGGTGTGTCCGAGGGGCGGTTTCTGTCCGGCTCTTGTTGTGTTTGTTGTTGGGGAAGGGCTGTTGCTGCGTCTGTTGTCGCTTCTGTTTCTTCAGATAGATGAATATTGTTGACGTACAGGCAAACTCTCTCATTTTGAGTATTTGCAGAATGTTCTTCCGGCGGAATTGCGCCGATGATGCCGATAATTTGCGCGTGTTCGGCTATGAAGTCCTCTTTTCTGATGCCGATGGAAAAACTGTTCCCCCAGCCTCGCGTCGGCATAAGCCATTGTGATTCATGTAGCAAAAGTAGGACGTCTTCTGCTGTGAATTCTGAGGGAAAATAGCTCAGGTTCTTTTTATCATACGGCGGTACGCAATATATGCGAGCATTGCCTTTATGCCCGGTCAGCTTTTTCCAATAATGTTGGGTTGATGCATTCGGTAATTCGGAGGCGGATAACCTGGGTTCTCCTTCCGGTATATGAGTGCTTGCATCTGCGTGTGTAACCCAATATTGATTTTTGCGGAATGCTTGAATAATACCGGCGGGAGTGGGGCGCGCTTGATTATTTTGCAGCCCTTTTACTTCTTCCTCAGTGAGTATCAGTTGGTGTACCACATCAGCCGGATGTCCGGGCTTTTTTGCGGTAAAAACGCTTAATATGTGGTATTGCGAGCCTTCAGAGTCGAGTGTGGTATAGGCAAATGCACTGTGCGTTTGTGCCGTTGCTTTGCTTAATAACATAGCTTGTTCGCGCAGCGCTGCAGGAATATGTGCGCTTTCTGCTATGATGACACTTTCGGAGTCTGCTGAGTTTTGCTGCAACTCCGGAGGTTTTGCTCTGAGAATTTGATATGACATGGTGCGTGCGCGGTTCCGGGTAGGTTATGCTCCCTAGAATATGCCTGAGTCCGGTGAGTTGAGCATCCATAATACCGGCTCCGTCACCCTTGTTGGGTTAAGCTTGCCGCTTTCCGGTGCTACATAGCTTCCGCCTAATAATTCATCCGTCCATTCTTTCGGGGCTGAGCCGAATGACGACACGCTGAAGTAGCGCACGTTTTGTGATATGTTTTCAGCGCCGGTGCAGATTTGCGGCGAGAGATGAAAAATTAAATCCCTGATGCGTTCCGAATTGAGTCTTATGTTTTCAGTGCGGATTCTGCCGTTGCGGACGGCCGGTCTCAAGGGTTCCGGTCCAAGTAAATGCTTCCAGCTATCACTTTTGCTGACAATGATTGCCAAAGGTGTTGAAATTTTTTCTCCCGGTGGTAGATTAAGAGTTCTGCGTATGTGCATTTCAACATCGGAAAGCAGCTGCTCTTGTTGGGATATGTTTTTTGTGATGGGGGTCATCTCGTCTCTGAGGATGGAGCGGAATGCCGGATCTTGCGTCGGATCATAGATGAAGAAAATAGCATCTGCCGCCTTCAGACAGTCCTTTTCAATGAGCGATGATGACTTTGATGTTGGCTCTTTTTCCGCATTGTAGAGAATAATGGAGTGTGCGCTGGTGCTCCTGTTGAAGGTATAAATGAACGGGGTGGGTAAGTAATCATTCATGCCCCGGCGGTATACTTTACGCCGATTCTTCCCCTTGAGGTAGGAGCTCCAATCCCGGAAGTCTTCTACTGTATTGGAGTAGAATAAGCGTATGCGCATGGTGTTAAGCGGTGCATTTTCCTCCGGATTGGCATCCCGGAACGGAATGCCGAAATCACGCGGGAATTCACGCTCCATTTGGTGAACCAACGAGGCCAGATATAATGATTTACCGGAACCGGGGACTCCGATGATGGCCACGTGGTGGTGCGTCATTTGGTTGTAGAACGGCAGCAGTTTATAGTGGCACTTAGGGCAGGCGTAGTCCTCACATGCTTCTCCCATGGCGTCCAACGGATGCCCTTGTTGGGTGAACTGTGTAGGTGTAAAGCGTGCCATAGCGTATTCTCCCAAGATGGAGTCTCCTTTCAGTGAGGGGTGTGAGGCGATACTCAGTGCTTCGTCCGGGCGGAAATATTCCAAGCAAGATGGACAGCGGAATCCTCCTTTTTCCTCATATTTGGATGAGAGTGTTCGGGGCGTGTTTGTCGTGTTGCGCATCAGATCCGCTACCTCTTTCATGTCTTGCAAGCGGAATGCGTTTTGTCCGAGTCCTTCAAATGTGACAAGTGCGGTCTGGGAATAGTGGTGTTCATCATTGAGTAACTCCGGGAGCTCAGCACCGTCACTCCATTGCCCGGTTTCAGGGGTATACACATACCAGCAATGGGGATCATAGTTGCAGAAATCCGGTAGGTCATCCTCATTGCCGAACCATATGATAAAACACCCCCCGGAAAGTACAACCAAATACAGACGGTTCGGCTTAACGAGTGAATCAGTTTCAATGGTATTGCCGTTTATGGAGTAGAACGGGAGTCTGCTATGCGGGAAAAATCGGCACACGTTATTGCGCAATGCAAAGGTGCCGCCGATTTCCGCGTTCATACGAACCTTAAAAACATTCTGCTTACCGGAACCGATAGACATGAAGTTTCTGTTGGAGACGCGCAGCTTACCCGTGAGGCAATCGTAGATGTATAATTGCTGATTCATTTAAGTGTGTGCTGATTTGAACCGCTTATACCATATTCCTTACAGCGGGTCAAGGGGATTCCGCGTGCGTATGCGTAATAGTGTGGTGTGATTTTATGCGTTTTTGATACCTGAATGTGATAAATACCGCTTGACAATATGAAGGAAGCGTGGCATTATCCACCCGTTATGAGATTCCTTGCATACTTGCTTAGCTTGAGTGTAATGGTCGGGGCTCCCGTAGCTTTGGCTGATGATGACGCTGCTCCTAAGTCTGCTTCCGAAAAACGGATGGAAAAAAAGGAGGCTGCCGATTGGTTTAAGAAGAAAATTGCCAGACAGAAAAAAGCTATCGCTGCTCTTAAGAAGGTGCGCGATGAAAAGAGTGCCAAGAAAGCAGCTGCTGCCATTATGAAGCATTATGGAAAGTTAGTTGGAGGTAAGGAAACGGCTATGGGGACTTCCGGCCCCGCTGAGGTTCCGGAGGGTGAAGCTATGGATGAAGTCGCTGAAAAACGCGAAAAGCAGCTTGAAAAACTCCAAGAGCAGCTTAATGCCGAAATCGAGCGCATAGGTGAGCTCAATATCAGCTGCCCTGAGCTGGATGAGGCTATTGAGGCTGTCAATACATACTGATGATTTATTGGGACAATAACGCTACCACTCCCGTTGCGGAGGAAGTGTTGGAAGCCATGCTTCCGTACATGCGGAGGGATTTTTACAATCCCTCCGCTGCGTATGGTGCAGCGCGTTCTGTGCGCCGAGCCGTTGAATGTGCGCGTGAACAGGTTGCCGCCCTCATCGGTGCGTTCCCTGATGAAATCATTTTTACTTCGGGTGGCACGGAGGCGTCCGTGTCGGCTTTGGCTCAGTTCAACAATACGCTCTGCTTACCTACTGAGCATCCTGCCACTTTGCGCACGCTTAAAGGTTCCTCTGCAACGGTATTGAGCAATGGTGTGGCAGATTTGGCTGTGTGGAAAGGCATGCTGCCGGGGCATGACGGTGCCAGTTTTGCGTGGGCGAATCATGAAACCGGGGTGATTCAACCGGTCCGTTCTTTGTGTACAGCTGCCGTTGATTGTGGTGCGCGCGTACATGTAGACATTGTGCAGGCCTGTGGGAAGATTCCGATGAATCTTCATGAACTCCCGATTGATTTTGCCTCTCTTTCCGCGCATAAGTTGCACGGTCCAAAAGGTGTAGGCGCTTTGTTTGTCCGCAGGGGAACGCCGTTTTCTCCGATAATGACGGGGGGAGCTCAAGAGAAATATTGGCGTGCCGGCACGGAAAATGTGCCGGGGATTATAGGTTTCGGCAAGGCTGCGGAGTTGGCTCTTGCAGCTGCAGACCGGTATGCTTCTTTGTCTGTGTTGCGGGCTCACTTTATGGAGCTCGTGCGTAATGCCGGTATTGAAATAATAGAAAACGGAGGCACCGCACCTCGTTTGCCTCATGTGTTCAATGTCCGTGTGCCCGGGTGTATGGCCGAATCTTTGTTCTTATTACTGGAGCCGATGGGGCTTTTGTGTTCTACCGGTTCCGCTTGTACCAGCGCAGAACCGGAACCCAGCCATGTATTACGTGCAATGGGGGTGTCTGATAGGCAGGCGAGGGAGAGCCTGCGTTTTTCCCTCAGTCGCTATTCTTCAGAGGAAGAGGTAATAGCCGGTGCTGAAATATTTATACGCGCTGTGCGAAAATTGAAGTCTGTTCAGTCCGGGGTGACAGGACCGGTGATGGTGTATCGTTGAAGATGGTATGAAATACCACAGTTCGGCATTACGGCGCGTTCTTCGCTACCATTTGCAGGCAGCTCCGTTGTTATTGCCTCTGTTGAGTGTTGTAGGTGCTCTTTGCGGTGGCTATTATTATTTGCTGACCATTATCTCCATTATTGTTGCTCATTCCGTAGGTTTGTTGCGAGTTGTATTTTGTTCCGTACTTTGTGCAGCTGTGGCTGCTATTCATTATTGCGCCATCAAGATTGACCATGATGAGTTTGTCGGTAAGTTGGAGAACGAACATGCGTTGTCTATTCGGGGAACAGTTGAGCGCAGCATGTCTAATGGCTGTATTCTCAAAATTGAGGATACCGGGGTTCGAGTGGCGCTGAGAGGGGAAAATGCGCATTGGAAGGCCGGGGATTATATTCATGCAACGGTTGAGGCTCAGCCGTATTTCCCTCCTCATGTTGAAGGCATGTTTGATACTGCTACTTGGCTGAAAAGTCAGGGGCTGGCTGCCAATCTATATTGCCTGCGCTCGGAATACTTGGGGCGGTCTTTTTCTTTTTCTGCTTTGCAGGGTTGGGCTGATGCACAGCGTGAATATTTGGCTCAGGTCCTTGTTCCTCCGGGTTGCGAAACAGACAAGCGCTGTCAGGTGTTGTGTGCTCTGATGTTAGGGGATAAGTCAAAATCTGAGCCGGATACTGTTAATACTTTCAAAAGAGGTGGCGTTTTGCATATATTTGCAGTCAGCGGTTTACATGTTGGTATTATTGCCGGAATCCTTCTTTTTACGTTGCGTTATATTCCGATGCCTGCTTACCTTCGAACATTATTATTGCTCATAGGCGTAGGTGCATATGTGCTTATGACCGGCCTTGCCGTACCGGCTTTACGCGCTTTTTTGATGCTGGCTTTGGTGGTAATAGGCTATGGTTTGAGGCGTCCTGTCAGTATGCTCAATATTTGGGCTGCTGCTGCTCTCGGAATATTATTGTTCGCTCCGTGGCAAATGTTTAATGCCGGTTTTGTTTTATCATTTGCGGTGTATGCCTCCATATGTGCGTCTGCCGTGTATTTGATGAAGGACCGCCCGTGGTTTGCTCCGGACTCTTTTATCCCGAAAAAATTGTATACTAAGGCAGATATTGCTGTGGTGAAATCGGATATTTGGCTCAGAGGAATTATTGTCGTGTCTCTTGGTGCTTGGCTTGTTTCTTTGCCGATTACAATGGGCTTTTTCCATACTTTTAACCTGCTCAGCTTCTTGACGAATATCGTGATATCTCCGCTTATTCCGCTTGTGATGGCATTGGGTACGGCTGCTTTAGTGTTGTCGTGGGTTCCTGTGGTCGGTGCGTGGTTGCATGGTCTGGCTCTTTATGGTGCAGGGATGTTGATTAATGTGGTTTCCTTTTTTTCTGCATTACCGGGTTCTTACATGCCTATTGAAGAATCCTCCCCGCCTGATTCCTTCATGGTGATGCATACCGGGTATGGAGATTGTTTTTGTGTGCTGGGCAATCCCGGGGTAGTCATTAATTGCGGAGGTGAAAAAACGGCCAGATTTAATGTTGAACCTGCTCTTTTTCACGGCGGGTTTAAGCCTTCCGCATTGTTGTTGACTCAAAAACGGGCTTCTTTGTGTGGTGGAAGCGAGGTGCTCACTGAGACTTGGCCGGATTTGACAGTTCTACGGTCATATTTCACAGATGCTGAAGCTCAAGTCTTTTCTACGGAAGCCGGTAAATATGTTGTCGTCTATCCTCCGTCTTATTTGCCGAAAAGCCCTGTGCAGAATTTGACACCTGCCGTTATTTGGGAATGCGGTGAGCAACGTGTGATGTATTTGGGAGATGCTTCCGTTGTTACGTACGAACGCATTCCTTTGCAATATAAAAAGGTTGATGTCGTTATTTGTGGTCGCAATCCAGCCCAACCCGTCGAGCTTCATGAGCTTGTGGAGGATACCGGGGCTTCTCAGATAATTCTGCTCCCGAATGCCCTCGAAATCCTCCCGGAAACAACAATTCCTGCCGAGAGGGTTGAGCTTATTCCCATTTCCGCGGAAAATCCCTTCTTGTTAAAAAAGTGAGAGCAGGAGGGGTTATTTGTCCGGCTCGGAACGTTCTGCGATAATGTAGTGCGGTCTGCGTTTGATTTCTGTGTACATTTTTGCCAAGTATTGCCCGAAAATGCCGAGGCAGAATAGCTGCACTCCGCTCAGTAGCAAAATAATGCAAACCATGGAGGTCCAGCCGCTTACGGAATTGTGGTACATAAGCTGACGAACAATCAGAAAAAGCAGGGTTACTATTGATATGAACATGAATAGTATCCCTAACAGTGCCGAGAGAATCAGGGGGGAGGTGGTGAATGAAACTATCCCTTCTATGGAGTATTTGAACAATCCCCAGAATGACCATTTCGTTTCACCTGCAACACGTTCTACGTTCTTAAACTCTATCCACTTGGTACGGAATCCTATCCATTCATACAATCCTTTTGAAAAACGATTGACTTCCGGCATGGATAATAAAGCATCTACTGCCGGGCGGGATAAAAGCTTGAAATCTCTGGCTCCGTCCACTAGTTTGGTGCTGGATACCTTGTTAATGAGTTTGTAAAACATTCGGGCAAAGAAGGACCGAATGGGTGGTTCGCCGGTGCGAGTGGAGCGGCGTGTTCCGACGCAGTCATATCCCTCCTCTCGTATTGCTTTCAGCATTTCCGGTAAGAGTGATGGGGGGTCTTGTAAATCGGCATCCATGACGGCCGTCCAATCTCCTCGGGAGGCTGCAAGACCTGCTAAAATGGCGCTCTCTTTGCCGAAGTTTCTCGAGAAAGATAAGTAACGTATGCAGGAGTAGCTTTTTTTGAGCTCTCGAATGACTTCTATTGTTTCATCCTTGCTGCCATCGTTAATTAAAATGACTTCTGTTTCAATGCCTTTGATTTCTTTTGTCACTTTCTCTACTTCTTCCATGAAGTAGGGTAAGGCTTCTTTTTCATTGTAGCAGGGAACAACTAGGGAGAGAATGGCCATATGCTGTAGTGAGTTGAAATGTTATTTATTCTCGATAATCATGGGGCGTACGGCTTTCCAACATTGTGAAAAGGAGCTTGCGAAATCCTCCGGTCTGCGTTGCAACCATTTGTCTATCAACGTGGGTGAAAAAGGGATGACTCCTTCGATTTCTGCTGCCGGGAAATGTACTTTCCCGTCATGTAACGCCGCGTAAAGTCCGACGTGTTCCCACCCTGTGGCTTCCGAAGGTGGTAAATTGCATACATGAATGAGCTTAGCGTCTTCGATACCGAGTTCCTCGCGAAGCTCACGGATTGCGGCTTCTTCGTACGTTTCTCCGGCATCCAAATGGCCGGCTGCGGAGGAATCCCACACACCGGGGTGCTTGTCTTTGTAAGCGGAGCGCTTTTGAAGAAGACAATCATGTGTTTTCTTGCTGAACACCAATACGTGGACGGCTCTGTGTATGAGTTTCTGTTCGTGAACTTCTTTTCGTGAAGCCTGTTTAAGAACATTATCCTGCTCGTCTACAACGTCGAAAATCTCATCCTCGTTTTGGGCTATTGTTGCAAGCGGATTCGGATCATAAGCTCTCGTGAGTGCAACCCATTGTTCCAATCCTAGCTCTTCTGGCCTTGCTGTAACGGGGATTCCGATGGCTGTTGCAACTTCTTTCCAATCCGGTTCTTTAGGTAGCTGCTTATGCATTTGCTTGCGCCGTTGTGAAAAGCACCTGCGCATCAGCTCGTCCATATAACGGTGGTCATATGGAGGTAATTCTTTTGCCGGACGTGGCGTGAGTAGCATTACCGTTGAGTCTATTTTCGGCCGTGGTGAAAATGCTTCCGGCGGTACTGTTTTGAGGGCTTTAGGTACCCAGTCCATTTGTATTCGTAACGATAACAGTCCGTATGCATCGTCTCCCGGGGTGGCTAATATGCGGTCTATAAACTCTTTTTGCAGCATTACAACGGCGCGGCTGCATGCGCAGGGGGATGTTAAGAAGTTTGCCAATATAGCGCCTCCGGCAGAATAGGGGAGGTTGCCCATGAATTTGACGGGTTGTTCCGCAAAAAGTTGACGAGGATCCCACGTTGCTCCATCTGCGTGGTGTACTTCTACATGCGGGGTGTTTGCCCACCGGTTTTTCTGATATTCTGCCAATCTGGCATCAAATTCTACCAGTATCAGTTTCCGGCACAGTGGTGCCATGTGCTCGGTGAGCGCGCCGGTTCCCGGTCCAACCTCAACAACACAGTCGTCAGCTGTAATTTCCAGTTGGCTGACTATCCATTTTGCAATGTTTTCATCAATAAGAAAATTCTGCCCCAATGATTTTGAGGGCGAGACATCGAATTTGTTGAGAACTTCGTGAATCTGAGTTGCATTCATCTCTTCTTTATTTTACAATTTTGTGCCAATATTGCAAGTCTAATCCTTTGCTGATTTTGGATCGATGGCATCTCGTAATCCATCTCCGAGAAAATTGAGTGCCAAGAGGGTAAGACAGAAAAATAAGGTCGGAAAAAGCAGTAGTTCAGGGGTTACTTCCATTCTGTCTGCTCCTTCTTTAATGAGGGTACCCCACGACGAGTTCGGAGCTTTTACTCCCAAACCGATGAATGATAGGGTGGATTCTGTCAGCATTATACCCGGCACGGCCAGTGTTGTATAGACTACAACGGTACCCATCAGATTAGGAGCAATGTGCCGGAATAGTATGCGAATATGGCTTAAACCGAGTGAACGTGCTGCTTGTATGTACTCTTGGGACTTAATTTCTTGCGTCTGTGTGCGTACGATTCGCGCTAAGGTCAGCCATCCTAATGCACCTATAGCTATGAATAACGGAACTAAACCTAAAATCGGTGCGACTGATTCGCGACTCCATCCGGTGGTGCTGATTACCCATTCGGTTAATTCTCGGCTGGGCTGTTCGATGCTCAGGGAAAAAACGATGACTAATACGATGAACGGAAGTGCAAAAAGAACATCTACCGTTCTCATCATCAGGGCATCTGTCCTTCCGCCTATGTATCCGGATATAAGCCCGTATATAAGCCCGATAACCAGTGCCACTATTGTTGCAACCAAACCGACTAAAAGGGAAATGCGACCTCCGTATAATACGCGAGCCAAAAGGTCTCTGCCAAGTTGATCCGTGCCGAACGGATGTTGCATGGAGCAGGGGGCTGCGATGTTGTCTAAGTTGGTTGTGTTGGGGTTATCGATGATAGGGAACAAGGGTAACACGAAACACGCAACAAACATAGCGATTAAAAAGTAAAGCGCCATCATGGCTGCCTTATTGCGGAAAAGCCGTTTTTGAGCATCTTTCCACAGCGAGTTGCCTTGTTGATATTGAGGTGTTTTCATGTCGTTATGCTGTTCCTTGTGCTCGCAGTCGAGGGTTGAGTGCAACTAGGGCTAAATCTACAATGAGATTTGCCAGCACGATCAGAATGCCGTAACAAAGAACGAGTCCTTGTATGAGAAAGTAGTCGCGGTCCGTTGTTGCATTGACGAAGTGTAACCCCATTCCCGGCACTTGGAAGCAGGTTTCTACCACAAATGAACCTGTGATAAGTGCTGCAAAAGCCGGCCCTAAATATGATACAGCGGGAAGCAGTCCGCTGCGCAGCGCGTGTATGAATAAGATGCGGAATGTGCCGGCGCCTTTTGCTTTGGCTGTGCGTATGAAATCTTGGGCTAAAACCTCCAACATGCCTCCGCGGGTGAGTCTGGCCAAATATGCTGCGTTGATTAAGCCCAGTGTCAGCGCCGGTAATACGATGCACAGCGGGTTGTCCCATCCGGCTACACTCAGCCCAGGCATATTTCCTAGGGTTTTCCCAAACAGTGGCCCGATTACAAACGCCGGTATGCAGATGCCCAGCATGGCCAGTAACATGAGTATGGTGTCCGGCCAGCGGTTCCGGTAATAGGCACTCAACATGCCTGCCGGGATTCCGAGTATGATTGCTATGAACATGCCGCAAATGCCCAGTGCCAGTGACACCGGAAATGCCTCTGCTATAATGGTGGATACTTGAAGCCCTTCTCTTACCAGTGAGGGGCCGAAATCCCCGTTTGTCAATATTCCTTTCCAATAATTGTAGTATTGAACAATGGCACTTTGGTCCAATCCGTAAAGGTTGTTAAGCTGGTCCATTACATGTTGCGGCAATTTCCGTTCCCCTAAAAAGGGATTGCCCGGTAGCATGCGTACCAGGAAAAACGTTATGGTCTTGAGCACAAAGATGACAATTACCCCCTGCGCCAAGCGTCTGAGTAATAATTTAATCATGGTTTGATTTCTACTGCGTCTAAGGGGAAATTATCCAGTAATCGAGGTTGCCAGCCTCGCACATGTCGAGAGGAACGTAAGTAGGTGCGTTCGCTGTAGTACAAAGGAATTATGGGGTGCTCCCGCAGCATGATTTGTTCGGCGTTTTGCAGATGTTGCAGCCGCTGCTGAGTGTTGCCGGTTGCTGTGGCGGAGGTGAGCTGTGCATCAAATTGCTCATTGCTCCATCCTGTGTTGTTGTTGCCTCCTCCGGTTCTCCAAAGTTCCACAAAGGTTGCAGGATCCAAGTAATCTCCGCTCCATGAGGATGACGAGATGTCGTAATTCATGCTTTGTTGTGCTGCTTTGTAGGCTGTCCATTCGCAGGAACGTATTTCGACATGTATGCCGAGTGTGTCTGCCCACATTGCTTGAATGGTTTCTGCCATAATGCGTTGCACATCTCGAGAGGTTGTCATGAGTTCCAGGGTTGGAAATCCTGCGCCTCCGGCATATCCAGCGTCTGCTAATAATTGTTTTGCCTTTTCGTTACGTTGTTGTTGGTTCAGTGTGGCCGATGGTGTCGGTGCTTGTGTATAGCCGGCTCCGGGGGGCGTGAAGCCATATGCAGGTATTCCGGCGTTTCTTACCACTTTTTGAACGAGTGCTTCTCGGTCTATGGCTAAGCTGAGGGCTTCTCTCACTCTTGCGTCATTGAGGGGTGCTCGGGTTGTATTCAATCTGTAGAATATGGTACAGTAATACGGATCTCGGCAAAAGTCTTCATGCGTGCGTGTTTTGGCATAGGATATCATTTCCGGCGGTACATTGTTTGTTATGTGCAGTTTTCCGCCGAAGTACATACGCGTTTCCGTGTAACCGTTGACGATTGGTAAAAAACGAATTCCGTTGTTTTTCAGTTCGTTGCGGCGATGATACCGGGGGTTTGGAATGACGCTGAGATAGTTGTTGAATTGGTGTTGGTGCGGAATATAGGCTCCATTACCCACCCAGTTGTTTTGTTGCGTCCACTTGCTACGGCGATCCAACATTCCTCCGTTAGCCTCTACATGATGCCGGGGTATAGGATACCATGTAAAATGCAACATAAGTTGAGGCAGATGAGGTGTCGGCCCCTTTAGGGTCAGTTTAAGGGTATGGTCATTTATGACCTTTACTCCAACGTTTTCCCATGGTGTCTGACCTTTATTATATTCTTCCGCTCCGAGGATGGGGTAGAGCATTTCTGCATATTTACCCCCGAATTGCGGATGCAGTAACCTTTGGTATGCGTAGGCAAAATCATGGGCTGTTACGGGGCGGCCATCGCTCCATCGCGCTTCCTTTCGCAGTCGGAATGTCCATTCCTTGGCGGTTTCATCGTGCTGCCAATCTTTTGCTACTCCCGGTAATATCTCTCCATCTCTCTGAGGGTGCGGGCGAACAAGCCCTTCCAGCAAGGTGCTGATGATTTTTCCGTCTGCGACGGCGGTAGCCTTGTGCGGATCTAAGCTCTGGGGCTCAGAATTATTGCCTATTAGTAAGATTCGCTTGTTCGCAAAATGCTGCGCGGATGTTTCACCATCTCCGCAACTGTATAGCAGAATACTGCTCAGCACTGTCATAATGGTGGATAAACGGCGAATCATACACAAGACATCTATCATATTTGCGCTCTCTTGACAATCCTGCAATGCGACATTTGCTTAATAAATTAAGAGGCAGTTGCAATCCGTGCTTGATTTGTCTGCTCCGCTGTATTATAATCTCGCCCGTTATGAAGAGCAGCATCACTCAATATGCGAATCCGTATGTGTTGGATTTGGTCGCTTATCAGCCCGGCAAGCCTATTGAAGAAACCGCTCGTGAGTTAGGTTTGGCTCCGGGTGATATTGTGAAATTGGCCTCCAATGAGAATTCGCTCGGTCCTTCGCCATTAGCTATTAAAGCTATGCAGGATGCTGCTTCCGGTGTCCATATTTATCCTGATGGTGCTTCATACGTGTTGAGAAGCAAACTTGCAGATAGATTCGGTGTAGATTTTGTTCAAACCGTTGTGGGTAGCGGCAGCAGTGAAATTATTGAGTTGCTTTGCCACGCCTGTCTTCATGAAGGAATTGAACTTGTGGCTGCTAAGCATGGCTTTTCCATGTACCCCATCATGTGCAAGCTTTTCGGCGCTCGTTATGTGGAGGTGGATAATAAACCGGACTGGAGTCATGATTTGAAGGGTATGCTCCAGGCAATCACTCCTCAAACTCGCTTGGTATTTATTACGAATCCGACTAATCCTCTCGGCACCATGGTGTACCAAGAGGAAATGGATTCCTTTATGGAGCAGGTGCCTGAGCACGTTATTGTTGCGTTCGATGAAGCATATATTGATTTTGCCGATGTTAAGCCTGATACGCTCAAATATGTTAAGCAGGGCAAAAATGTGATTATTTTGCGTACCTTTTCTAAGGCATATGGCCTTGCGGGGCTCCGTGCCGGTTATGGTATTACTACTCCGGAGATAGCGGATTTGCTCAATAAAGCCAGGACTCCTTTTAACATGAACCTGATGGCTCAGGTTGCCACTGCTGCCGCTCTTGATGACGATGCCCACTTGGCTGCATCTGTTCACATGGTAAACGAAGGTAAAAAACAGTTTTATTCTGCTTTCGAACGTTGGAATATCGACTATATCCCCAGCCACGGTAACTTTATTCTTGTTAAAACTGGCCAGGGACGCAACGTTTTCAATGCCTGTCTTGCAAAAGGGGTTATTCTCCGCCACATGGATGGCTATGGCTTACCTGATTACATCCGTATCACCGTAGGTTCCAAGCCTGAAAACGCCCGCTGCTTAGCCGTGCTTGGTGAGGTTTTGGGGGTGAATTAATTTTATTAGCTAATTTAATTGGTATGAATAAAACGGACTGTAGATTTTTTTCTTTAGTTGATATTAGCGCTCTGCTATATTTGCTGTTCCCCCTTTTCTTATTTATCTGCGGATGGTTAAAAATATGGGTAGCCATTCCTTTGATGTTTCTATTACTCTCATCAGTCTATTATTCCGTTTTGAGATACAGGAGGAGTAACTGCTGTGAGTTCCCTTCCTTATCGTGGAAGCATTTAATTCCAAGTGCCTTCATGTTTGTCATGATTATTTTTATGACTGGCATGACAGGGAATTGGGTTCAACATACAGATTATTTTGTTAGAAACGATATTTTTTATGATCTTACAACTAAAGGATGGCCTCCATTTTTAGATGATGGCAAGTATTTTGTTTATTATTTCCAGTCATGGTTACCTGCCGCTCTGGTAGGTAGGTATACTAACTGGGAAATTGCTCAGTGGACTTATTTTGTTTGGTCGCTTCTGGGGATGTTTTTCGTCCTTTATTACGTTTACAAAGCTCTCGGTTCTACGTCATTTTGGATATCTGCTGCTTTTTTAACTTGGGCCGGATTAGAATTGCTTCCTTGTTCTGCAGTTGCTCCGTGGACGCATGGTCATTCCATGAGCTTTGCTTTTAGTTGGAATAATCACGTGGCAGAGCCTTTGGTTTCTTTTTATCCTGCTTTTTCAATTAAGAGTATCATTCATTGTTTGATTCCCTTGGCTATAGTGTGTGGAATGCTCTTACAAAAAAACGTAATGAGAACTATAGCTCCTATTCTTGCGGTTTGCGCTTTGATGTATTCTCCTATGGGTGCAGTTTTTTTGCTGCCAATTTTAATTTATTTGTATCTGAAAGAATTTGTTTTTTCTGCTCCTCAAGATAACAGCTCTTCATGGTGTAACGAAATTATTAATAACATAGTTTCTCCTATAAATGTGACCGGATACTTATGTCTAATTGTCCTAATTGTTCCTTATTATTTATGTGCAGATTCTGCCAGTCCTTTATCTTTAGGAAAACTTTGTTCTCTTGAGTTTTGTTTTTCGATTGTAATATATATGTTCTTTAATATGGGCATAGCAGCCTGGATTATTTATCGGGATTATAAAAATCCTTTAATGTGGGTTGTGATAGTTGTTCATTTCTTTTGTATGTTATCAGCTGCTGCGATAAATACAGACATGGCGATGAAGGGATCTATTGTAACGCATTATTTTTTGTTTATTCTGTTTTGTAAAGGCTACACAAGCGCTAAGGAGAGTCATAAAATTGCATACATTCTGTATATGTGTGCGGCTTCGCTGTATTTTATACATATGACGGGAGCATTTGTTTCTGTCTGTTTAGGTGTTATAATATTTATAATGTTTAAGCTTAAGATTAAGCATTTTGTTTGTTGTTTTAGTTGTGGACTTCTTGTCTTGCTTACAACAGTGGTCATGTACCCGAGACTATTTGATCCTACTTTGAATAAATTGGCGGGTAAGCAAACAAAGTATAATAAGACTGTTGGTATATACCAGAAAGACGGTGGTAGAGGAAAATGGTGGTGGTATAAGACCTTCCCAGACAGAGAAAAGATGCCTCTTTGGTTCAAGTAATTACGTGTGTTGGGCCAGAGCTGTGTTAATGGCTGAGCTGATTAGAAAGTCTGAAACAACTCAGCGTATAAAATTTTCCCGGATTCCGTTCTTGGAATTTTCGGCACATGAATTACTCGGTACTGTTTTTTCATTAAGTGCCAAGTGTTTTTAAGAAAATCAGCAGCCGGTTGAACATCATTGGCTGATGTTACTGCTACCAATAGCTTGCCATCAGTACCACCGCATACTGCGAAAATTCCGGCTTTGTTAAATTGAGATTCTAATTCATCCAGACCGAACCGGTTTCCTGCAATTTTTAAGAATCTTTTAAGCCTTCCTGTAATATAGAACAATCCGTTAGAATCGAACTTGGCGAGGTCTCCGGTTTTCAGAATACCGTTGTTCTCGTCTTCCTTTGCTAGGTCTGCTCGCGTTTCTGCATATCCCATACAGACATTGTTCCCATTGTATGCGAGTTCACCAACGCTACCGGGCTTATTGATGCGACGGTTGTTTTCGTCAACAAGGTATAACTTTCCATTTGGAATGGCAACACCGATGGAGTCCGGGTGTAATAAAGCTTCTCCCGGAGGTAAATAGCTCATGCGCGCAGTAGCTTCGGTTTGCCCATACATTACGTAGAATAAAATCCCTTTTTCTAAGGCCCATTGAGCGTAGATTTTTACCAGCTTTTCCGGCATATGTCCTCCTGCTTGAGTCATATACCTGAGATGGGGATGAACGCGATTTCGGAATCCTACTAATTCCAGCATCTCATATGTGTAGGGAACCCCGGCTAATGATGTTGCCTCATATTCATCGTAAAAATTCCAAAATGAGGGACTAATCAAAGAGTCTTCTGTCAGCAACAAAGTGGCACCTACGAGTAAATGACTATTGATGATGGAAAGTCCATAGGAGTAGTACAGAGGAAGATTCGTTATTGCTCGTTCCGTGTTGGAAAGTCTGAGGTACTCTGCTATGTCAGCAGCGTTGGCTGCCAAGTTGTTTCTTGTCAACCGAACCAATTTTGGAGAACCGGTCGAGCCGGATGTTGATAACAAAACCGCGAGATCCGGATGAAGTTCTGACTTCTGCTGTGTTTTGTGATGGGGAGTCTCGTTGAGTTCGTAGCTTCCGTTTTGATTGGGGGCATACACATGGTCCGGCGTGTATATCTCTTTCAACGTTTCCAACATGCCGGAACTCATGTCTCGGGACACAAGCATTGCTACATGGTTATTCCTGAGGCATGCTATGTATGAAATAACGCTTTCAAGATTATTGGCTGCTTGTATTAGCAATAGACTTCGTTCTGCAAGTTTTTCTGCAAAACAGTCGGCTGCAGAGTATAACTGTGAGTACGTCAAGCTCGTGCCATCTTGCTTTACGATGGCCGTTGCTGAGGTATCACTGATATTCCAAAATGAAGACATGTCAACATTTGATAAGTGTATACAAATCAAGCCATGTTTCAACTTTGTTGAAATCGTCAATACCCAGCGCTAACTCGTATTCTTCTTTTAGTAGCATCATTAGTGAGAGAAATGTCATAGAGTCCCATTCTTCGTACTCTTTGAATCTGTCATTAATGCTCGGAGAAAAATCCAATTCAAGTGCTTCTGCTATATTTTCAAGAAATCTTGCTTCTGTCATAACTACCAACGGAAGTTTATCAGGTTAATTGGTTCCTGTCAAGAGATTGGGTTATTTACGTGCCTTTTTTCCGACCCCGCCGAGTATTTTGGGTAAGGGGGTGATTGTTGCCGGATTGCCGCTTGCTTTATGTCCGGCCGGAATGTCTTGTGTAATTACCGAACCGGCAGCAATAACACAGTTGTCGCCTATGGTGACTCCGCTGAGAATTATGCAGCGTGCTCCGATAAAACATTTATTCCCTATAGAGATGGGTCTGCCGGTTCTAACTGACCTCCCGCTCCAACCAATTTCCTTGTCGTAGCTGTGCCCTTCAGAGTCATAGATGAGCGTTCCCGGTCCGATGATGGTATATTCTCCGATTGTGATGCGATTACAACACACAAGCCGAGATCCACTTATGCCACAGTTGCTTTGTAATTCGATAATGGCATCCGGGGTCAAGGTCCTGAATGTCATCGGATGTTCCAAGAGTGGATTGTGGCGTGGATTTGATATTAAGGTTACGTTATCTTTCAGTATGATTTTTGAACCCTTGGTCGTTCGTATGTCAGGAGCTCCATCTACAAAACATCCCGCGCCGAAAGCAAATCCTTTCCTGCGCAAAAATAACTTATGCCAGCAGGAGATGCAGTTGAGGATAAAGAGTTTTAGCTTTACAATCATGATGTTTTATTGAAGAACAGTTTTATATGTGCGGAGTGTTTGCTGCGCGCATTTTTTCCAAGAAAAATCTTTTAATCTCAGAGAACCTGCTTTCAGTAAGTCGGTGCGTAAAGTTGACGATGATATGACTTTCTGCATTAGTGCAGCCATTTCTTGGATGTCTTTAGGATCGAAAAACAGAGCCCCGTTGCCAGCTACTTCCGGAAAACAGCTGGCGTGTGCACACAGCACGGGAGCTCCGCATTCAAAGGCTTCTAAAATCGGTAAGCCAAATCCCTCATATTCAGAAGGGTATATAAAACACAATGATCTATTGTATAGAATTGCCAGTTCTTCATCAGTAACCCACATCTGGTGAGTTTTTGTTTGTATTCCTAAATGTTCGAGGTACGCGGTTTCCTTTTCCGTAAACGCGCCTCCCCCTGCACATATGAGGTGCAATGAGTCATCTTGTTTTGATGAAATTGCAAATGCTTTGGCAAAGGTCTCAAAATTTTTGTATCCGCTGCGTTTTCCTACAAATAACACATACCGCTCAGGTATGTTCATAGGAATGCTTTCGTGTCCTTTCGGAAGTTTTAGAGAATTTCCATGATGGATTACATCTATTTTTTCCGGATTTATGTCAAAAAGTTGAACTAGGTCATTCTTAGTACACTCCGATATGGCTATAATTCGGTCTGCTCGTTGAGCAAAAAGTCGTTTTCTTTCAGACGAAGGGTCGTGTGTCGCAAAACTCTCGGGAAAGAGTTCATGCGTCATATCGTGAACCGTAATGACTAACGGAGTTTTGCCTACGTAAGGCAGTATCTCTGTCGCATTGGTATGCGTGGGGTGAATAAGAGAAAACTGATTACTTCTAAGAAAATTAAGAGCCTGACTTCTCAATTCAGCGCGTCTGGCTTTTTCTTTTAACGGGGTCAGTGATAAAAGCTTTCTGATTATACGTATAGATATGTTTGCAGGATATACTTCTGAAGAGGTTTTATGGTAAAATGTAGATCCTTTCAGGTATTCGTTGTGCGTTTCTTTGATGGGGATATGTACGTCTACCCCTGCTTGTATTAATTCTTCTGCCAATTCGCAAACATAACGGGATACTCCACTGAACTTCCAATTCCAGAATGTTCGCGGGTGCATGAATACAGATATTGGATTATTAATCATGTTAGTATATTAACAGAATGTATAACAAATTAATGCTTGATTTTTCTATAAATTGCCAGTAACCCGGCGTAAATAGGTAAGGGGAGGCAGCGGAGCCAGTTGAAGAGACCCTTCCATCTGAGCTTATTTTTGATTTTTATGCGGTTCAGGGTGCCTTTGCGCCAGTATGTGCACAAAAGACTACGTTCCTTCATATTCTTGCTGAGAGCGTCAAAAAAATTAGATGCGGTGGCGTATGCATGTGGGCGAGAATTTTGCATGTGCTCACGGATATCCGCTATGGTTTGCTCTAACGGCTGATAGGTTAAGTTAAAGTACTTGTCGTTAAATTGTTCAAGACGGATAATAGCATTATAACCTCTTGCTCCGTCATCTCCTCCTCGGCACATGTTGGAGCTGCCGTCGCGAGCCATCATTGTAATGGGGGAAATGGCAATGCCAAATCCTAATGAACACGCTCTGTAGAAGCATATCACATCGTCTACATAGTATCCTTCGAGCGGTAGATTAGAGAATTCTGTGTATACTTTAGATGACCACGCTTTGTTTGAGCTGTCTTTTGAAAAGAACGCAGAAAGCCCATCGTGTCCTTTTTCAATATCAACAATGGAAACCGCCGGCGTTTCAGAGCAGGGGGTAGAGCATGCTTTTCTGGCTTCCTCGTCTTGAGCATCAGTAAAACGCCTCTGTTTGGTAAGGACGAAAGTGCACCCGGGATTTTCTGCAATTGCTTTACCGATAAGAGAGCATCTGTCCACCGCCGAGTAATCGTCATCATCTGCGCGGATGACAAAATCGCCTGTGACGAATTGAACGGCGTGGTTAGTATTGCCGGCAAGGTGAAGATTACGAGGTGTTTGGGTAACTACAACCCGCCGATTTCCTTTATACTCCGAGACACATTCTTTAATGATTTCGAAGGTTTTGTCAGTGGAGCAGTCATCGGAGAAAATGTATTCCAGTTCTCCCTCGTAATCCTGCGCAAAAGCGCTTTCGATGGCGCCACGAATATACTTCTCTCTGTTGTGAGAGAGAAGTACATACGAGAGTTTCGGAAGCGCATTCATATATAATAAATAACACCCTCGCGCTTATGGAATAAGCGCGAGGGTGAAAATAAGCTTACTTATTGTTTACTCTGGCAAACTGCTTGAGGCGCAGGCCATTGAGGTGGATGAACCCGCTGGCGTCATCCTGGTTGTAATCTTCGTCCGTGTAGTCGCCCTCCATCGTTGCAATTTCGTAACTGTAGAGAGAGTTCGGGCTCTTGCGACCGGCATACATGACGTTGCCCTTATAGAGTTTAAGGCGAACCTCACCGTTGACCGTTTCCTGAGTTTTGGTAACGAGAGCTTGAATGGCCTCGCGCTCGGGAGCAAACCAGAAACCGTTGTACACCATGGAAGCATAGTCGGGAATCAGCGAGTCACGGACCTTCTGAGCCTCGCGATCCATCGTAATGGTCTCAATATCACGGTGTGCTGCAAGCAAGATGGTACCACCGGGGGTCTCATAGATGCCACGGCTCTTCATTCCTACAAAGCGGTTCTCAATAATATCTACTCTGCCAATGCCGTGCTTGCCTCCCAAATAGTTGAGTACAAGCATGACGCCGAGCGGGTCAAGTAGCGTGTAACCATCCTTTTCGCCGATTGCTGTCGTGCCCACCTCAGTCATAATCTCGGCAAGGCCTTCTGTCTGAAGACCTACGATGTTGCCCTTTTCAAACAGGCATTGTAAGTATTGCGGCTCATCCGGTGCATCTTCCGGAGCAACGGAAAGCATGTACATGCCACGGTCTTCTTCCTTGGTTGCATCATACCATGTATCCTCGAGGATACCTGCTTCGTAGGAAATGTGCAGAAGATTGCGGTCCATGGAGTACGGTTTCTTCATGCTTTGGCGAATCGGAATGCCGTGGGACTCAGCGTATTGAATAAGTTCAGAACGGCCGGGGAATTGGTCACGCCACTCCTTCATGCGCCAAGGAGCTATTACTTGCAGCTGAGGTGCCAATGCGTTAATGGAAAGCTCGAAACGCACTTGGTCATTGCCCTTGCCGGTTGCACCGTGTGCAATAGCATCAGCCCCCTCGGCAATAGCTACATCTACCATCGCTTTGGAAATGCAGGGGCGTGCAATAGAGGTTCCCAGCAGATAGCGCCCTTCGTACACGGCGTTCGCTTGGAACATCGGGAAAATGTAATTTGCTGCAAAGTCTGCTTTCAGGTCGCCGATAATGCACTTGGAGGCACCTGTAGCAAGGGCTTTTTCTTCAAGACCATCAAGCTCTTCAGCCTGACCTACATCTGCGCAGTATGCAATAATTTCAGCATTGTACTTCTCCTTGAGCCACACCAGAAGAACGGATGTGTCAAGGCCACCGGAGTATGCAAGAACGATCTTCATTGTAAACATAGCGCACGGTGGTTTACCGCGCACGCGCAACATTATACGCCATATGTGCTTGGGTGTGAAGCAAAATTTGTTGCATCATTCAAATTTTACGGCCTTACTTAGGCTTTTCCTCTGTCTTCCGGGAAATTTCTGTATCCGATGGCAAGTGGCGAATGCCTGTTCAACAATTGTCTGTCGTAGCGACGGGTAGGGGGCTTCATATTGCCGAGAGTAAAACCGGCATTGAAAAAATATTGCAGATAATACGTTCCGGAGTAACCGAGATTCTCGCATTCTCGTATCATCTGGAGAATATCAGCTTCATCTAACAGCCCCGGGTGGACAGTTGTTCGGATTTCAAAAGGCGTTCCGCTGTTTTTCAGTAAGTTGAGGCATCGTGCAAACCTGCCGAACAAAGGGTCTCCTCCCGGCAAGTTCCAAGTCCTGTTGCAAGGCATCTTGTTATCCATAGCAACGTAATCAATAAGCTTATGTTCTAACAGGTCTTGCAGAATTTCGGGATTGCTGCCGTTAGTGTCTATTTTGATGAGATACCCCAGTGCTTTGATGTCTTGGCATATCTCTTTCAGCTGAGGTTGAAGCGTTATTTCACCTCCGGAGAGAACGACTGCATCCAGAAATCCCATGCGCTCCCTCAAAAATGCCAGTTCGTCAACTTGATTCTTACTATGGCCCAGCACCAATTCCGGATTATAGCAATACGGGCACCTTAAATTGCAGCCGGTATACCAAAATATGCATGCTGCTTTTTTAGGGTAATCCAAAAAAGTGAGAGGGGTAATATCTACTGGATGTCGGCGCATATTCGTAGCGAAAATATATTTGCAGAAAACCTGCAACGGTTAGCTTTGACAATGATAATGACGTGAGCTTACACCGTTGCAGGTTTTGAGTGCAGGATTTACCTGCCGGCACAAAATGTGCTGAAGTTATTTAAGGATGGCATCACAGCCACAACCGCAACCGGGTTCATCAAAGTGAGCTCGTTCCTCGAACTCGCCTTGCTTACCGGCATTAAAGGTTTCCACCGGACGGTGGTAACCCATCACGCGGGTGTAAACGGTGCACTTGGTGCGCTCTGCCTCATGTTCAGCGAGGATTTGCTCATCGCTTTTGACTACGGGCTTAATGTCGATGTCGTTCATATTCAGTGTGTGGAGTGTTTGGTTCGTAATTCGTTCAATCAGAACAGAGGAAGCTCGGGTTGCTCTTCTGCTCTTGCCTTGGCTATGAGTTCCTCATCGCAAAGCGGGCAATAGTCATGGCGTCCCTTCAGGTAGCCGTGCTTATCGCACACAGAGAAGAGCGGTGTTACAGTGATGTAAGGCATCTTGAAGTTTGTCAGCACCTTGCGTACTATGTCGCGACAGGCCTCCGGGGTGGAGATTGCCTCGTTCATGTACATATGGAATACTGTGCCACCGGTGTAGCAGCACTGTAATTTGTCCTGCATCTTCAGAGCTTTGAAGAGGTCATGCGTATAGCTTGCGGGCAACTGAGAGCTGTTGGTGTAGTAGCGGTGTCCCGGTGTGCCGGACTGGATGATATCCGGGTAGCGCTTGAGGTCCTCTCGGGCAAAGCGGTGAGTTGTGCCTTCTGCCGGCGTTGCTTCCAAGTTATAGAGGTTTCCGGTCTCTTCCTGGTAGCCGCGAATGCGTTCACGCATGAAATGCAGCGCCTCCTCAGCAAACGCAATTCCTTCAGGCGTAGCAGTGTTCATTGTATCTCCCGAGAAGTTGCGCAACATCTCGTTAATGCCGTTAAGGCCAATGGTGGAGAAGTGGTTGCGCAGGTGCGGCAGGTAGCGCTTGGTGTAGGGATACAGCCCCCTCTGGTACAGCGTGTTAATGAATACACGCTTCTTTTCCAACGTATCCTTGGCTAAATCCATCAGCTCACCAAGCTTGGTGTACAGCAGGTTCTTGTTGCCTTTGTAAAGGTAGCCGAGTCGAGCCATGTTGATGGTTACTACGCCGATGGAGCCTGTCATTTCCGCAGACCCGAAGAGACCGCCGCCTCGCTTCAGGAGCTCTCGCAAATCCAGCTGCAAACGACAGCACATAGAGCGTACGGCATCCGGCTTGTAGGCTTCCTCGTCGATGACTCGGTTGCCGTTCTCATCATACTTATACTGCGAGCCGATGAAGTTCTGGAAGTAAGAAGACCCGATTTTTGCGGCGTTTTCGAAAAGCAGGGGCACATTTTCGCCATCCCAGTCAAAGTCCTCTGTAATGTTAACTGTGGGAATGGGGAAGGTAAAGGGCTGCCCCGTGCTGTCGCCTTCCGTCAGTACCTCGTAGAAAGCACGTTGTATTATATTCATTTCCGGTTGGAAATGCTTGTACGTCAGAGAAGTCAACGAGTCTACGCCACGTTCTTTCGCTATAGCCAACAGGTTCTCGTCCTGCATGCCTTCGAAAATATGCGCTCCCCCGGAGAACGGCGGTTGCTCGCGCAAGTCGCGGGGGACTGTCCAGTCAATCGTCACATTGGTGAACGGGCTCTGCCCCCAGCGGGACGGCACGTTCAGGTTGTACACAAAGTTGCGCAGAGCCTTTTTCACAGCGGCGTACGGCAACTGGTCGCGGAACAGGTACGGGGAAAGGTAGGTGTCGAATGAGCTGAATGCTTGAGCTCCTGCCCACTCACTTTGCAGGATGCCCAAGAAATTGGCCATTTGCCCCAGAGCTTCGCGGAAATGGCGGGGCGGACGACTGTTTACGCGACTGCGTACGCCATTAAAACCTTCATTAAGAAGGTTGCGCAAACTCCATCCTGCGCAATAACCGGTAAGGCAGTCCAAGTCATGGATGTGGTAGTCACCGTTTCGATGAGCAGCCCCTTCTTCAGGGGTATACACTTGGTCCAGCCAATAGTTAGCAATGACCTTGCCGGCAGTGTTGTTGACAAGCCCGGCATTGGAATATGTGGTGTTGGAGTTCGCCTTGATGCGCCAGTCCGTATTGCCGATGTATTCCTCGATGGTTTGCTTACAATCCACCCACGTGTTGCCTTGGTAAACGCCGGCAATCTGCTCACGCTGCAGCTTGTGCAGGAAACGGTATTTGATGAAGTTGCGAGCCGTTTCAAATGCTCCGGCCTTCATCAGCTCTCTCTCAATCACGTCCTGCACCTTCTCCACCGGCAAATACTCCTCTTTTTTGAGAGCATCCAATACATTTGCATATACGAGAGGATTATATTCTTCCTGTGAGGCATGGTACGCCTTTTCGATGGCTTGTTGTACCTTATAGGCCTCGAAGCGTTCGCGTTTTCCGTTGCGCTTGATAATCTGTGGCATGGTGTGAGTGAGAGTTCTTGTGTTTCTTGGTGATGTTCACGATGCGAAAGAGGGGGCGGTTTCGCCCCTCTGTTCTTGGTGCTATACCTATTCAGACCGGGTTAATAGCATCCCGCGGTGAACTGCCACAATTTATCATTTTTTTTACCTCCTTGCAAGAAGAAAATTGCAGCGCACGCGCTTTTCTTTTTAGTTGTCGTTTTCTAAATATTGCGCATTTGTTTTTGAAGTGCTACTATATATTGTGCAATAATGCTTCCAAGGTGATTTAGAAACATCGGTTGTGTCATGATGGCTTCAGCACTCGCAGCCCTTGCCGTTCGTTTGTTTCTTGCGTGTTCCGGAAGCTCCGTTCTTGGCGTTGCTTCTTGTATGCTCTCTATGCCCGGATACAACATATAGCACACAGCGGAGGCAGATACTTCAAGCTTCAGTACCCGCAACCAGGCAGCTTAATATTGTACCCACCTTGTTTTCAGGTAGGGCTCGCCGTCAAAATCCGGAGGCATGGCGGCAGAAGTGATTTTTGCAGAGGGGGCGCCGGAGCGGACTAAACGGTCAAAATCTTTCTCGGTTACCTTGCGACAGTTTGTCGTGCACAGTATCCAGCCTCCGGGAGCCAAGCATGCTACGGCCTTTTCTACCAGCTTGCCGTAATCTTTTTCAACCCTCCAAATCTTACCTTTCTCATCACGCGAGAAAGTGGGCGGATCCAATATAATGCCGTCAAATGTCCGTCCTTGTTTGGCAAATCTGTCAAGCCAGTGCAGGGTGTCCCCCTTGCAAAAGAAGTGGTCTTCCGGGCAGAGTCCGTTGAGTTTCATGTTCTCTTTGCACCACGTCAGACAGGGTTGCGCCAAGTCAAGCGTGGTAGTTGTAGCGCCACCCAACGCCGCACACACGGAAAATGCTCCTGTATAAGAGAAGGTGTTGAGCACTCTGGCTCCCCGATGGCTGCGGCGTCTTACCTCTGCTCGGTTATTGCGCTGGTCCAAAAAAATCCCTTGTGAATATCCGGCAGCCATGTCCATGAGGTACTTCACCCCATTTTCAGATATGCAAAAACGCAGCTCTTCCACCGGTCCGCATAAGTGCAGGGGGGCTTCCTTTACATCTTTGTCCAGCCTCTTCAAGTATACCGGTCTGCCCGTTTCCTGAAGCGCCTCTTTCAGGCCGGAGCTTATGCCCCTGTCTCGCACGGATACCAACAGCCTATCTGCCAAAACATCAATAAAGATACCATCCCACGGCGCCCCGTCTGCCAAACGATACGCATTCGTCCCCGGAGGCAACATCGCCTCCTTTTTGCTTATCATTTCATCGAGTACCGACATGGCTTTTTTCTACCGGGTGTCTCCCTCAACTGTTTTAGAGAAGCAAGCCGGACTTCTCCTTAGCTTCTTTCAGAATCGTTGCAGCCATGGTGGAAAGCGCATTGGCTCGCGTGGAGGCCAAATGCTCCTTCAATCCGCATTCGTCCAATCGACGCAAATCCGCCTTCTGTATTTCTTCCGGTGTCAGCCCGGACAACAGCCTGATGAACAAAGCAATGAGCCCCTTGGTAATTAGGGAATCACTATCGGCAAAAATGTTCATTTTGCCATTTTGCAGCTCAGTGCCTACCCATACACGGCTTTGACAGCCTTTGATGAGGTTGCCCGGCTTGCGATACACTTCCGGCATGGCCGGTAGTTTGCGCCCGAGGGAAATAATAAACTCGTATTTTTCCGTCCAGTCATCAAAGACGGACATATCCTCAAGCAAATCTTCTATTCGTTCAGCGTAACTCATGGCTTTCATCGTGCGTTGGTTGCCAATGTGTACAAAACTGCCTTTTGTGCATGCAGTCTGTTCTCGGCCTCGGTGAAGATGACGGGAGCGTGTGCTTCAAGCACGTCGTCCGTAATCTCGTACCCTCGGTATGCAGGTAAGCAGTGGAATACGCTGTGTCCCTTGGCAGCCTGTGTCAGCAGTCCGGCGTTCACTTGGTACGGGAAGAATGCTTGTTCTTTTGTGCCTTTTTCCGCTTCTTGCCCCATGGAAATCCACGTGTCGGTATTAATGACGGTGGCATCACGCACGGCTTCCTCCGCATCTGTTGTGCAGATGATGTTATCGCAGTTCAACGCAGCGAGTACGTCTTGTTTGGGCAGTGCGTGCTCCGGTCCGGCGAGTGCCAGCGTGAATCCGAGGTGCTTTGCCGCCCACATCCATGAGCGTCCCATGTTATTGTCAACATCGCCCAAGAATGCTATCTTCATGCCTTTCCATGCACCCACCCCGTATGTCTCTTCCAAGGTAAGCAGGTCTGCCAGTATTTGACACGGATGCTCTTGATCTGTCAGCGCGTTAATCGTCGGTAATTGCGAGTACTTGGCAAAGTCCTCAACCTCATCCTGTCCGTAGGTGCGAATTACCGCTCCATGAATCATTCTTCCCAGTACGCGCGCCGTGTCTTTGATGGGTTCTCCGCGTCCTAATTGGATGTCGCGTGTCGACAAAAACATCGGGCGGCCTCCCAACTCAGCAATACCTACTTCAAAAGAAACTCGGGTTCTTGTGGATGATTTGGAGAAAATCAGAGCCCACGTTTGTCCTTGCAGTGGTTGGTGGACATGGTTGCCACGCTCAGCTTTGAGTTTGTGTCCCAAAGCAAGCAGCTCGCATATTTGAGCCCCTGTTAATTCTTCTATGGAAAGTAACTGCCTCATGGTCTTTTCTGCTGGTGTGGAAAGCAGGAAAGTACCACATTTATCCTCCCTTGTAAAGTACGGATTGAGTCAGTTTTTCTTACCGTTCGCTCGTTCTCATCGTGTGCATGATGGAATCGGCCATGTTGCGCACCGTCTCTTCCAGTATGTTGGAGAGGTGGCTGCCTTCCCGGAAATCAGCCGGAGCAAAAAAGTCCACACGGTGCTGCCCTGATTTCAGGTTATAGCATTTACGGAAGCTCTTTCGTGTTTCATCATTCGGATTATACACGGCCACACTCGTGCCTCCAAGCTGGCGCATGACGGTAAAGCAGGGGACGTCCGTAGGGCCATCTCCCAAGTATATCATGTGCTTAAACGGTATCGGTCGCAAATCACTATCCATATGGTCATTAACATCTTCCGTGTATTTCAGCATCCCCTTGTTAATCCGGAACAGGAACTGCGTTTTAGTCGTGTGCGAGATAACCCGCTTCGGGAAGTTAATGCATCCGTTGTGCTCACTGAACTCACAGGCAAACACCTCTTTCATGTAGGGGCGAATGACGGAGCCATCTATGATTGCCTTGATTCCGCTTGATATGATGTAGAACTCCACATGAATCCCCGCAAACCTATGCTCGGCGGTCAGCGCTCGTTGCTCAAATTTTTCAAAAAATTCCGGTATCCCGCGGAAAAATGTCAACTTTTTCCCGAGCTCTTTCAGCGTATCATTACTGACCCCGTCTATGCTCAGGGTATCAAGCAATTCTTTCAGGTAGCTCAGTTCCCCGTCCCATCCTTCCTCGCGACTGCGGTCATTGCATTTCTTCCAAAATAGCTCCGCATTGATTCCGAACTCCGGAAATATCGTGTCTTCCTGCATGTTATGCGGGCTCAGGGTCTGGTCAAAGTCAAATATCAGCGCGATTGTATTTTGCGGTATTGCCATGCCTCTTATATAGCGATTATTTCCCTCCGTTTCAAGTCTAAAGCACTCCTAACACCATAATTTCTGCAAATCAGCGCCACATTTCCGTTCCTTCGCAATAAAAATGCTTGTAATCGGCTTGTTATTTTGTTAAGGTGAACGGGAAAAGAATTCTCAGTTACGTCATGAAACTTCGTCTGTCTATTATTCATTGTTTAGCATGTATTGCAGCCTCTGCCTCTGTTACGTACGCTGCCGATGAGTTGCCTCCCACGCAGCCCTGTATTTATAATTTCCCTAAGGGTGATATTATCCAAAATAACATTGCTACCTTTTTGCCGTCATCTCGCTTAGGTGATTACTCTTGCACCCTGATTGCCGGCAGTGTTGCCTCCGTCAATGGTGTGTTGTCGGCAGATGCTTCGCGCGGCGGAGCCACGAAAAACGGACGCTTCTCCATATTAGTCAAGGACGAGTTTACTCCTACCTACTTAACCTACGTCAGCCATTTGTCTCTGGGTTCTGAAATTTTCCTTAAAGATGCCACCGTTGCCGTGCATTCGGAATCATGTCTTCCCACCAGGCTCAACGTCAGCTCCTCATTCTTGCCCGGATGTTGCGTAAATTTTTCCGGCGGGGTACAAGCCGACATTTCAGATGCCACTTTCGATGGCGTTAAAATCTATTCTGCCGGAGCAACCATCCTGAATGACACTGTTTCATTCGGTAAATCAGGTGTTTCCGAAGGAGGCTATTTCACTTGGGAGATTGCAGGTCCCACCACCATGGTGAATGATCATTGCATCAGCTGTTGTAGCGGATTTTCCTCCGCTGTTCACGGGCAGGTTTCCAAAGTTGCAGGTGGTTTTATTTTCAATGCTGAAACGGAGAACAACAGCTACGCGTCTGCAAAATACTCCACTGTTACAGTCCTGGGTGACATGGTTACCCCTTGCCCGAAAGTCCCGACCAGACATGTTGTGTTCTACACCACTTGGGAGGAGAACGGCAAAACCGTGCATTTGCCGGATGATGGTGCTCCATTGTTTATCTGCAATAGCATAGATCCCGCACTGCCTCCCAACATGGTAGGCTATACGCTTAACAAACAGGAGGGGGCTGATATGAGTCCCTTGCCTGCCACGTTCAATTTGCAATACCGCAACCTCAGTACGGGTACTGCGCGGGGGCGTTTTGATGCAGCCCTCCACCCGGACGGTCGCGTACGTGTTGCATTCTATGCTAACGGTGGTTCTGCCATCAATCCTCTGGCAGACGCAAAGCTTATCTCCGACAAGGAATTATACAGCGGTGCTACCACTCTTTATCGTCTGATGCCCGGTGGTGAGCTGGATATGACCGAAGCCGGTGATGAAATCACTTTGGACAACATAACTGCCGGAACTCTTACCCATGGTGCCGGTATTGTGCATGTTGACACCAAACAACATATAACCATCTCCGGTGATAAAACCATTCGTCACGCGATTAAGGGCGCTGCAAAAATGACCATTCAGGGTAAAAGGGAACGCGCGATTAACGTTGCATTCGAGCGCCTCCTGCAGCCGGATGTGGATAAGGCACAGGCTCTCTATGAGCTGAACAATGTTCATATCAACCATGCCACGGTTTACATCGGCCCGGGTAATATCGTCGGTTCTGCAAATCTCTCCAAAGCCTCTGTCCTCGGCGATAAGAATGCCGATATCTTTAACTACGGCGTTCTCAATGCAGATGTCCGCATCAACAAGAGCAGTCGCTTGCTCAACAGCCATTATGCGGGCACTTCCATCCTCAAGCACAAAGGTTGTAATGATAGCAAAATCCGAGTTGATGCAGATTCCTATCCCGGAACCATTTCCGGCAGTGTCTTGTTGAATGATGCTGCCGAGTTCTGCAACTACGGGACAGTCCATGGTGATATTTCCGTTGGCCCCAACTCCATTTTATATGGCTGCGGCACTTGCCTCGGTACTGTTTCCGTCGCCGGTACCGGTATGTACTATGTGGACCATTCCATCCACCGCATGCCTATTGATACCGGATTCAGCAAAGACATTATCACGGACAGCAATATCAAACGCCCCGGCAACTCGTGTAAATATCTGAATCTTACCTCCAACGCCACCTTGGGATTCCGTGTGGCCTATCCCGATTGCGGCTCTCCTAATGTACTGCTAATCGAGAAGGAACTCCGTACTTCCGGTAAGGTTTTCATCAGAGCCGATATTGATGGTAGCATTGTTAATTTCTTCTCCGGCGCAAAGGATACGGTCCTGATTCCTTTGGCTCGCGTCGTAAATCCTAAAAAGGGAGCTGCCTTCAATAAAGCAAAACTCGTTATTTGTTCCGGTGGTGACCTCCTGCGCGATGCTAAATTAGTATGGAACAAGAAAACCGGCACACTCAGCATTTCTGCTAAACTTAATATGTCCGGTAATGCTTCACCCGCCAAGCGTTCCCGCCGTTCTCGCTGATAGGTAAATTCACTGAGCCCTCAATCAGACACCAAAAGATAGTGAATTAGCGCCCCGCAAGGGGGCTCCGAGTTTGGCGTTCTGCAAGCATAAGCGGAGCCAAAGAAGCAAAAAAACGCCCCCGAATGGGGGCGCCGATTTTTTGATTGCTTCCGTCTTCAGAAAGAATAGCTTGCGCCTACGTTCAGGCTGTGGCTTGTTACATTCTGCATGAGCTCGAAGGAGTAGGAGGCGTTGAGGCTCCAGTCGTCGGAAAGACGATGGGCGGCGCCGACACTCAGGTTGATGCCCGCACGGCCGGGATTGGAGCCACGCAATCGCATGCCGCCAAGGTCGGCGGTGGGGTTGTTGCGCACCATGTCGCCCACAAAGCTCAACTCACCGAATACCAGCGTACTGTCGCTGCACTTGTGAGAGGCACCGATGCCGAGCTCGCCACGCAGATTCTGCACGGAGCCTGTGCTCAGGCCGTTGCTCTCTCCGCTGTCCGTGGCGAGG
>JAFQDN010000055.1 GCA_017415995.1 Akkermansia sp. | reverse complement strand
TCTGCATGGATAACGCATGGTTGCGAGCAGAGGGATATATCTCGTTTTATCAACTCCTCAAACGCTGATTGGAAACCGCCGTATGCCATAAATGGCACGTACGGTGGTGTGAGAGGGGGCGAAAGCCCCCTACTCGATTTGACTAATTTGAGCCCGGATGACTGAATGCAGAAGTGCAGTTCAACAAAAATGTGAGGTAAAAGCAGAAGCCCATGATTCCGGATGAATCATGGGCTTCATGTTTATCGCGCGTGAGACGCGAAAATGTAGGAAGTAATTACTTGGTAACAACCTTAGCGGCAGCTTCCTTGAGGGTCTTGCCGACTTTGAACTTCACGACGGAGCGTGCAGGAATCGGAACGTCCTTACCGGGGTTCTTGGGGTTACGGCCAATCTTGGCCTTAACCTCCTTAACCGTGAAGGTGCCGAAGTTGCGCAGCACAACGCGGTCGCCATTGCCCAGAGCCTCGGTGATGAGATCCACCGCCTTCTGGATTACCTCAAGTACATCATTCTGCGTAAGATCGCTGTCCATCTCAGCGCAGATCTTATTAACAAGCTCTCGTTTTGTAATCGTATTAGCCATATGTTGATTCGCTTGGTTTAAGAAGCTGCAAGGAGTTTACTCCATTTTTTCCTTTTTGGCACGCAAAAAAAGCATTTATCAGTCATTTTTTTGCGTCAACATGCGTATTTTGGGGCTTTTATGGCTTAAAATACGCATTTTGAGGTTGACGCGGAGCAAAAATAGGGCCATTGTAGTGCTCACATGGCATCACAATACAGCATAGAATTATCGAGTGAAGAGGCCGTTTCTCTCCGTAAAAAGCTGGAGGAGCGCGCGGGATATGAGCCTGTCGAGCGTGAATACGCAGCATTTTGCTTTGAGGGTCCGAAAGTGAATGTCACCTATTATGCCAAGCGCGGGAAATTGGTAGTGCAGGGGAATGGCGCGGATGAGTTTTTGGAGTTTGTGTTGCTTATAAACCCGAAGACGCTGCAATCATTAGTTGCGTCCGGGCGAGAGAGCGCGAAGCGAAGCGTGGATATGACGCCTCACTTTGGTGTGGATGAGAGTGGCAAGGGGGATTACTTTGGCCCCCTGGTGATTGCCGGAGTGTACTCTGATGAGCGTACCGCCGATGCTTTGGTAAAATTGGGATGCAAGGACAGCAAAGCCATACCGGATGATAAGGTCATTGCATCTATTGCAGCAAAGATTATGAAGGTGCCCGGCGTGGCATATGAGGTAGTGTGCATAGGCCCTAAACGGTATAATGAGTTATATGCGGAGTTCGGGAACCTGAACAAATTGTTGGCGTGGGGGCATGCACGGGTCATAGCTGCATTGCATGAAAAAGTGCCGACTTGCCCGCGTGCGCTTAGTGACCAATTTGCCTCCAATGAATGGGTGCTTAAATCGGCTCTCGCCAAGCGCCGGATTCCTGTGCAACTGGAACAACGTACTAAGGCGGAAAGTGATGTTGCCGTGGCCGCTGCATCAATTCTTGCCCGTGCCCGCTTTGTGAAATGGATGGCAGATACAGCAGCGGCCTCCGGGTGCGCTATGCCTTTGGGCTGCGCCGGGCATGTGGTGAAAGCAGCCCAAGCCTTTGTGAATAAATATACAAAGGAACGCCTGCATGAGGTGGCTAAGCTACACTTCAAAACAACGGCAAAAATCAAATAATGAAAAACGGCATGCACAACAGTGAGTGTGCATGCCGTTATGCCGGATGGGCTATGCTTACAGAGTAAGCGCAAAGGCTTGTTTGGCCGCAATGGATCGGCCTATGCTGCGCACAAGATTTTCTGGCACGGGATGATTGGTCTTGATAACGGCCATGGCATCGCCACTTGCGTGATCGCTCGGCGCCACGATGTTTTCAATGTTAATGCCGCTTTGTGAGAGTAACTGACCAATGGTAGCGATGACGCCGGGACGGTCTTGATAGCACAGTATCAGTGTGTTGCCTGCCAATCCGGCGTAGAGATGGTCAAAATTATTGATGCGTGATACCACGGGTTCTCCATCGATGACAATGCCTCGGACGCTCGTCTTTTTCTGCTCTCCGTTTACCTCAGTGAACAAATCCAGCGTGAGTGCATCATCATATAATTTGTCATCCATGGGTTCCCTGGCTTTGAACACAATGCCGTGCTCGCGGAGAGAGGCTTCCGCAGCTGCCGGCATCAGCCCGTGTTCCGCTCCCGGTACTGCACCCTGCAAAATCCAAGGTGTAAACCACTTGCGGTAGGAGCGAAGATTGTTGTAGAACGTGCATTCAATTTTGCGGATGGGTTGGCATCCGCCGGCTAAGTAGCACAACTTGCCCAACATGGAGGCGAGTTGCAGATGCGCCGGATTAAGCTCCGACGGTTTTTCCGCATTAACAACGCAGGAGGTATCTCCGCTCTCAATGTAATCTTTCATTTGAGATGCTGCGCGCATGGCTGCCAATTTATTGGCCTCCTTGGTGCTGGCTCCCAAGTGTGGCAAAATAATGTCTGCTACATCGGCACTGGGCTGCATGGCAGCTGTATCTTTGGGGTGTACATCTGTGCAGTATATGATGTTTTTGCCTCCGGCTTTAGCCTCCCGGAGGGCATCTTCATCCACAACGCCGTAGCGGGCACAGTTTAGCAGCATCGCTCCTTCTTTCATGCTGTTTATGAGCTTGCTGCTGATGAGGTTGCGTGTGGTCGGGCCTCCCGGAACATGTATGGAAATAATGTCTGCCGTGGCAAAAATCTCCTCCAAACTTGCAGGCGTAGCGCCGATGTTGAGTGCTCGCTGGCGGGAAAGGAAGTGATCATAGCCAAGTACAGTGCATTCAAAACCTTGCAGGCGTTTTACCAGCATTCGCCCGATATTGCCTAAACCCAGAATGCCTACCGTTTTGCGCGTGAGCTCGCGTCCCATGTACTTCTTTTTGTTCCATTCCCCGGCGCGGGTGGTATTATCCGCCGGTACAATGTAACGGTATGCTGCCAGAATCATGGCAATAACCTCTTCAGCCACGGCATTGGAGTTTGCGCCGGGGGTGTTCATAACGTCGATACCCTTGCTGCGGGCATAGACGTAGTCTATATTGTCGTAGCCGGCTCCGGCGCGGATAACGCACTTGAGGGAGGGCAGCGCATCAATGACTGCGGCGGTAACTTTTTCGGAGCGGACGATAAGACCTCCGGCGTCCGGGTGGGCTGCCACGAGCGCTTCAATGGGGTCATTATCGTTCTGCACTACCGTATAACCGGCGGCGCTCAATGCCCCGGCTGCGGCTTTGTCCAGTTTTGTGGGAATCAGTATTTTCATTGCTTTCGGTGTGTAAAATTATGGTTCAATTTCATGCAGGAAAAGCCCGGAGCGCAACTTTGGCTCAAACCAAGTCGATTTAGGCGGCATGATTTCGCCACTGTCTGCCACGTGGAAGAGGTCTGCCATTGTAACCGGATACAGGGAAAATGCAACACCGCCCCCCGTTCTTTCCTGCAATTCCTGTAATCCGCGAATTCCACCGACAAAGTCAATGCGTTCGCTGGTGCGGGGGTCATCTATCCCTAAAACCGGGGCAAGAAGATTAGCCTGCAAAATGGCGCAGTCCAAGCTTTCTATCGGGTGGGTGGCATCAAACGTGCCGTCTTTGGCCGTAACGCTATACCATACATTGCCCAGGCACATGCCGAACTCGTGTTTATGCCTTGGTGCATATGGGGTGCCTACTGCAACTTCTTTTACGTGGAAGTTTTCTTGGATGGTGGCTAAAAATTGTTCAGGGCTCAGGCCGTTAAGGTCACTTACAACCCGGTTATAGTCCATGATGAAGAGGTCTTCATCACAGAATGTGACCGCCATGAGATAGTTGAACTCCTCGTCGCCCGTGTAATTCGGGTGGGCGGCACGGCGCTTTTCGGATACTGCGGCGCTGGAAGCCGTGCGGTGGTGCCCATCGGCAATGTAGAGAACGGGGACCTCTTCAAATCCCTTTCTGATGGAGTTAATGACTTCCGAATCCGTTACCGGCCACAGCAGATGCGTTACGCCGTCATCTGTGGTAAAATCGTATTCCGGTTTGTGGAATTTAATCCACTCTCTGATGGCGGTTGAGATGCCTTCATGCTTGCGGTATGCCAAAAATACGGGCTCCGTTTGGCAGGAACAGGTATCAAAATGGTTGATGCGGTCCAGCTCCTTTTCTTTGCGCGTGAGCTCATGCTTCAGAATGGTGTTGTTACGGTACTCATCCACTGATGCGCAGCCGACAATGCCCGTCTGAACTCTCCCCCACATCATTTGGCGGTATATGTAGTAGTAGGGAGCGGTGTCTTTTACAAGAAAGCCTCTGCGAATAAACTCTTGCAGGTTTTCTCGGCTTTTCTCATAGGTGACGGCATCGTGTATGGCTTGCTCGCTAGTATCTATATCTGCACGGCAGATGTGCAGGAATGAGGACGCGTTCCCCGCTGCCATATCGCAGGCTTCGCGGTGGTTCATAACATCGTAGGGCAGGCTGGATACTTGCTCTACATACTGTTTCGGCGGGCGCAGTGCGGCAAAAGGACGAATGGTGGCCATAGCGGTTGTTCTCCGGTATACCCCTGTATACTACAGGTTCTGCCCCCGTGCCGTCAAGCTTATTTGTCGCCTCGTGTCAAAAAGAAACGCACCAGCAGGAAGTTTATCGGTACGACGATGACAAAAACAGGCAGGGGAAGCAGTGTTGCCGGGTCTGCCAGCATGGGTAGCATTGCTACCAACCAAGGCGTAAGGTATTGCAAGCTGTCCGCCATCAGTGTGCCGACTCCAAGCAATACAAACAGGTTGAGTAACCCCATGTGCATCCCGAAATTGACAATATGGCTGAAGGCAAACCCAAGCCCTTTGCTGACGCTGCCTTCTGTTCGGAATGTCCATTTGAGGGATGCGATGTAATTTGCAACAAAGCTGATGATGTAGCCGGTAGCGTAGGTGCAGGAAAGTGCAACCGGATGCTCTTCCGTAAAGCCGAGAATCCGATTAAGTACCACGTATACACCCCAGTGCAGGAGGGTGGCACCCACGCCGACAATGAAGAAGCGCAGAAATTGAGCTCCGTATTTTTGGCGTAGCCGAGTGATGAGGCTCATCATACGAGATCCGGGCGGAAGTAGAATTTGAGAAGCTCCAGCTGGTCTTCTTTTGTGACAAGGTATCCGTCTTTCGGATCCAGCCATTGGAATGAGTGGATGGAAGTGCGAGTCGAGCCCTTGGGGTCACCGGGGGTATATGTCGGCAATCTGTCCAATAGCTCCGGTGCCAAAATTTCCGCAATCTCAATGGTGGTCAGTGGAGGCATGGCCGGAATGATAGACGAAATACCGAGGGGGATGCAGCGTTGTACGTCTCCTAAAATGCGCTGTGAAAAATACAGTTGGTGAAGTTCCATCGGCGCTAAGGGTAACGCTCCCTTTGCCGGGGGATTGAGCAGAGTGTCAATTACTTTGCTGAATCCTTTTTCCGTAGTGGAGGCTATCTCCGGCAGGTGCACGTTGAGTACTCTTCCGTATTGTCGGTTAAGCTCACGGTATAGGTTGATGCGGTTCTGTACGTACGGGTCATCACTGCTCTCTATGGCGGCCGTGTGTTCATTCGCATCGGCAGGCAGCATGTCGCAGGTGGTGACAAATACCGTAAACTCCGGCTTTATGTCTGACAAGTGGTTGATAAGATAATTGGTCGCCTTGGTGTCGGCCTCCACATTCTTTCGCACGTTTTCCGGCCCATTTGCAACGGCGTTGTCCAAGTATACCATCATGCGGAAACTGCGTCCGAATGTCAGCTGAAAGTTATCCTTGTTAATCAGGTAGTCAAAGTAGCGACGCTTGGTCCAATACTGACCAAGAACGGTGCTGGCTCCCAGGAATGCTGTTTCGTATGCCATAAGAATGCGGTGCAGGTTACTATCTGCACGTCATTATAGCACAATGCATGCCGCTTTGGCAAGTTGGAAGCGATAATCAAGCCAAAAAATGTTTCCGAAGTTGCTTTTTTCCGACTATCAGCAATTTTGAGCTGGAAACTGACTCCGTATCGTGGTAGAGTGTTAATGTAAACATGAGCAATACATACATTTTTAACAACGTTAATCAGTATTTGGAAATCGGACGTGAGTCAATGAGTCCCGCCCTCTACCTCGGTGCCGGTCTTCAGCCTTATAAGATGGAGGCTGCGGAATATGTGCCTATGGCGCCGGATGCCGCGGTGCTTTCCGCTGATGATACTGAGGCATTGGTGAACAGTTGTACAACGGAGGAACAGCGCTCGATTTTGGCGGAGCAGGGCGTTGTTGATTTTGTAGCGGAGTCTCCGTCCGGTAAGTATCACGCATACATTTATTTACAAGAAGGCGGTTACTTGCTGATTCTCATCAGTCTGCATGTGGATGCCTACCTGAAGCAGGGGGTGGATTGCCGTTGTTCGGATATTCACTTGCCCTCGGCCTGTCCTCCGTCGTGGCGCCGTTTCGGTACACTCCAACCCATATGGGAAGGGGCGCCCGCCCTCACTCGCGAGGATGCAGTTGCGCTGGTGGAAAGCTTCCTGACAGAGAAAGAATGGAAACGCCTCCGTGAAACAGGTGATGTGGATTTTGCGTATGCCAACAGCATAGGTCGCTACCGTGCTTCTGTAGTTTCTCAGCGTTTGGGCTATAATATTTGCTTCCGTATCATCAACAGCACCGTGCTGACGATGGAACAAATCGGGCTCCCCTCTGAGTATGTGGTGCCTCTTACTCGCTTTACCAATGGTCTTATCTTGGTTACGGGGTCCGTCGGTTCCGGTAAGTCTACCACCTTGGCTTCCATTATTGATTTCATTAACTCGGACCGCCATGATCACATCATTACTCTGGAGGATCCCATCGAGTCCGTGTTTGAGCCATCCGGTTGCCAAGTGAACCAGCGTGAGGTGCACCGCCATACGGAATCCTTTGCGCGTGCGCTGCGTGCGGCACTTCGTGAAGACCCGGATGTTATCATGGTGGGTGAAATGCGCAACCTGGAAACCATATCTCTGGCGCTGACGGCTGCCGAGACCGGTCACTTGGTGCTCGGTACCCTGCATACCGGCTCTGCCGCACGTACCATTGACCGTATTTTGGATGCGTTCCCGGTTGAGGAACGTGACCACATCCGCATCATGGTATCGGAATCTCTGCGTGGCGTGCTCTCTCAGCAGCTGATTCCCAAGAAGGACGGAAGCGGTCGCGTCATGGCGTTGGAAATGCTTGTGAATACCTCGGCTGTGGCTAACTGCATTCGTGAGGGTAAAACTTTCATGATTCCGGGGCTGATTCAGACCGGTAAAGCTCAAGGCATGCGTTTGATGGATGATTCCTTGCAGCAGTTGTATCTTGATGGTGTTATCTCGGCCGAGGAATGTCGCCAGCGAGCAACGGATGCCGTGATGATGGAAAAATTCCTTAACGAGAACCCCGAAGCCTGATAACCCATAAACTTTTATACAGAAATGAAACACAGAATTGATACATACTTTCAGGCACTCGTGGATAACGGCGGTTCTGACTTGCACCTTTCTGAGGGGCAACCGCCTAAAATCCGCGTTCACGGTGATATTGTAGCCATCGAGGAGGGGATTCTTACCCATGAGGATATGGTAGAACTCATGGAGCCGATTTGCCCGCCGAAGCTTTGGAAGAGCTTCGAGGAAGAAGGTGATGCTGACTTTGCGTATGAGATGGATGCCCAATCCCGCTTCCGTTGCAATTACATGAAACAGCAGCGTGGCTATTGCTGTGTCTTCCGTCTGATTCCTACCAAAATCCTGACGATGGAGGAACTCAATGTGCCGGAGCAGATTAAACGCTTTGGTGAAATGCGCTCCGGTTTGGTGCTGGTAACCGGTCCTACCGGTTCCGGTAAATCCACCACCTTGGCCGCACTCATTGATTACATCAATACCAATTTCTCCCGTCACATCATCACCGTGGAGGAACCCATCGAGTTCGTGCACCCCTCTAAACGCAGTATCATTACCCAGCGCGAGGTGCCGGAAAATTGCCCGACGTTCGCGGATGGTTTGCGTGCATCGTTACGTGAGGATTCGGACATTGTACTGGTGGGTGAGATGCGTGATTTGGAGACCATCTCGCTGGCGTTGACGGCGGCCGAGACCGGCTTGCTGGTGTTCGGCACGTTGCACACCAACAATGCGCGAAAGACAATTGACCGTATCATTGACGTATTCCCGGCAGAGCAGCAAGCTCAGGCCCGTACGATGTTGGCCGGCTCTTTGCGCGGTGTTGTGGCTCAGTTGCTCATGAAGCGTTGTGATAAGCCCGGCCGTGTTGCTGTGAATGAAATCCTTTTTGCTACGCCTGCAGTGGGGGCTATTATCCGCGAGGGCGCCACGCAAAAACTGGCAGACGTCATTATCGGCGGTAAGGCTTTGGGAATGCAGTTTATGGATGATGCCATCTGGCAGAAACTCCAGCAAGGACTAGTGTCTCCGGAGGAGGCGTACATGAAAGCCATTGATAAGGCACGCTTCAAGAACTTCCTGCCACCGGAGCAAGCTGCGTTGGCTAATGCCGGCGGTGCCTAATACCCCTTAAAGTTATCAACAGCCGCGCGGTGTTATCCGCGCGGCTGTTTGCCGATAGAGTAAAGCGATGAAACGTACAGCCGTATATGCGGGAAGTTTTGACCCACCCACGAATGGGCATTTGTGGATGATGCGCCAAGGGGCGGTTTTGTTTGATGAGTTGATTGTGATATTGGCAGTCAACCCTGAGAAACGTTCATTTTTGCCCATGGAACAGAGGGTTCGCTTGTTGGAGTCCCTTGCAGCAGATTTGCCCGGCAGGGTAAGAGTTGAGATCAGGATGCAGGGCTTTTTGGCAGAACATGCCACGCAACTCGGCGCTACGCATTTGTTGCGGGGGGTGCGGAATGCCTCCGACCTTGAGTATGAAAAAACGATGGCTCGTATGAATGCCCGTATGCAGCCGGAGCTACAAACTGTGTTCCTTGTGCCGCCCCCTGAGTATGAGGATGTAAGCTCTTCTTTGGTGCGTGGTTTTATCGGGCAGCCCGGGTGGGAGCGTTGGGTGCAGCCATGCGTGCCGCCTCCGGTATTGGACGCCCTGAAAAAACGTTGAGGCATTTGATGAAAAAGCCCCCGTACGGTAATGACCGAACGAGGGCTTTTGCCGCTCCGGCCGCGGCTCGAACGCGGGACCCCAAGCTTAGAAGGCTCGTGCTCTATCCAACTGAGCTACCGGAGCAATGCAGCGCGACTATACTACCAGCTGCTGTTTGCTTTGGCAAGCTTTATTTGCCGGATGCCGTGTAATTTTTGATGTCACGGATGACTTTAAGGGTCAGCTCTACCGTGGATTGCAAATCCCGGTCATCCAAAATGCCGTTGTGTGAATGTATGTAGCGAGTGGGTACTCCGAACACAATGGACGGTGTGCCGAACCAGTGCGGATACGAGGCTGCGGCATCTGTACCCCCGGTGCGGCGAACGGTCGGCTGGTGGGCTATGCCGTATTTTTCTGCAATATTCAGCACAAAATCCGCAAATGCGGGAGGGGTGATATTGGTGGGGTCGTACAGGCGGATTTGTACTCCCTTGCCGAGTACTCCTTGGCGGCAGGTGGCACTTTGCCCGAATGTGTCATCCGCCGGAGGACCTTCCAAGATGATGGCAAAATCCGGGACCATTTCATCTTGCAGAGAACGCGCTCCGCGGGTGCCTACTTCTTCCTGTACCGTGGCAATGGCGCGCACAGTGCAGGGGAGCTGCTCGTTCTTAATTGCCTGCATCACCTGAATCATACAATAAATGCCCGCTCTGTTGTCGAATGCCTTGCCCATCCAACGGTGCTCTACTGCAAGCGGTTGTAATTGCACGTCCGGTACCACGCAGCAGCCGAGACGTATGCCCAAGGCCTCTACCTCAGCTTTGGAAGAAGCCCCGATGTCTACAAAGAGCGCGTCATCCGGCATTACTTGTTTGCGTTGGCTCTCCGGGAGTAAATGCGGCGGCTTTGTGCCGATTTGGCCGGGTATGCGGCGTCCGTCTCGTGTGATGACGGTCATTCGTTGGCTCGGGAGGGTGTGGTTCCACCATCCGCCCAGCGGTACCAACAGCAGAAAACCATCATCCGTAATGCCTTGTACCATGAAGCCGATTTCATCCATATGCACCACCAATGCTATGGTTGGTGCCCCTTCCGGTCCCTTTTTTTCACAAATAAGGTTTCCGGAGATGCTGCGTGATATGGTGCCACAGCCTGCCAATTCATCGGCTATAAGGTTGCGGATGTCGTCTTCAAAACCGGAAACGCCACCGGCGTTGCTGCATTTTTGCAAAAGTTCTTGATTAAACATGATTGTTGATGCTGATTGAGAGGAAGGAGTTACTGCAAGTGCGGTACAGCTGAAAGCTGTTACCACACCGAGAATATGTCTTATCATGCCGCGCATTCTAGCACATCCGTTGCACGCATACAAGGTTAATGTTCGGCATGTTCACGCAGCGGTGCGAGTATCGTTTCCAGCTCCGCGAGACTGCTTACTCGCGCCAGTTGCGGGCGCAGCGGTTTGGCTCCGGGTATTCCTTTTGCATATGCCAAGATGCGCGCACGCATGGCTCGCATGGTGATGAGTTCATCTCCGTAGTGGAGGCTTTCAATGGCCATGCTCGTGTGTCTCAGCATGAAATCCAAGCGCTCGTTGACTGTGGGTTCCTCCGGTATTTCTCCGGTGTTGAGGTAGTGGCGCGCTCTGGAGAACAGCCAAGGGGCATTCATGGCTGCGCGCCCTATCATCACGCCGGATACGGCGGTGTTTTCCCTTACCCGCTTTACATCTTGTGGCGTTGCGATGTCGCCATTGCCGATAATCGGTATACTGACGAGCCGGGCGCATTCATCAATAACGCCCCAATCCGCTTTTCCTCCGTACTGTTGGGAGCGGGTCCTGCCGTGAATGGCGATGGATTGCACCCCGGCGTCTTCGAGTCGTCGGCATGCTTCGTGGGCGCAAATGTGCTCGGCATCCCATCCTATACGTATCTTTGCGGTAACAGGACAGTCGTGGCCGAGCTCTCTGACAACGGCCTCTGCAATGCGCTGCAAAAGCGGTAAGTCTTTCAGCAGCGAGGAGCCTCCGTTTTTGCCCACAACTTTAGGAACCGGGCAGCCGGCGTTGATGTCCAGAAAATCCGGGTGCATGGCATCCACGATGATTCCGGCAGCCGCTGCCGCATGTTCCGGGACTGAGCCGAAGATTTGGATGCCGAGCGGGCGGTGTTTTTGTTCAAACTCAACGTAGCGGCGGTTGCGGTGCCAAGCTTGCAAAACTCCCTCTGCTGAAACGAATTCCGTTTCCATGACGTCTGCACCTGCCTCTTTGCAAAGCGTGCGGAAGATGGGGTCAGTCACTCCGGCCATTGGGGCGAGAATGAGCGGAAAGTTATTCTGAAACCACGGTAAGCTCATGCCGGAAGTTTAGCATGATTGCTCATAAAGTGCAAGTGTGATGACTATTTTGTGCAAATGCGCAGGGTAATGACAACAAAAGGGGTTGCAAAACGGAGTGGGCGGTTGTAAAATGACTGTGTCAGCAGATTTTTTCCACTATGATGTTCAAAAGACTTTTCGTAACAGTAGCAGCTGCGGTGTTGGCTGCGTGTTCATCTCAGCAGAATCAGACTCAGGACGGAGCTGATACACCCGCTCAGCCCGGGCAACAGCTGCAGCCCGGCACCGCTTCTACGGGCTCCGCGTCCTCTTCAAGCTCGGCAGATGCTCCTGCCAAGCCCTTTGTGCCTATGGCTCCCGGTATTAAAGTGTCCAGTGTGCGAGTCCCCGGAAAATATGTTGCCATTACCTTTGATGACGGCCCCAGCTCGTCTCTTACACCTCAGGTTTTGGATATTCTGAAGCGCCACGGTGCTCGTGCCACCTTCTTTGTGCAGGGGGTGAATGCTGCTCGTAATCAGTCTATTCTGGCGCGTGCCGTGGCTGAGGGGCATGAAATCGGTAATCACACCTACAGCCATATCAAGATGACAGGTAGCTCCACGGAGCGAGTCTGTAATGAGATTTCCCGCACCAACAGCATCATTGAGTCCGCTACCGGCCGTAAGCCTTCCGTTATGCGCCCGCCGTACGGAGCCGTCAACAGTAGCTTGGTCAATCTGATGTACAATCAGTACGGGCTCAAAACCATTATGTGGAGTGTTGATACCCGCGACTGGCAACACCCCGGTGTAAGTGTTGTGGTGCAGCGTGCTGTAGGCGGCGCCAAACCCGGTTCCATTATCCTGCTGCATGATATTCATTCCTCTACACTGCAAGCGGTGGAGGGTATTGTTACCGGCTTGCAGGCTCGTGGTTATACACTTGTAACGGTTTCTCAGTTAATGGGCATGGGGGAGGCTGCTGCCCGCGGTGCTTCCGCGCAGCCTGCTGCGGAGTCTACAGTGGTTGTGCCCGGCGCGGGCTCTGCCGTCATCGGCGGTTGATGTCGTTTTGCGTCGTTTGAGCTTAAGCCTGATAGTCCGCATATGAGTACAGAAAGTAACGGGAGAGTATATTTGGTGGGCGCCGGTCCCGGTGCTCCGGATTTGCTGACGCTGCGAGGGCGTGCTCTGATTGAGCAAGCGGATTGTTTGGTGTATGATGCGCTGGTATCTCCCGCCTTACTGGCTTGGGCTAAACCTTCTTGCAAGAAAGTATACGTCGGCAAGCGTTCCGGTAATCATGCGCTGCCTCAAGCACAAATCAACAGTTTGTTAGTGCAATGCGCTGCGCAATATCCCTGTACTGTACGCTTGAAGGGCGGAGACCCTTACGTATTCGGGCGCGGCGCGGAGGAGGCCTCCGCTTTGTTTGCTGCCGGTGTGCATTTTGAGGTGGTCCCCGGTATCAGCTCGGCCATTGCCGGCCCCGCCTATGCCGGAATTCCCGTTACTCACCGTGCTCATTGTACTCAGTTTACCGTCTTTACCGGGCATGAGGACCCCGGTAAAGGTGAATCAACGCTGGATATTGAAGGTATTGCAAGCGCAAAGGGGACAAAAATCATGCTGATGGGCATGAGCCGCTTAGCGGAGACGATGGCTCGCCTCATTGCCGCCGGGCAGCGGGCGGATGAACCTGCCGCGGCCATTCAGTGGGCAGCCACGGCACGGCAGCGGCGCGTGATTGCCACCGTTGCCACATTGGCAGATGCCGTAGAGCAAGCAGGGCTGGGAGCCCCGGCCGTAGTGGTTATCGGCGAGGTCGTTTCCTGCGCTGATGAGCTGGATTGGTACAGCCGCTTGCCTCTAGCCGGCAAACGAGTTGTGGTAACTCGTACTCGTGAACAAGCCAGTGATTTGAGCACTGCGTTATCTGCCTTGGGGGCAGAGGTTTTGGAGCTGCCCACCATTCGCATTGTGCCTCCCGGCGATCGTAATGACTTTGCTGCTTCCGTAGTGGATAGCCCTCACTATGATTGGCTTATCTTCTCCAGCCCCAATGGTGTTAAAAAGTTTTTTGAGGCTTTTTATGCTGTATATGAGGACATTCGCGAGCTTGGTGGCGCCCGCATTGCAGCCGTTGGCCCCGGAACTGCAGCCGAGCTGAAAAAACACGGCCTGATGGTGGACGTTATGCCCAAAAAGGCCGTTGCAGAGGAGCTTATTGCTGAGTTTGACCGCAAGGCCGATGAGTTCGGCGGTGTCGCGAATGTGACGATGCTCTGGGTGCATAGTGAAAAGGGGCGTGATGTGGTGTACAAGGAGTTGATGAAGCGTCAGGCTATTGTTGATGAATGTATCGCATATAATACCGTGCCGGAAACGGAAGACCCCACCGGCGCAAAAGCCCGGTTGGAGAGCGACGGCGCGGACTTGATTACGTTTACCAGCTCCAGCACGGTCAAAAACTTTATGGCGTTGGGAGTGCCTTTGCCGCAAAATTGCAAAATAGCGTCCATAGGCCCCGTTACTACTGCCACATTGGCGGAGTTCGGTTTGCAACCCCACATTGTCAGCAAAAATCATACCATCCCCGGTTTGGTGGAGGCAATCACTCGTTATTTCGGCTCTTGAATACGGAAACGGTCAATATCAGTAGTGTGCAGATGTGCTGTTTGGGGGTAAACCACCGTACGGCACCTGTTGCTGTGCGTGAGCGTTTTGCCGTGCCCAAGCGTTGTCTGGAGCAGCAGAATGCCGCTCTGGCTGCTTTAACGTGTGTGCAGGAGTGCGTGCTGCTTTCCACCTGCAACCGCACGGAACTCTATTTTTGGTCCCCTCAGCCGCAGCTTGCCCGCCGGGAAATCCTGCGTTTTTTCCTCGGGAGTGTTGCTACACAAGAGCACGCTCAGCTCTCTGCCTGTTTTTATGAGTTCTCCGGAGCGGAGGCTTTGCGACACTTAGCCAGGGTGGCTGCCGGGTTGGATTCCATGGTCGTCGGCGAAACGGAAATTTTCGGTCAAATCAAGGATGCGTATCGCGCTGCCGTTCAGGCCTCTTCCACCGCTACGTTTGCCAACCGTACTTTCCAGCGTATCTTTTCTATCGGTAAAAAAGTCAGAACTGATACCCGGATTACTTCCGGTCCCACCTCGGTGGGGGCTGCTGCCGTGCTGCTGGCAGAACGTACGCTTGGTGCTTTGTCCGGGGCTAATGTGCTGATTGTCGGTGCAGGGGATATAGCCCGCAGCACAGCACAAAGCCTACATTCACGCGGAGCGGAGGGCATATTTGTGGCTAACCGTTCGTATGATCGTGCCGTGGAGTTGGCGGAGCGAGTGGGCGGACGCGTTATTCGCTTTTCTGAATGGGTGCCGTATCTGGAGAAGATAGATATTGTCATTGTTTCCACCGCTTCTCCCGTGTATGTTGTATCTCCCGCAGTGTTGCGCGGCACGCAGCAAACACGCGTCGGCCGTCCTCTGTTCCTGATTGATTTGTCCGTACCCCGCAATGTGGATCCGCTTTGTTCTCAGGTGGAGGGGGTGCATGTGTATGATATTGATACTATGCAGGATATGGCCTCGGCTTCCCTCTATGCCCGTAAGGCGGAAGTTGAGCGGGCGGAATCCATTATAACAGCTTGGTTGGCGGAGAATGCTCGGGATTTGTTGTTCCGGGATGCTCCGGAATACGTTGCGCAGGACGGTGTTTCACCGGATTTTTCTGCTCGATGTTAGTTTTTTTTGAACAAAAACCACACCGTCAACGTCTACACAGATGTAAGGTAATTATTAAACCGATATGAACAAGGATAAAATAAATAATACGTCCACTTCCGAGGATGAACTCACGAGCCTGCTGGCTGAGCTCAAAGTCGATGCCGCCCCCGAGGCGGATTTTGAGGCCAGATTCCTGCACGATTTCCGTGAGCGTATTGCTGCTGATGCGGTTACAAAATCCGCAAGAAGTCTTCTGTGGGATCATATCAAGATGAAGTTCTGCAACATGGGTAGGCTTAAATGGGCTTACGGTGCTACTTCCCTTTGTGCCTGTGTGCTTGCTATCGGCGTTTTCACTTGGCCGACTGATGATGAAATTACGCCTGCTTCCGGGGTGAGTGACGACCCGGCTTTTGTCGGTGGTACAGATACTACTGCCAATGCTGCTGCCAAAAAGACGGAGTATCCCGTTGGCTCCGGTCAGGATACCCTTTTTGAACAACCCTTTGTCCAACCTGCTCACGGTGATGTGTTCAAAGGCTCCGGCGAAGTGCAGGGAATTGCACCCGGTGCGCCCCATCAAGTAGACCCCGGCTATACGCTTAAAGGCTGCCGTGAGAATGATTGATTCCCCTTATAAGTTACTCTGATTAACCACATATTACTTTACATTCATTAGCGGGAGTCTCTTGTCTCCCGCTTTTTTCGTGTCTTGCAGGGCAAAGCTACGCATAAATGCACATCTGATAGTATTCTGTACTTGATTCCGAGGCGCTGATGTGCTATATAATTGCATGTGGAAAAAGAGTGTACCAGATGCCATAAGGTGTTTCAGGCGTCCTCTGAAGGGCAGGATGTGTGTCCTCAGTGCCTGAATGCGGAGTTCTCATCAGGCGCGGCCACACCCGCGACGAGTCATGAGGAGTTGATAAAAGAGTATACCGGCAGTGCTACGCGTCGCCAACAGGCGCGAGCCCGCAGATTGGGGAGAGCGTTTGCCTCATCCTCAGCGTTCAGCATGATGGGGAAAGTTCGTTGCGGTTTTGCCGTGCTGCTGTTCCTGATATGCGTGGTACTGTTCATTCTCGGAGATGGAGAGCAAAAGACTTTCCTGAATCAGTTGGAGCCCGAAGCTCAACAGGTGATTTCCATATCAGTTTGCGCCTTGGCTGCCATTCTGTTGCTGCCGTCATATACCCGTCACAAATTGGTAGTGGGATTATCCGCACTCTTCATCGTGCTGATGGGAGTGTTTATGCCCTCACTGTGGCATCACCGCACGGCAGAGGCATCCTCTACTCCCGGAACGGTGCAATTTGATGAGAAAACCGCTACAACGGAAGCTCCTGAACAAGGCCGCTACCTCAAAGACGAGGAGCTCTCCATGTACATTAAGTTACATGAAGAAAAACCGCGCGGTATTCACTATTCCGTGTTCATGCGTTGTGATATTGACGATAACCACAAGACAAACGGCGTTCTTACCTTCGGGCGCATGGAGCAGGCTACCCGCAACCTGATTAAATCCTCACTTTCCCGCTTTATGCACGGTGCAGAGGTTCTCATCAACAACAGCCGTGATGGCAACGGTGTTATCTTTACCATTGCCAATGCCTCCGGCCAGCGCATCAACATGGAGAAAATCCTCAACCGCTATGGCCGAGTATATTACAAAGATACTCGCCGTGGTATTTATGAGCTGGCACTGGAGTCCGATAAGGTACAGGCCGGGGTGGATATAGACCCTCAAGCGCGCATGAACCCGCACAGTGCTCGTTTTGCAGAGGCTAACATGAAGGCGCTTGCCTCTTTGGATGCCAAGCTTGTTGCGGATGCAGCCCGCAAGCTGGCTGCTGCCAACACTCAGGTGCTGCGTGGGGATATTTGTGACCACATTCTCCGCACGCTCGAAACGCCTTGGGAATCGGAGCCCGATGCCCACCAAGCTCTTGTGGAAGCACTCACTGTGTACGCCCGCGAGGGTGATTCCCGCATTGTTGAGCCGCTTAAACTCTATTTTGACCAATGCATTAAGTTCGGGCGTGGTATTTCTTCTCCCGTGGTGGAGCGTTTGGTACGTGAGGCTCCGGAGCGCGTTGCGGACTCCGTTTTGCGCCTTTGGGCTGCCAATCCCGTTGCCTGGAATGAAATCACCGGAAAACTGGGCACCCATGCCGAGCAGCGCATGGTCACATACTTGGAGCGTGGTAACCTGCCACTGGAGCGTATTACGGATATCCTGACTTTCCTGCATGATTACGGCTCGTCCGTATCATTACCTGCTGTGGAACGCTATATTGATAATGCTGATAAGACTGTGAGCACCAAAGCTCAAAGCACCGCTGAATCTATCCGCAAACGCCAATCCGAATCCCGCCCCTGATTTCCTCCGGCTCCTCACGCATTGGCTTTAATCTGCATTCTGACATCAACTCATGAGCTCGGACCTTGTAAAATTGCTCGTTGCCGTGGTGATATCCATGGTGTTGGGGTATCTGTTTGCTCCGGCTGTCAATATGCTGACGCCGGATGCCCCCGTGCCGTCGGAGTCCGCCGGGGCCTCTGCTCTCAATCAAGTGTCGCAAAGCTCATCCTCTGCAACGGAGGAGTCCGGCGCCTCTACCGGTGGTGCCCCGGTTGTTGTTCATACCACTCCTATGGGGGATTCCGTCAGCACCTCTGAGATGGACTCTAAAGATGGGTTGGCAGATGACGAGGACGAAGAATGGGAAGACGGTGATGAGGGCGAGGATTGGACCGTTGCGCGTGATGCTGATAGCTACACCCCGCAGCCTGCCCCGGTTGCTCCGCTCAAGCCCATTCGCGAGGCTGATATCCCCGTAGTCCCGGCGGAGCAAGCCGTTCCTGCCGCCTCCTCCAACGCCACTGCCGCCGCCTTGCGTCGTAAGGCTGAAAATCTGGCTGAGTTCTACGAAAAAGAGGAAAAAAAGCGTAAGGATAAACCCGGTTACATTAGCAAAACTTACACCGCTGAGCACTGGAACCGCCCGGAACAGATTTACCGTGAGCTGCTGGAGAAAACCCTCCCGGTGCTCGCATCCCCGGAGTCTGCGTTCAAAGCCTTGCGCGACCCGGAAACACGCCTCAATTTGGCTCGGCTTACTCTGATTCGCAAAGTGGGTTATGAGAAATTGGCCAAGCTGCGGGAGATGAAGATGGGAATAAACTTCCTGCACGCTCTCACCTCCGATGAGGAGTGGATGACCGGGCTGCTATACTCCGGCCCTACGGAACGCCTGGATGTTGCCTTGCGTTACCTGGCCGTCATTTATGCTTCCTATGCGGAGCAAATGACCCATCCCCATACCAAGCGAATCGCCACCACGACTGCCTTGGAGTTTGCCCGCGAGGGCTGGTCCGAGCAGGACATGACGGAGCGCTTTGCCTACTATTACAAGAGTTATGAGACCGGCAAACTCAACCGCATTTTCAACACTCTCCGCTACTGGGAAACCCGCATTGTAACCGGTTGTACAGAGCCCGGCGGCTGGGGCAGTGCCCGCTCTCTGGCTTGGCAGCGTGATAATGTGCGTCTGCCTGTGGAGGGCTATTTATCTGCCTGTAACCAATTGGTGTACCGCCTTCGCAATGTGGCGGGTGATTCTGTTTTTTCGGAAGATTATTTGGCGCCCATCCTTAATTATACCAATAATACAACGGCTTGGGCTCACCGCGAAATTGGCGGCGTATGCGGTGCTTGCTCCCACTACGGTGCCTATGCTGCATTGGCCGCAGGTATTCCCGCCATGACCATGGGGGAGCCCGGCCATTGTGCCTATGCCGTCCGCGTCGGTAATGAGTGGAAGATGAGTTATTCTATTTACTGGCAGCATGGTATGCACAAAACATTCTGGGGGCAGCATGATTGGGACTTCCTCATCCTGACTCAGGATTTGTACACGGATTATCACCGTACTTTAGTGTCGGACCAATTGCTGGCCATTGCTGAGCTGCTGGCTTCCCGCCGCATGATGAAGTCCGCATTCCTCAGTTATGATGCCGCTGTGAGTGCTCAGCCTCTTAACTGGCCGGCGTGGGTTTCCTACACCGCTTACCTCAAGCACAAAGCTCCGGATCATAAAGCGCGTTGGAAGAGTTTACATGACCGCGTGGTGGAGGGACTTGCCGTTAAGTTTCATAATGTTGCAGCCGTTATGCTCAGCAGCTATGTGTACCCGCACCTGCTGCCGCTTACCAAAGATGCCCGTGAGCGTAACAAAATGTATGAGGCTTTCTTTGATTGCTGTGAGGGCTTCGGCACTAACCGCTGGGACCTTGCTCCGCTGCTGACCACACAGATTAAGGCCTGTGCTTCCTCCAAGGAAAAACTCGCCTTCCTCAAAGATGCTCTCAAAACCCTCATGTCTAAGCCGGATTACGCAGGTGCCGTGCTCTCTTGGGGCTTGGATTACATGGCCGGCCTCCCGGAGTCCGACCCGGAGACGGAAAAGTTACAGGAGGAGTTCAGTGACCTCATCGTCCGCGCTCTCAACCGTGCGCGCACCGGCAAGGGAGAGTCCGATGCCACTTGGGCTGCACTTGGTGAGGCTATTTATGCCGCTGCTTCCAACAATGACAAACGCACCTTCCAAGCCATCGGCAAACTGGCGCACCGCAAATGCCGCAAAAACTTCCCGAAGGTGGACATGGCATTCCGGGCTTTCCCGGGGCGCGTGGTCTCTGCCAAGGGGCTGATTCGTTCCGCCACCACGGTGGATCCCGGCCAAATGTCGCAAAGTTGCTTGCACTGGGGCGTGTTACAGAAACACGGCGGCTCCATCCCCGCTAAATTTGAGGGTGAGGCCGGCATGACTCTTGAGCTGGAGTCTTACAGCCGCCTCAATGGTGTTGTCTGCGTCTTTGCAGAACCCGTGAAATCCGACCGCGATTTTAAGCTGGAGGTCTCATCGGATGGCCGTAACTGGGTGGATTCGGAAGCCGTTCCGGCTATTCAGGGTAAGGTGATTCGCGTGGACCTGAAAAAACTCAAACTTCAGACTCGTTTTGTGCGCCTTTTGCGTGACGGCGATAAATGGGAATCCACCATTGTCGGCTTCTATGTTTACGGGCGTCCCGTCAGAGAAAAGTAATAACTCTTATTCCGGTAATGATGATGATACGGCGTTTTCTTCAGGTAACGGTGGCAGCTGCTTTACTGCTGGCGGATTCAGTTTGTGCTGCTACGGCAAAAACCTACCAAGAGGCTTTGCGCAAGTCCGGCGGCAGTAAGCCTGTTGTGCTTTTCTGTTACGGTGCCAATTATGACAACGTCAGCGAGCAGGCGTATGAGTCGTTCATCAAAAAACGCGGTATTGCCCAAGCCGTGCGCAATTGTGTCTTTTTGGAGGTGCCGGTGTTCCAGCTCCCTAATGAAAAGGAGCTCAAACAATGGCATAAAATTATGGGGCAGCATTCCCTCCCTGCCGGTATTTGGAGTTATCCCTGTCTTGTGGTGTTGGATGGCTCCGGCAACTTGCGCGGGGTTGTCCAAAGTGCGGATGAAATGAAATCCCCGGAATCCGCCACCCCCGCCTTGCTCAAATTGCTGGATTCCTTTGAAGCTCAGGAAAAAATCCTCGATAAGGCTCAGCGTTTATCAGGCGATAAAAAAACGGCTCTCTTGGCGCAGGCGGCCGATGTTCAGTTGCATTTGCCTGCTCAGGTTGCAGGCCCTCCCTTTGACCCCATCACCGTTGTGGAGGCGCTCCAACCCATGTCTGCCGAGGAGGCCAATAACTACGTACGCAGCCTTGTGGATTCCGGCTTTTATACGCGCCGCCAGCGCCAGGAAATCATGGCTGCATATGCCGGCCATTTGCGCCGTAATGGCTGCTCTGCCAATCGCTTGCGGGCTGTTTATACGGAAATGCGCAACATTGACCCCCATTCCGTTTACGCTGCCTACGCGGAGGGGGCCATTGCTCTCTGGGTTGCCCCAAAAGAGGCGGACCCCTCTCAGGACACCCCCTACATCCCCGTCGCTCAGCGCAAAAATACGGATTCCGAGGCTGATTCCTCTTCCTCCGGCGATTCTTACAACCCCATGGGCGACAAAAAGCCCCCCGCCGGTGGCGCTGCCTCTGATGATGAGGATGACTCTTGGACCCCCATGGGCTCCTCTAAAAAGCCCGGTGAAGAATAATCACCGTCATTCTCCCTGCTGTTGTGTAAAATGCGGTGTTTTCGCCCCCTGCGTTCAGGCGCTATCGGGCGCATTTTCCAAAACTTTTCTGCCTCTGTTTTGCTGACGGGCACCATGTAACGGGTGCGTAGCAAGCTGCTGTCGCGGTGCCCCATCTCCAGCTGCAATTCCGGCAAGTTGCGGAACCTCGCGGCGTGGTAACTCGCAAAGGTATGTCGGCATACATCGGCCGTCCAATGCGTAAATCCCGCGTCTCGGCGCAGGGCGCGCCACCGCCTGTTCCAATTGCGCGGTATTTGTAATTCATGCGCTTTCAATCCCTGCATCCCGCGCAGGGTTACGGTGCGCCCACCCCCGGTTTTGCTGCTGTTCGGCCGGATGATGACGATGCCTTCTTCTTTGTATATATCACTCTCTTTCAATCGCTTTACCTCCGTCGGACGTATGCCGCAATACAGCATAAGCCTCAGCGAAAATGCCATGCAGCGGTGTTGTGGCTTTTGTGCTGTTTTCAGCAAGCGCTCCACTTCATCCGTACTCAGCGGTTCTATGGTTTTCTCCTCTGTCTTCGGTACTTCTATGCGTTTTACCGGGTTTTCGCTGCACCACTCTTGCATGAGCCCGTAGCTGAATATGCTACTCAAGACTGCCCGGCCTTTTATGTAACTGCTTCGGCTGTTGGCAAATGCCGCTTTCAGGATGCGCCGGCATTCCTTGCTGCTTATCCCTCGCAATGGTAGCTCCGCTACTCCTTCTACTCGCAGTATCCGCCTCACAAAATGACGCAAATCCCGCCGTGAGCTCTCTCTTAATTCCCTCCGCGCTTTCACGCTTGCCCACGCCGCATTACCCAGCGTCTCCGTAGCCTCCTCTTCGCGGATGCTTTTCACTCCTCTCTGCAATACTCGCCTTACCTCCTGTATTTGCTCCAGCCGGCTCTTCCTCATTGCTCCCTCTCCCAGATTCTCCAACGCTTCCTGTACCAAACGCTCCGCGTCTTCCTTCGTCAGTTTCATTCCGATGCTCGCTTCCATATTGCTATCTCCTGCTTTACTAATGCTGATGTCAACTCAAAAGTAATCCGTAACACAAAAAAATGTGCAAAAACAGCATATAAGGAAAGTTTGTCTGATGCAACGTGTTATTCACTGCGCACGCACTTTTCATTTACATATGTGCTTAAAATCCTTATAATGAGCAGTCATTACGACATCAGCATTAGTAATGCAGTATGATTCCAACATGACAATCTTAGCTCACACGTGTGTTATCGTTCGTTGTTTTCCGGTGTTGGCAATCTGTTTGTATGCCTTTCCTGCTATTTACCACGAAAGTTAATGCTTGCAGTGTTGCTAATCTGTACTAAACTGATTCAGAATAGAATTACTTATGCGTCAATTACTGGTAATTGTACTGTTGTTAATATCCGGGGGGGCTTTGATGGCCGCCGGTCACTATTTGGCTGCTGAGGAAATCTTTTGGCTGGGCGTCATGTGTTTTCTCCCTATTGTCTTTCGTATTGCCAAATTCCTGAGGGATTTTCGTTAAACCGCTCTTCTCTCTTTTCACCCCGTTCTCTCTAAATTCTCCCTAAACCTTATTTTCTCCATATGTTCGCACATCTCTTCACTCAATACAACACGTCGGAGCACAGAGCCCCCGCCTCTGGGCTGTCTATTGCCGCTGTCCGTGCACTCGCGCTCTCGGTGGATATGGGTTAAGAATTATTTAATACGCAAATCAACAAAATTATGAGTAAAATGACACTGGTAATGGCGGTTGAACAAGGCCGAACAGAAATCGTAAAAAAACTCATCGCTGCCGGCGAGGATGTCAACGGTACAGATAAAGATGGACGGATTCCCTTGCATATGGCTGCTTGGCGCGATCACCCCGAAACCGTAAAAGCTCTTATCGAGGCTGGGGCGGATGTCAATAGTAAAGATGAGGATGGCTGTACGCCACTGTATGCGGCTGCTGCTTCCGGGAATGCCGAAACCGTAAAAGCGCTTATAGATGCCGGAGCGGATGTCGATAGTATAGTAAATGAGGTTGGCGATACGCCACTGAATGCGGCTGCTTCTGAGAATGCCGAAACCGTAAAAGTGCTCATAAAAGCCGGAGCGGATGTCAACGGCTCAGGCATATGTAGTTTATGCTGTCCGCTGTATAGCGCTGCTGAGGAAGGTCACACCGAAATCGTAAAAGCACTCATAGATGCCGGAGCGGATGTCGATAGTAAAGATGAGGATGGCTATACTCCGCTACACTGGGCTGCATTGAAAGGTCTCACCGAAACCGTCAAAGTGCTCATAAAAGCCGGAGCGGATGTCGATAGTACAGATAAGGATGGCAAAACTCCGCTACACTGGGCTGCATTGAAAGGTCTCACCGAAACCGTCAAAGTGCTCATAAAAGCCGGAGCGGATGTCGATAGTACAGATAAGGATGGCAAAACTCCGCTACATGATGCTGCAGGGAAGGGGCACACCGAAACCGTCAAAGTGCTCATAAAAGCCGGAGCTGATGTCGAATGCACAGATAAGGATGGCAAGACACCGCTGCATATGGCTGCTTGGGAAGACAACGCTGAAACCGTCGAAGCGCTCATCGAGGCAGGGGCGGATGTCAATAGTAAAGATGAGGTTGGCGAGACTCCGCTTCATGTCGCTTCATGGAGGTGTCGCACCGAAACAGTAGAAGTTCTCATAAAGGCCGGAGCGGATGTCAACAAAGCAGACAAATATGGTAGGACTCCGCTGCATAAGGCTGCTTGGCTCGGCAACGCTGAAATCGTCAAAGCGCTCATCGATGCCGGAGCGGAGGTAGATAGTATAGACGTCCTTTTTGACGAGACTCCTCTGCATAAGGCTGCTAAGTTCGGCAAAACCGAAATCGTCGAAGCGCTCATCGAGGCCGGAGCGGAGGTCGATAGTAAAGATATGGAAGGCAAGACTCCGCTGTATAATGCTGCTGAGAAAGGTCACACCGGAACAGTAGAAGTTCTCATAGAAGCCGGAGCGGAGGTCGATAGTAAAGATATGGAAGGCAAGACTCCGCTGTATAATGCTGCTGAGAAAGGTCACACCGGAACAGTAGAAGTTCTCATAGAAGCCGGAGCGGATGTCAACAAAGCAGACAAATATGGTAGGACTCCGTTGTTTAAGGCTGCTGAGAATGATAACTATGGTGCTGTCTCCGAGCTCGTGAATGAAGCGGATGTTAATAAAGCGGATGTTAATAAAGCTGATAAATATGGCAGGACTCCGTTGTTTAAGGCTGCTGAGAATGGTAACACTGCAATCGTAAACCTCCTCATCGATGCCGGAGCGGATGTCAACAAGACAGATAAAGACGGACAGTCACCCCTGCATAAGACTGCTGAGTATAGTTGCGCAGGAGTCGTAAGGGCGCTCATCGAGGCCGGAGCAGATGTCAACGGGACAGATAAAAATGGCGAAACGCCTCTGCACAAGGCTGCTGCGTGTGGTAACACTGAGGTTGTAAACGCGTACATTGATGCCGAAGAAGATGCTGATAGCGGAAAGGAAAATGCTTGGACCTTGCTGCATCGAGCTGTTTCCCATGACGATACCGTAGTGGTAAAAGCCCTCATTGAAGCAGGTATTGATGCCGGCAAGACAGATGAGAATGGCGCGACGGCGCTCACCATTGCAGCTACGTACGGTCACGCAAAATGTGCTGAGCTGTTGCTTGAAGCAGGAGTGGATGTTCATCAAGCAGATAAAGCAGGGTGGACACCGCTTCATTATGCATCATTTTGCGGGTCCGCGGAGTGCGTTAAGCTATTGATAAAGGCGGGTTGCTATGTCAATATAGCAGCAGATAAGGGCGAGACACCACTTGCCGTGGCTACAGAGAGTGGTCATGAGGAATGTGTCCATCTCCTGAAAGCCGCCGGCGCGCAAGCGTGAACGGATACGCGCTGCACTCAGCGCCTTTAATTCGGCAGCCGATGCCGGAAAACAGCGCCCCCGAAAGGGGGCGCACGTGTTTTGTAGCAATCACAAAAAATCAGGCTATGTATAGGGCACCTGCATTCCGAATGCTGATGTCAACTCAAAAATAATTCATCATACAAAAAAATGTGTAAATCAGCATATAAGGAATCTTTTGCAGATTCAAGGTCTTATTTCCGCGCACACACTTTTCATGCATATATGTAGCCAAAGTCCTTATAACGAATAATCATTAAGACATCAGCATTCGGAATGCAGTATGATTCGTGCATGACAATTTTAGGACGTATCGGTATTATTTTTCGTTGTTTGTTAGTGTTAGCTATTGGAATTGCTTGCATATCATACATTTTGCAAGGACTGTGCGAGACCGATGGCGATGGTATCTTGATTGCCTTTTTTGTGCTGTGTGTGTACGCCGGTGTTGTTTGTGGCGCAATGGGACGAGATTCCTACTTTGTCATGATGTTGAGTATCCGCGACTTGGGCTGTGTCGGTATGGCTATTTGGGCGTGTGGCGTCACGCTATTGAGCTTTATATTGATCCCCATCATCCTGACGATAAACATTTTCATGCTGATGCTGCAACTGTCGCTTGCTTCATTTTCTTTTATCCGCAATAATTTCCTCCGATATGTGCTCGGTTCCTTCTTCGGTATTGTGATGATAGGTGGTGTTAGCTATGTCAGCTACCACTACATTGAAAAATATATTATTGTCAAAGTAAAAGAGGAGGGTAATGGTCAAACCGCTTTGCATAAGGCTGTGTTAGCAAATAATGTCATTGAGGTTAAACGCTTAATTGCTAAGGGAGAAAATGTGAATCAGCAGGATAAGCTCGGCAATACTCCTTTGCACTTGGCTGCTTTCTTAGGGTATACGGATTGTGTTAAAGCTTTGCTTAATACCCCCAATATAGACCTCAGCATTAAAAACAAGCAAGGAAAGACGGCTCTTGATATGGCCAAAGATGGTGGAAAGTATAGCTGTTATTGTGAAATCGAGAATAAGCTTAATTCTCAAAACAACAGCTATAGTTCGAGGTATCGCTATTAATAGCCCGTTTAAGATAGACTTTAGAATATGTATTACGTTATTGCATTAATTGTTGGTGTCCTCGTAGCTGCGCTTGGAAATTTGTTTCAATGTCAGGAAATGATGGTTTTAGGTTGTGGTTTGTGTTTGCCTATGATTCTTCGTGTGTGGTGGTGGGTTACGAAAGATTAACCCTGAGACTAATTAATCTGTTATAGACAAGAATTATATTCATTATGGATGAAACAACTACAGAAGTAATGCACGCTCCGTTGGAGGCAGCTTCCGCAGTAGCTAAAGCTATGGGGAAAGATCCTCGCAGCGCAAAGCTTTGCATGCTTATTCTGACGCACAGTTGCAATTTGAATTGCAGCTATTGCTATGAGAAGTTTAAGTCTGCTCGCAAAATGAGTCGCGAGACGGCTTTGTCTGCTTTCCGAGAACAACTGCAGAATGTACGCAACAGCTCTGAGTATAAGTGGATGTTGGTCGATTTATTCGGCGGGGAACCGTTGCTGAATTTTGACGTCATTCGCTATCTTGTGGAGTGGGTGCGGGAGAATGTACGGGATATTCCTGTTCAGTTTACCATATCTTCAAACGGAACTCTGCTGACAGATGAAATTAAAGGCTGGTTAGCTGCCAACAGTGATTTGGTGTTCTACGGCGTGAGTTATGATGGCTCTGCTGAGGCTCAACTGCGCAATCGAGGCAAGGCGAATGACTCCGCTGTAGATTTCAGCAAGGCTACTTGGCCTAGTCATCCCTTCCGCATGACGATTCCCCCGGAGTCCTTGGAGTCTCTGACGGATAGTATCTTGGTTGCGCTGAAAAACGGCTTTCACATACGCGCAGAACTTGCAGGCGGCATTCATTGGCCGAAGGAATGTGCAGCAGTGTTGCTGCGTGAGGGACGTAAGCTTAAACAAGCTTTTATGGCCGATAAAAGCTTGCCGACGACATTGATAAACCGCTTTTTCAAGGGTGGCGAAGATGCAGATATGTGTGGTAGCATCGCTTGCGGATGCGCCACTCGTTGTACTTGTTACGATATCGACGGGAAAAAATACGGCTGCCAAATGTTCACTCCCCTCACGGTTGGGGATAAGGCGCTTCCTTTGGAAGAGGTGAATTTGACACTCCCGCAAAACAGGGAAGACCCGCATTGCGTGGGGTGCCCCATCCGCCATTGGTGTCCAACTTGCTATGGCATGAACTATGTGATGCGTGGCCACACCGCATTGCGTGATCACGCTATGTGTCACATGTATTTGGCGCTTGCTTTGCTGACGGCTGAGTACCAGTCCGAGCTCTTGGCCTCAGAACCGCTTACTCCGGAGTCTGCCGGCTTGCTTAAGTTCTTACTACGTATCAGAAAACTGATTGATCTGCGGCTTTCTGAGATCTCGTAAGCTTTTTTTGCCGATACGGTTTCGGTGAAAATAACAAAACAAACAACACACCAAAACGAATATGAGTGAATCCAAAATCCAAGCTGTCTTGGCAGCTTTCGAGGCCGATTTCGGTACAGTCAATGAGGCCGAGGGCTGCGTTGCTGAAATGAAGTCCGGCTGCATCGGCTGCTGCGATAGCTACAAGTGCTCGATTGAGTAAACATGAATCCCCGAGCGGTGTGCAGTGCGTACATTGCGCACCGCGCGTGTTTTGTCTCAGATGAAAGAGCCGTCAATACCCCTGCGGATGCAGCTCCTGAGCCCTGTCGCTATACCTGCTTACTGCGGAGTTGTTGACTTGCTCAAGTTCTTATTACGTATCAGAAAACTGATTAATCAGGATTTTCTGATTTTGTGTAAGCTTTTTTACCGATACGGTTTCGGTAAAAATAACAAAACAACAAACATACTAAAACGAATATGAGTGAATCCCAAATTCAAGCTGCCTTGGCAGCTTTCGAGGCCGATTTCGGCACGGTCAACGAGACCGAGGGCTGCATTGCAGAAATGAAGTCCGGCTGCATCGGCTGCTGCGATAGCTACAAGTGCTCGATTGAGTAAACAAGAATCCCCGCTCGGTGCGCTGTGTATGCATGGCGCATCGCGCGTTTTCCCACAATTGATGAAAGAGCTGGCATTAACCCCACGCATTGAGCGTCTGAGTCCTGTTGATAAGCGTAAAAACAGGACTTGTACACTCATGATCACTCAGCGTTGTAATCTGAACTGCTCCTACTGCTATGAGCGCTTCAAATCGCACCGCTCCATGGACTTTCCCACGGCTAAACGCTGCTTGGAAGAAGAACTGCGTTGCGTTGAGTCTGAGAAACAACGTTTTTCTTGGCTGTTGGTAGAGCTGTTCGGAGGGGAACCATTGCTCAATTTCCCTCTTATTCAGCAAGTGGTGGCTTGGGCGCGCGAGTCCGTTCACTCTGTACCGCTGATGTTCATGGTCATTACGAACGGTACGTTGCTTACGGATAGTGTGCGCGAGTGGTTCCGCAACAATAAGGACATGATTGTGCTTACCGTCAGTTACGATGGTTCTTCTCTGAGTCAGATGACAAACCGACGTTGTTCTGCGGAAAGCGCGCTTGAGTTCTGCCACCGCGAATGGCCGGATATGTCTTTCCGCATGACGGTTTCTCCGGAGTCCGTGGAAACGCTTGCTCAGGATATTAAAGCATCCTTTGCTGCAGGGTACACTTTGCGGGCTCAGTTGGCTCATGGTGTGCAGTGGTCGGAGTATGCTCGCTGCGTTCTGGAACGCGAGCTGCGTGAGCTTAAGGCTTTTTATTTGCATGAGCCTACCGCCTTGCCTGCTTTGCTGGCCCCATTTTTTACCGGTGCGGAGGATTCTCCGTCTCCCTGTTCTCAGAAGTGTGGGGCAGGGTGTCTGAAAGTTTGTTATGATGTGGACGGTGCCAAATATCCATGCAGTATGTTTTCTCCTGTCAGTGCCGGGGAACGTGCTTTGCCGTACCATGAGTACCAATATGATGATGCCGCCAATCACAATGACCCCTTCTGTGTTGATTGCCCCATCAAGCATTCCTGTTATACATGTCCTGCCGCTAACTATATTCACAGAAACTCTCCCGCTGTACGAGACCACTCCATGTGCCGTGTCAATCTCACGCTTGCACTCGTTGCCTTGGAGTTTCAGTCCGAGCGCCTCATTCAACGTGGCCTCACCCCGGAATCCGCTTCCCTTCTCAAGTCGTACCTGCGTTTGTTGCGCAAGGTAAAACAATCTCTTGAAAGCAGCCGGCTGAGAAGTAAATAAGCAGAAACGAGTAACTCAAGATGAAACGTCGGGATGTAATCAGCCTTAGCATAGCCTACATGATGACCGTCAGTGTTACAGCTGTATGCATCGGCGTTTCATTTTGCGGTACGGATATTAGGCGAGGGTGCGCTGCTGAAGCTGTAGCGTGTGAGGAGACTTATTTTCAATTATCGCAAGCAATCGTAAATCATGATGTTGAGCAGGTACGGCGACTGGTTGGGCTACCAGGGATGGATGTGAACAAGCAAGATTGGGATGGCGAGTCATTCCTGCAAATAGCAGCAGCTGAGGGAAACCCGGATGTCGTTAAATGTTTGCTTGCTGTCCCCGGGATAGATGTAAACCGTGCCGGTATGGGAGGGGAGACTCCGCTGTACCTTGCCGCATGGAATGAGCACATAGAATGCGCAAAGCTCCTTCTTGCCAGACCCGGAATCAATACGAGTGAGTGGAATCCGTTGTCCTTGGTTACAATATTGAATGATATTCAAGGCGTAAACTTGCTTATTCAATCAGGTGCAGATGTTAACGGTGCGGATAAGAACGGATGTTTTCCGCTCTATTGGGCGTGTTGGCTGGGACGAACAGAATGTGCCATGCTGCTGGCCTCAACGCCCGGTATAAAGCTTAATGCTGCCACGGCAGAAGGTGAAAGCGCGCTTTGTGCAGCCGCCACTGCGGGGCACACTGACTGTGTGCAACTGCTGCTCTCACTGCCGGGCATAGAGGTTGACAAGCCAAATGAAGATGGCGAGTCGCCACTCTCTCAGGCTGTAGCATATGGGTACACAGAAAGTGCCAAGCTTTTGCTGAATGCCGGAGGAGATGCTAATCAAGCAGATAAAGACGGGAATACACCTCTCTTCCGCGCAGCGCTTTACAATCATCCGGAATGTGTGCAGCTCCTGCTATCTGCCGGGGCAGAAGCGGATGTGTGTAATAAAGACGGGCAAACGCCTCTTTTCATTGCTGCGGGTGATGGCAATAAAGATTGCCTCAATCTCTTGCTCAGGGCAGGTGCGGATGTCAACAAAGCTGATGCGGGAGGACAAACTCCGCTTATCGTGGCAGCTATGAACGGATATGCGGATTGCGTTGATATTTTGCTGAAGCATGGTGCGCTTGTTAACCGGACGGATGAGCATGGCAAAACCGCGCTATATTGGGCTGCGCGGTGCGGAAATGCTGAATGTGTGCGACTCTTGAAAAACAAGGGCGCAAATTAAGTTCTCTGTTAAAACCAAACTAATAAATATATGACTAAAATCGGAGCTAATATGTTGGGAGCAGGCATTGTTATTGGTCTGCTCGGTGATTTTTGCGGAGTCGGTGCTTTTATTGCATTAGGCGCTTTGCTGGCAGTGCCCGGTGCAATTTTGCTGGCTTTGTGTAATATGGGTAAATAAAATATAGGTTGAATTATGGAAAATAAACTCAGCTTTACAGATGTGTTGGCGGTGCTAGCGCTTATATGTGCCGGAATCGGCTTTGCCATTCAGATGCCCCAGCTTTATACTTTCTCGGCTGTTGGGTATTGTTTGTGTGCAACAATGTCGTTATTTGCTCATCCTGTCCAGGGACCCAAACTCAGACATTCTATTAGGGATTCCTTTTCCAGTGGCGGCCCGATTGCCGGGTTCTTTGCGGTAGGTGTGGCTATTAGTGTTGCATGCGTTATCGGCATTGTTGTAATTCCTATTAAGGTTATTGTTGCGATATTCCGAGGATAAGTAAAGTGATGATGATTGGCTGCATAAACTCAGATTTTTAACCCTTTACTATGATATACATGAGATGCATTAGTTTCATAGCTGTTCTCTTATGCGCATTGCTTTCTGTTTCTGCTCATTCGTTTGCTGCTCATGATGCGGAATTATCAAATCAATCTGATGGTGATACGAGAGCAAAAAAACTCGCATGTGAATTGATTAAAGCAATCGAGGATAACGATATCAAGAAGGTTAAACAATTTCTTGCCACTCCGGGGATAGATGTTAATATAGCCTGTTTTAGGGGTGAAGATTCAAGTACGCCTCTTATGGCTGCTGTAGTTTCTCGTCGCGCAGAGTATGTACGCCTTTTGCTCAATGCTCCGGGAATTGATGTAAATAGGCCAAGTGTTTTTGATGGTGTTACATATACACCTCTTGTGATTGCTTTGGCTACAGGCCAAACTGAGTGTGTTCGTCTACTACTCAATGCCCCGGGGATTGATGTAAATATTCCGGTTGTTTTTGATGGAAAAACAGGTACTCCTCTTATAGTGGCTGTTTTTTCAGGCAGCACAGAGCATGTACGTCTTTTACTCAATGCCCCGGGGATTGATGTAAATATGCCGGTTGTTTTTGATGGAAAAACAGGTACTCCTCTTATTGCTGCCATTGGTTCAGGCAGCATAGAGCTTGTTCGTCTACTACTCAATGCCCCGGGGATTGATGTAAATATGCCGGGTGTTTTTGATGGAGAATCAATTACACCTCTTATGGAGGCTTCTGCTTCAGGCCAAACAGAGATTGTACGTCTTTTACTTTATGCCAAGGGCATAAATGTTAACTCTACAGATAGGGCAGGGCACACAGCCTTGCATTTCGCGGCTCGCGAGGGGCGTAAAGATTGCATTCGTCTTCTTCTGGCTGCCTCCGGCATTAATGTTAATCCGGTGGACCAAGACGGTAATACTCCGCTTTTTTATGCTGTAGACAATGATCATAGAGATTGTGTTTATCTCTTGCTCTCGGATTCAAGGATTGATGCCAATATTGTTCTTGAAAAAGGAATGAGCTTGCTTCATGTGATTGCCGGCGCCCCCAACGTACCCAATCGAATTCCGTACCTTCGTCATTTGTTGAATGCTCATGGCATTCTTGTCAATAAGGCAGATGATAAGGGGAGTACTCCTCTTCATTATTGTGTAATGAATGTAGATGACCCAGAATGTTTACGTCTTTTGCTCTCTGCACCCGGGATTGATGTTAATCATGCTGATTGTAAGGGGTGGACTGCGTTGCATGGTGCTGCATTATTAGGCAAAACCAAATTCGTTGAGATGCTTCTTGCCACACCGGGAATTAACCCTTATGCCGTCGATTCCTCCGGGAATACAGCCCTTTATATTGCGCAAAAGAAAGGATACACCCGAATTGCAGAGCTCTTGAGAGCTGCGATGAAAAAGAAATAAGGTTTTCTCAAGGCTCTTACTTCATAAAAATTCAAAACTGGAGCGTGATATCTGAAAATTGACAATTACCTCAAATGGTATCTTGTATGAAGACAGTTGAAAACATCAGCATAGCATCAGTCGGTGTACTGTTGCTCATGTCATGTGAGCAGCATTTTATATTCACGACCCCGGTCGTGAACGCCCCCAATGGAAGGATACCATCTACGGATAGTTCGAATCGGCATTATTTGCTACCGTTGAAAACGACCCCCTGTAGCAAGTGCCAAGGTAGTGGGTTGGAATCGGTTGAAAATCTCAACAACGGGAGGAGAAAAACGAGGAAGTGCGCTCGTTGTCAGGGAAGGAAAGTATTCAACACATATTAGTCGTTAACAACAAAAACGGAAATAAAATCAAACAAAATGCAGCTCTGAGCCGTCTGAAAGGTAGGACGAATGGAAGCCGATACAATGGCCTCCATCACCACCTCGGAATTCAACCATCATAGATAAACCTCGAAACCGTAGAATGATAATTTTATGTTGATACGTAAGTTTTTATTAATGGCAACGTTTTTATTGGGCTGCTCTGTAACTTGGGCAGATGATGCGCAGGCGAGACAAATGGTGCAAAGCGCTAGGGCAATTTATGATGCGGATAGCTTGTACGCGCAGGAGCGTGCATTTGAGCAGCTATACGATGCCTATGGACAAGCGCACAGTTATGATCTGAGACTGTCGATTTCCGAGGAATTATTGACGGTGTATCGTAATTATGGTGCATATGTGAAGAATCACGTCGCATCCTTTTTGGAAGAGTCCGATGAAAAGAAGGAATCCTTGTACCGGAAGCTGGCAAATTATGGCGATGCTCGGGGTAAACGCTTATACGGGCAGTTGCTTTATAAGAAAGGAGAAATGTCGAGTGGCTTGGCAAAATTTGCGGAGGCTGCATCATTGGGGGATGCCGCAGCTGCCTATTTTATGGCAGAAATAAATTGCTATGGTCTCGGTGTCGCGCGAGATGCAGAAAGGGCATATGAATGGCTGGTAATTGCAGCTCAGCGTAACTATGAACCAGCAATGCAAGAGCTGGCAGCGATACATTGGGATGGTGATGGTAATTGGAATGCAGAACGTAATCAGAGAGTCTCCGCTGAGTTTCTTGATAAGGCTATAGTTCTATATTCTCAATGGAAGCTAGCAGATTCAGGATTACATGCAGAGTTGCAAACATACATCGAATCTTTACGAAGAATCAGAGCTGAAATGCAAAGTTTTATTGGCTATGATACCGGGAAAGTAATAGCCGGGTTTTATCCTTCATATTTGGCGTTGCGTTTGTCCACCTATTCAGAAAATGAAGCAGGGCTTCGAGCTCGTGCTTATTATATTAAAAGTCAGCTGATCAAATATGGGGGAACTTATCATTTGGCGGGACTGCCGAATATAGATTTATCAAAGATACCGATACGTTTGTCTGTTTCTGAGCCTCAATGGTTGGGGCAAGCAAAGCGCTCTTTCACTTCTTCTGATTCTATTAATCTTCAAATTGATGTGCATGTAGAGAATTTTTCTGATATAACAGATGAGACTTCTCGCTGGAGGAGAGAAATAGCAATAAACGGTACGATTGCACATGAAATGGCACATTGTTTTCTTTTTTGCAAATATTATCATATTTTCAACTCTGATTATATATACAGAAAACAATTGGTAGAGGGGCATGCCAACAATGCAGAATATGCATTTGTTAATACTGTCTATTTTTATCAAGGTATGAGTGCGGAGCGTTTTGCGAGAGAGCATTGCTCCGTTGATTATGGAAACTACTTCAGATGGTACCGCAACCATTGCCTATTGCCGAATGGTACCACCGATTGGTCTGTAATAGAGTGGCATGAGCGCGTCGCTTCTCCGACCGGTGAGGGTGGAAAAGTGAGGACTCTTGTTCCCGGTCCGGACGGTATCTTTAAAGCACCCTTCTTATTCAGATAAAAGTATGAAAATTCGCACTTATGCAATCTTTGTCGGTATGTCAGCCGGAGCGTTGTTGTTTTGCTCATGCCAAACCCCTACAAGGTACAACTCCTGGCAAAGTTCGCCCGGACCGTTGAATCCGCAACCGCAAGTGACACAGACTCAGTGGGTGGCTCCGGTAACGGCTCCGGAACCGCCCCCGAGAACGTATACTCAGCCAATAAAACAGCGTTCAACTTGCTCTAAATGCTGTGGTTCAGGCGTAGAGGCAGCCGTAGACATGAACTCGATGATTCCAACAACCCAAACGTGCAGCCGCTGCAAGGGTAAGGGGTATTTTGATACTTATTGAGGAGCGGGCGTGAATTAAAGCGGAGTGAGCTGATGTTTGTGAAAATGAAAGCCATCCGAAAAAGAAAGTAGAGGCATGGTACCCGGCGTGGAATATTTGTCAGAAAAATGTCGACGTTGAGTAAATGGTGAGGTGCACCCCTGAAAAGGCCACATTGGTTAACGAATTTTAGGGTGGAAAAAGAGCCGTGTTTGGGGTAACATAACCACAAACACAACAATGAGCAAACAACGCAAACAATGCACAGAAGAGTTCAAGGCGACAGTTGCCTTGGAGGCAGTGAAAGGCGAAAAGAGTCTGCAGGAACTGGCAGCACAGTACGGAGTGGCCGCCGGTCAGATATGCGAATGGAAACAACAGTTGCAGCAAGGAGCAGCGCAGTTGTTTGTCCGCAGGAATAAGGCAGACAAAAATGTCAGGAAACCGGAAAAGAAAGTCAACGACCTGGAACAGCTGGTAGGGTAAAGGGAATACGAACTGGCTTGGCTAAAAAAAAAGGCAATGAGTGTACCGGCGTGGAGGGACGCTATCAAATGATAGATGAAACGGAGCCTCGCATAAGCGTAAGACGCCAGTGTCAATTGCCGGATTTGAGCAAATCGCGGTATTATTACACATAGAAACGCTCAGAAATAGCCAAAGTAAGAGATAAGCAAGCCAAACAAGTAATATTGGCGTGGTTATTGAAAGACCCTTGTTTAGGCTATCGTCGCCTAACAACTCACGTTAGTAACGCCTTACAATATCAAGTAAACAGGAAATATGTAAGGCGGCTGATGAAAGAGCTGGGGCTTAAGGCAATCTATTGTAAGCGTAATACCAGCAAACCGCATCCGCAACACGAGAAAGTACCATACTTGCTCAAAGGTATGCAAATGGACAAGCCGGACATGGTATGGGCTACCGATATAACCTACCTAAAGGTGGAGGGAAGAACATATTATTTGTGTGCCGTCATAGATTGGGCAAGCCGAGAGGCCTTAGGGTATAGCGTAGGACGCAACATGACCGTGGAACTGTGCCATGAGGCACTGACAATGGCGTTAGCGAGTGGACGTAAACCGGAAATCCTCAATACAGATCAGGGTAGTCAGTTTACATCTGAATCCTAGTTATCACGAGTACGACAACTGGGCATCAGACCCAGTATGGACGGCAAGGGTAGTTGGAGGGATAATGTAAGAATGGAGCGTTTCCGGCGTACGTACAAATACGAATTATTCAACTTATATGACGACGTGACACAGAAGTCCATAGAGCAACGGCTCAAGACATGGATAAGCTACTACAATAGCGAGCGATTGCATTCATCCCTTGGCAACAAGACACCAGAAAAATGGAGAGAAGAGCATCAGTCCGTCGCATGAATCCCCCCCCGGCGAAATTTTTTGGCGATTTTTCCGCTACGGCGGGGCTCCCTCCGCTACGCTCCGGGGGCGCGCTGCGCGCGACACGCCCACGCCTCCGCTAACAAAATCGCCAAAAAATTAGGATTGACAATCACCGAAAAAAGCAGTAACTTAACCACAGCTCCAAGCATCGGCTCCAAAATTCCTTAAACAACATAGCCGGTGGTCAGAAAACGGGGCGCACCTCACACGTGTTTTGTAGCAATCACAAAAAATCAGGCTATGTATAGGGCATCTGCATTCAGAATGCTGATGTCAACTCAAAAATAATTCATCATACAAAAAAATGTGTAAATCAGCATATAAGGAATCTTTTGCAGATTCAAGGTCTTATTTACCGCGCACGCACTTTTCATGCATATGTGTAGCCAAAGTCCTTATAACGAATAATCATTAAGACATCAGCATTCTGAAACCATAGACTAACACCAGTGGTTGGTGTGTTAGACCGCCCGAGTTATAGGAACCTAGTAAATGAAAATCTCAGCATACATATTAACCGCGATGAGCGTGTGCATGACGGCAACGGTGCACGCCGGCGGTGAAGAGCAGTTGGAAGAAGCCATACTGCGTGGGGAATCATTGGCCGCGATTGAACAGCTGATTAAAAGCGGGATAGACGTCAATGCAGAGGTAGAGCTGGTACGCGGCTACAAAGTTCCGTTACTTTGTGCGATGGTGCACGATGTCATATACCAAGAGGAATGTGACAGTAAGCCCTTGGACTTACCGTACAGCGCAGCGGAGGCTGCGGAAATGTTATTACGCAACGGGGCGAATCCGAATGTGCGGGACCACATGGGACGAACGCCCTTACACTACACACAGCATGCTCTGGCACAGCACTACCTGCTGCAGGCCGGAGCAGATCCGAAACTGGCCGATGAGGATGGGAATTTGCCTGAAGTGCCGGAAGCGCAGGGGGTAGCTGTGGAGGGAGCCCCAATATATGAGGGCGTGACCCCGGGCATGACACCGGCGCAACTGCGAGAGCTGGGAGTCTGTTACGCAGAGGGAAAAAACGGCAAGCCCGTGAATGAAGCGATAGCGGTGGATTTGTATGAATGTGCCGCGCAGGCCGGAGACAGCACCGCAGCCCGATGGATGGGGTGGCGCTACCGGCAGGGGCGCGGTGTAGGGAAGGATAGAGAACTCTCCAATTATTACTTTTCACTGGCAGCGGCAGCCGGGGATAAAGCCGCGCTGAAAGCGATGGATGACTTGGCACCGGAGAAAGTGGCCGGGAAGTCCCTGCATTTCCGATGTGTAAGCGAAAAGACGGAGAATCCGAATCCGACCCGTGATGACTCCGTATACGCATTCCTGACCCCGGGAGGTGAACAGCGTTACTATGTGACGTGGCAGCTTTCCAACACCGAATCCGGGGGCTCAGCATCTCAGGATGGCGAGGATTACATTAAGACCACAACCTCTTATCACAAAACCGGCAAAAACGCAGCAACCGTGACATATACCTTCGAGTCTGCACACGGAGGGGGCAACGTGAGCCAATGGTACACACGAACATTTGAGCTTATTTTTACCTCTGCCACGAACGGTTATGCAACATGTACCGTTACCGGAAAACCTTCGACCATTCAGGCTGACAAAATAATCTACACCGGAACCTTCAACCTGATAGACGAACAACCTTCTTACTGATACGGCTCTGCAACAAGGAGCGATAGTGAGGCGAAGTTCAGGCGCAAAACTGAACATAACAACCAAGATACACACAGACAACAATATTATGTCGACCGAAACAACAACAACAAGCTGGAGCGAACGCCTCGGAAGCTCATTCAAAGGCGTTCTCGTAGGCATAGGCCTTTTTATAGCGGGTATTCCCCTGTTATTCTGGAATGAAGGCAACTATGTCAAGACGCAAAAGACCTTGGAAGAGGGTGAAGCCGCCTGCGTTTCTCTGCCATCCACAGAAACAGTGGATTCAGCCAACCAAGGAAATCTGGTACATGCCTCCGGTACAGCTACCACGGAAGATGAGCTGACGGATGATTTGTTCAACTTCAGCGTGAAAGGCTTCAAACTGGTTCGTAAAGTTGAGTACTACCAGTGGGATGAGCGCAAGCAGACATCCACCAAGAAGAATGTGGGGGGCAGCGAAACCACTACCACCACCTATTCTTACAGCAAGAAGTGGGTCAACAAGCCCATTGATTCCGGTGCTTTCCACGACCCCGGGCACGATAACTTCAATTTCTACCCCGAGGCAACCAAGGCAGACCTCTATGCTACGAATGCCACCTTTGGTGCATTCCGACTGACAGAGGGCCAGATTAAGCGCATCAGCGGAGAAGCCGCAGTGCCCACCTCGGAAATCACCATTCCGGCGGGACTTGCCGGACGCGCAGTAGCCAGTGGCAACTACATATACGTAGGGCGCGATGCCGCCTATGGCATGCAGCCCCAGTATCCTACGACGGTTCAGCCCGTAGCTCCGGTGGCTCCTGTAGCACCTGCGGTGCAACCCATACCGGCGGATCGCGTGATGATGATGCCGGTAGTAGCCAACGGCGGATTTGTAACGGTGCCGAGCATCCAACAGACCCGCATAGCCGTGAGCACGGTAGATGGAGTTCCCTTTATTATTACGCCGGATGGCAATGCCGCAGCCGTTATTGGCAACAGCGTGATGTACAACGGCACCATGCACCCGGTAGCACAAACAACCCCGGGAAACGGTTTTGTTTACAATCCCGGTGCTGAAAACAACATCATTTATGCCAACATTGCCAACTATGGTTCCTTGCCCATCCTGAAGGTTGAAAACAAGGAGTTCGTGCGTTTGCCGGATGGCACGCTTGCCCGCATCTTCTCTGAGAACGGCGCACGCCAAGTATGCGTCAACGGTGTATTCCAAAGTGTAACAATCGGCCGTACCGCAACTCTGCCGGCTCCGGTGTACACTCCTGTGGTTCAGCCCGCGATGCCGGGTCCGGTACAGCCCGGAGTTATGCCTGTGCAACCCGGGATGCCGGTACAGCTTACCGTTAATCCCTCGGCTCCCCAAATCGGTGATGTGCGTATATCCTGGTTCTTGGTTGCACCCAGCCAAACCATCAGCATCATAGCTCAGCAGAACAATGACACCTTTGCGCCCTATGTTTCCAAGGAAACAGGGAAGTCCATAGATTTGCTTTCCATGGGAGAGAAGCCCGCAGCCGTCATGTTCTCCGATGCGCATTCCGCAAACTCCATGATGACTTGGTTAATCCGCTTCGGTGGTTGGTTGGCCATGTTCATTGGCCTGAACATGGTGTTCAAACCCCTGTCCGTGCTGGGCGATGTCATTCCTTTCATCGGTAGCATCATCGGCTTCGGCAGCAAGATTATTTCCTTCGTAATTGCCACGGTCGTTGCCTTGGTCGTTATCTCCATTGCATGGCTTTTCTATCGCCCGTTGATTGCCATTCCTCTGTTGTTGGCAGCGGTTGGCCTCATCGTATGGCTTAAGATGCGCAAGAAGAAAGAGTCCGCTCCCGCCGAGGCTCAGTAAACAAAGCGTATAACTAATTATCAATGCTTTAGCATGCGGGGAGCGAGAGCTCCCCGCATTATGTTGAAAAAAGAGTGTAGAAAAAGAAAAAAATCACACTTTAAGATTTCATCACGAGAAAAATTGTGTAGTATTAACAGAGATGATGACACATAAGTATATTTACGCCTTTATTATCAGCGCCACCGTAGCCATGTCCGGTACTGTGGCTGAGGCAGTGCCGCATAGCTCCCACCGGAGCATTGCGCCTAAACAAGTAAGTGACCGTCACTTGCCGCCGGAGCTGGGGGATTGCACCCTGACCATCATAGGCCGCAAGCCCGGCACTAATGTTGACTGCTCCTATAAGATGGGCTACAACGCCCCCATGCCCAAGCTGAAAGTTTTTTTGTGGGAACCGAAACGCAACACGGCTATGATTTCATTTGACGGAGTAGGCGATGGCTGTGCCGTGCACTTCTGCGGCACGCTGACTCTCAAGGAGGCAAAAGACAACACCTACATTTTCACCGCGCAGGGTGAAATGGTAGGGGCTGAAGGCGAGCCCGCGCATGAGTTTACAGCAACGCCCCACACCATCATTATTACCCTTAACCCCGAAGTCTGAATATGCTCGTATACGTTGACAACACCCTCGTTACCATATTTACAGGAGCCACGGCACAAGATGCCTTGCGCCGCTACTGTGCAGACCAAAAGATACCCATGCCTCAGGGAGAGCTTTACGATGCTTGGGGCAACGTTATAGCGGCGGATAGTCCCATGGCGGACGGCCGCCACATTTTTACACAAGCCCCAGAATAATACCACTCACAACCTACAGATACCAACCATGAAACTTCCTATTCTCACCATGCTGCTGGCCTGCGTCGGCGTGTTCGCTGAAGAGGTAACCGTGCTCGGCATTAACGACATGCATGCCAACATAGACGAATTGCCCCGTTTGGCAACCTTTTTGAAAAACGAGCGCGCTGCTGATCCTGATGTACTGTTATTTGCAGCCGGCGACAACCGTACCGGTTCCCCGTATGTTGACAACGGCGAGCAGCCGGGTGTACCCATGATTAAGCTCATGAATATGCTGGGCTTTGACCTCTCTACCTTGGGAAACCATGAGTTTGACTCCGGGCTTGTCGGACTGCGCAACACGCTGGATGCTGCCGATTTTAACTTTGTATGCGCCAATGTAAGCGCCGATGGCGGGGCGGAGCTTAACCTGAAACCCTACCATATTTTTGAGCGGGAAGGGGTAAGAATCGGCGTGCTTGGGCTGGTACAAATCGGCTCAAATGGTCTGCCTGATGTGCACCCTGATAATGGTAAAGGTCTGAAGTTCAGCAATCCCTACAAGGTTGTGCGCGACTATGCCTACCTGCGCGAGCAGTGCGATGTGCTCATTCTGCTTACGCACTTGGGCTTTGAGGATGACCTTAAACTTGCCGGGCTGTTCCCCGAGGCTGATGCCATCATCGGAGGCCATACTCACACCCGCGTAGACAGGGAGGTGCGTGAAAACGGCGTGCTGGTAACTCAGGCCGAGAACAAGGTTAAGTATATTACCCGCCTGAGCTTTGAGGTGGAAGACGGTAAGGTGCTCAGCAAAAAAGCGGAGCTGATTCCCCTGAAAGACTATGCAAAAGATGCTGATATACAAGCAGCGGTGGATGCCACAAAGTCCAGCCCCTATATGCAACGCCGCCTCGGCAGCATTAAGCCAGCCATCACCCGCCGAGAGAGCTTGGGCTGTTTGATGGCCGATGCTCTGCGCGCCTACGCTAAGTCTGATATAGCCATTGTAAACTACGGCAATGTGCGTTTGTCTGAGTTCCCCGAGGGCGATTTTACCGTGGCAGATTGCTATCGCTTGGATCCTTTCTGCAATCAAACCGTTATCTTCAAGGCCACGGGTAAAGAGCTGGTCAGTTTCCTAAACAATATACCTGCCAGTGACCATCACGGTGCGCCCTGCGTATCCGGCATTCGCTATAAAGCCATTAAGCCCGCAGCTGAATTGCAGCCCATGCGTATAACCGAGGTAACGCTGCCGGATGGTACCCCCATCGACCCCGACAAATATTACACCGTTGCTACCAATTCCTACCTCATGTCCACCGTAACCCCACAACCGGCAGACCCCGGTGTGGCTCATGATATGGACGGAGCCCGTGCCATTATGCTGTACATGGAGGGTAAAGAAGCCGTAGATTACTCCAACGTTAGCAACATTGAGGTAACTATTGAGTAAAACATGAAAATAAGCCTTATTATCGTTGCTCTATTGGGTACGGCTGAGCTTTGGGCGCTGGGCCCGACGGATATTGCGAACAAGACCGTACGCATTAACATGGAAAACGTGTTGGCTGCCCGCACGGATATGTACCAAGAGGCTGCACAACCGTGGTTTCTATTGACGGGAATTACTGATTTTGTCGTGGATTTTCCTGCAAATGCAGAATATACCACCACAACAACGCGTATAGGGCGTATTACCAATGAAGTGCAGGTCAGTTATGCCCCGGCTCCGGCCATCAACAAGGCTTACATCAATGTGAATTGCAACGAGTTCCGCATTTTGGCCATCTTGACCTATACAAGTAACACCGAGGGCACCGCAACCATTGCTTGGCACGAGGCCGGAGATACCCGCCACTTCCGCAACATGACCTTTACCGTGCAATCGGATGCGGATAAAACTGCCGGTGTAGAGCTGCCGGAGGAAATCATTGCCCGAGACCCCGAAATGTGGGATGATGGCTTGCAGGCTATCCTCAGTGAGATTGAAAGCGCGAGCTACCGCAGCGATGCGGAGAAACTTTACCGAAAGCGCTTAGTATCACTGCTGCCAATGGTGATGATGGTGCACGACAGCTCATTTACCAACCCGGACTACAAGGGCAATACCGCCTTGCATTACGCATGCGGGCTCAGCCATGTGAAGCTGGTGCAATGGTTGGTGGAGCATGGGGCTGACTTAGAGGCTCGCACTGATAAAGGAGCGAGTATTGATGCCTGCATCAGCGGTAAAAACTCTAAAAAGATAAAAGCCATTCTTGAGGAAGCCCGCAAGTGGCGAGACCGCCCTTACAGCGGCCCAGAGGTTGATATACAGGCTGCGCGAGAGGCTGCTGCTTGGCTGGAGCTTGAGTTCAGCGGCATTAACCAGGAATCTCCCGATTACACCATACCCACAGATGAACAAAAGGCGAGGACGTGTGCACAGCTCCTTTACCGCAGTGTGAAATCCGGTACCGGGCCACTTGCTCTCGGTATGAGCATGACGGACACACCCGCTATTCTTCTCAGCCGCGTGCAAAATGCCAAGATGAGCGAGGAAATGTTTGTGGAGAACATGCTGCGAGAGCTGAAACAATGCTATATTTACTGCCAACATGTGCGCCGAAGAGATGGATTGGTATTGGCAAAATTACCGCACATGATACTGGCGCGAGAGGAAGAAGGCATGCTCCCTGATGCCGCCACCGCCGTATACCGCGCCGCACGAGAGGGAAATGTGGAGCTGGTGCGCTGGCTTACCGGCTACGGAGCGGACCGTAGGCTGATGAATGAGCAAGGAGAAATAGTTACCTTGCCTCCGGATACTCCGAATCTTGCCGAGATTCAAGAGGCTCTTAAAATGCACGATTAACCAGAAACTCTCAAATGACCAAAAAAAGAAAAAAAGAAGAGGAATCCACCACAATCAAAGACTTGGGGGCTTATATCAAGGAAATAGCCTCAGCCTTGGCGCTGATTGCCTTCGGCTGCGCTCTCTATTACTATGCGGACGACATCAGCGCATGGTTCGGGGACTTGGTGCAAAGTGCGTTCAACTCCATCTTCGGTGAACCTCAACACTAAATCCGTATGAGACGAATCCTTCAGATTAGCTCTGTACTTGCTGCATGCATTGCCTCGGTATGGGCGGCACCTGCTGATATGGCAGGTAAGCTTTTGGTGGTATCCGTAAACGGAGCTCAACAAGCACACACGCAGTCGGATGTGCAGCCAACACAATGGATTGATTGCCAATCCACCCCGCTTGTGCTGCAATTCCCGACTTCTTGTGACAACTGTTTCTCCTATCAATTGGACGAGAGTACGCCGGATTCTCCTTGGCCTCCCGTTAAGGTGGTTTACTCAGCTCAAGATTCCTCCATCAGCATCACCGGTAATGATATGTGCGTGGAGGTAAAGCTCACCTTTACCTCGGACACTGAGGGTAAGGCCGAGATTACGTGGTTTGAGGAAGACGGAGTATGGTACGTACGCGGGGCTACTTTCAACATCTGCCACTCGAGCTCCTCTGCCGGACTCGTTACCTTGCCTCAAGCTGAAGCTACGGATGGAGCCACGGTAAGTGTAGATGATGGCTTGGGCGAGTTGATACGCGAGTTGGAAAATACGCAATATAAAACAGCTGTAGAGCGCCTTTACAAAAATAGATTACTTACCCTACTTCCGCAAATAATGGAAGGAGGGGATGTCAACAATGTGCTATCCAATTCCAACGGTACTACGGCACTACACAACGCCTGCGGGCTCAGCCATGTTGAAATCGTGCAATGGCTGGTGAATCACGGTGCTGATTTGAATGCTAAAACGGCCAAAGGAGCCTCGGTAGATGACTGTGTTGGCGGTCCTAACGCCAAAACTATACGAGCTATTCTCAAAAAAGCGCGCAAAAACCGCTGAAAATTGAGCGCTGATTCTTTTAACACACAAAACATCATACAACATGAGTAAACAAACTCTACTTTCTCTGTTACCACTGATGGTGCTGAGCTTCAGTGCCCTTGCGGATTCCCCGAAAGCCCCCACACGAGACATCGGTTATGCCGAGTATTACCTTAAAGAGTTTGAAGCTGAGGTAAAACGTGCAGGCGGTAATGCTAACACTCTTTTCCGTAATAAAAATGAGGCACTTTCCCGTGTGCAGGCATTGGTGAAAGCCTACCCTGATGATCCGGCCGTACAGGCTCTCTATGAGCGTACCCGTGCCGCGCTGATGATGAGCAAGGGAAACTACCAACAAATCACGCCTGACATGGTGGCCTATCTCAACAATGAAAAAGAGCTGCGTGAGCGCTATGCTAAGCTCAGTGTTGCTAAGTGGCAAGAGCTTCTGCAGGACCGTGAGCTCATTACCAAGGTGTTCCCCACGGTGGATCCTATTAAACTCAGCGATGAGGCCAGCCCTATCAATAAGACCATCGTTTTGCCGAATGTTAAGTACCCGGATAATCAGTTTGTCGGTGGTTCCGGTGAATATATTGTGGTAGGTAAACCCTCTACCGGTTACTACTTCGTCAACATCGGCGGCCGTGAATGGTTGGGGCCCTATGAAGCAATTAAGCGATTCCGCCGTGAGGTTGATGCTTCCATCGGTGAGAGTATCAACTTTACTGTGTTGGGTAAAATAACAGACCCGGTTATGGAAATTCCCGGTAACCGCCGGAGCAATTATTCATGGGGCTGGGTAGTAGAGCCCGAAGCTCTCTACGTTGATGGTCATATAGTTGCTACGTTCGATGCCAATCACGATAAGGGCGGTAGTTTCGTTGAAGAGGACAAGGTTGCCGGTATTAAAAACAGCTGGTACACCGTAAAAGATGTACCTCAAGATGCTACTCCCGAGCGCGTCATGGAAATTTTCCTAGCCTCCATTAAGGAAAAGAACTATGAGCTTTTCCTCAAGTGTATCAATCCTGAGCGCTATGCAACAGAAACCGCTGAATCTTTACTGCGTTACCACTGGGATTTGCACCAACAGCGTCTCCACGGGGAATATGTGCACGCTGTTTTCAGTGATGCTAAGATAACCGTTCACAAGGGGCATGATGATAAGAATGACTTGGAAAACTTCTTCCTTGATGATGCCCAACGTGACCATCTCATCAAAATGCAGGGTGAAAAAGTGGAACATGCCACGGTTAAAAGTCAGGCTTTTGATGCTAACGGTAAACAGGTAGGCGAGAAAAATACGCATAAGCTTATCCGAAAAGGTGGAGATAAAGGTCGTTGGTATGTCGACGATTACGAAATCCGTTTCTGATTCAATCATAACTCCGTTTTTTAATATGAAAATTAAGAATTCCCTTTACTTGTTGGCTCTCAGTGGGCTTACTTTGTGGCCTGTGGCTTTTGCTCAAGATGGTTTTGATTTCACCGTTGAGGATAATGAAGGCTTTATCTTTACGGAAGAAGAGGTTGCAGCTGCTGATGCTGAGGATAAAGATAGAGCTCTGCAATCCCTCATTACCAACAGTGCAAAATATGTTCAAGCTGTCAACGAAGGATATTCTCGTATCCTGACTCGCGTAACATACTGCTGCCGAGTAGTTTCCGGTACCAAAGATTTAGCGGAGTGTACTGAAGAGCTGAGCCCGGCCGCTGCTTATAATCAGACTTTGGCTTGGTTTTCGAGTAACTATCCGGTTGTGCCGGAAAGTGGACAATTTGTTGAGGGGGTAATGTCCCGTTCAACTTTGGCAGCAGCCAAACGCTATCTGACCCCTTCTCAATACGCAGAGATTGATCATGTTATCTCTCGCTCTGAGGCTGTTGCCAAGTGGTATTTCGGCTCGTTCAAAAAAGCCTGCCTTTCACATAATGACGATACCATGGAAATTGTGCAACAGACCGCTCGTTTTCGCGATTATATTGAAAATCAGCAAGAAGGGCGTCTCGCTGACCGAATTTACAACCATCTGGTCAAGTATTTTGGTAGCAATGCCGGTTCTGTAAGTGAATCCTCGTTTGCGAGATACAACACACTTGACATTGCTTTGGAACGCGCGGATATCATGCCCAAAGAGGCACCGCTTGCCATTCAATATTTCGGTTCATCTCCGGACTCCGGCAAGATGGATAAATGGATGAACTTTATCATTCTTGGTGATGATAGCTCATATAGTGGCCCAACCTTCGGCCTGAAACCACATGTTGACATGTTTGGAACTACAGGCGCTAAGGAGTTTATTACCATCAGAGACCAACAAACACAATTTGCGAACACAGCTAAAGGTGCTATGATGCGAAGCTATTTTAAATACATGGAAGAGTGGGACATCAGTCACTTGAAAAGTGTTACTGAGTTGGGCGAGTATTTGAGAAGCGATGTTGAAAACGCGTTCGAAGAAGCTGAAGCTCTCTCAAAGGTTGGTGGCAAAGACCTTGTGAAAACGGATGCCGAGTTCAGGGAGTTGGTAGATAGACACATCCCGAATATGTGTGCTGCTTTAGTGGATAAAGACGATAGTTTGATTCAGTTGAGAAAACGCTTGGCTGAAAACTCTCTTTACATGGATAATCTCAATCGGACAGAATCCATGGGGATGCCTCTCTTTTCTGCGATTAACTATCATGTGAAGTTCTTTCAAAATTATTTCAAACGCATAAAGCTTCAATGCAATCGCTACGCAAAATAGAGCAGTCTGCCGGAGCTCTGTTATCCTAACGGTGAAACACCTCCTTTTCGATATCAAATGAAAATAATTTTTTATTCTGCGTCATTGCTTGCGATGGTTGCTGCACATCCGAGCACCTTGGGCTCCCCGGCTGAACCATCGACAATCGGCTACGATGCCTGTAACCCCACTGCTACGCAGCATTTGCAAGAGCAGCTTGCAAAGGCAACAAAGGTAACAATATATCTCAATAATTCGGAATATGCACTTACGTCTACTGAAACTACCGAGTTATTAGCTTTGCTTGATGGTGCACAATCTGCCACTCAACGTTGTGCCCCGGATGATTGTTTTTATCTGAACCTACTGGCCGATGATGGCTCTTGGCTCATGTCACTCCCGGTTCAACTTACCGCAGAGGGAATTGTGCTGTTGTTTCTCAAATTAGAGAAGCGAAATGCCGGGGCTCCGCTGCAGCATTGGTGGAAGCAGGTTTCCGCTCGATTGTCTCTATAATCCGAAAGTACATCCATGAGAATACAACCCTCAACAAGCAAGACAAATACAGTCGCTCCCGCTGTGGTGGCTGTGCTGGGATCGTTGCTTGCCTCTTGTGATAGGCAAACTCTCCCGGGAGATGTGCCTCAGGTTTCCGCTAATTCACATATGCCTGAACCCTCGCTGAAAAATCAGCCTACCACTCCGACCGAGGAAGAGGAGCTCCCCCAAGTGCTCGGGGGTGATGTTCCTTATACTCCGGATTTAGGGGATGCCTCTGCTCCCGGTGGAGAGTAGGACATTGCTCCGGGCATATAACAAGTAACGCGATAAAAACTTGACAATGTAGGAGAAAATGGATAGACTGGGCGCGTACCTGAAAAAAGGGTAGAGCGCATACAACCGATATTACAAAGAAACAGATTATGGGAGCAAAATATTTTATAGCACCGAGGGGCGGAGCCCAGTCCGGACCGTATAGCCTTGCTGATGTGAGGAATATGCTGCAAAGAGGTCAGATAACGGCTGACTATGTGGCATGGCATGAAGGTATGCCTGATTGGGCACCTGTAATGGACGTAATGGCAGAGGCAGAACGCCTTGCGCAGATAAAGGGGTACACGATGATAGATGCCGTTGTGTCCTGCTTTAAGCGCTATGCCGAATTCAGCGGGCGTGCCGGGAAGGCTGAGTACTGGTGGTTCTTCTTGGTGATACACGTGGTGCATTTTGTGGGAATACTTTTCACGGTGATAGGGATGTTCTTCCCTCCCTTGTGGATATTGGCCGGGTTGTTGTTCCTGTGCATGCTGGGGATGATACTGCCGATGATAGCCGTGGGATTCCGCCGTATGCAGGATATTGGTAAACACGGTGCGTACATATTCATCCCGATATATGGCAACATCATACTGGCGTTGGAGCCGTCACACGGGCCGAATCAATACGGCAGCATACCGGCACCGCCTGCAAAATAAGCGTGAGATAGTTATAACAGGTGCGCAGGGAAACCTGCGCGCTTTTTTGTGTGTAAAGTATGTTCGGAATGTTGATATTTGCCCTGAGTGCGGCGTTGTTAGTCGGCGGATTCTTTGTGTATGGCAAGATAGCCGAGAAGGTGTACGGCGTGGATACCGGGATGCGGATGCCGGTAGTGGAGCAGGCAGATGGCGTGGATTATGTGGCGATGCCGACGTGGCGCGTGTTTTTTGTACAGTTGCTGAATATAGCAGGGCTCGGTCCCGTATTCGGTGCGTTGTCCGGGTGTTTGTTCGGGCCTGTAGCACTGTTGTGGATAGTGTTAGGTTGTTTGTTGGCCGGGGCAGTGCATGATTTTTATGCCGCCGTGGCATCGGCCGAGAAGGGTGGCAGTAACCTGCCGGAGCTGGTGAAGGGGAACCTCGGCAAGTACAGCGGGTACCTGATGCGCGGCGTGTGCATTGTACTGATGCTGATGGTGGGAGTGGTCTTTACGCAAGGCCCTGCGGGCATGCTGCATGGCTTGGTATCCGGGATTTCCGTTGTGTGGTGGTGTGTGATTATATTGGGTTATTACTTTTTGGCAACGGTATTGCCGATAGATGTCATCATCGGCAAAATATACCCGATATTCGGGTTGCTGTTTTTGGTGATGGTGGTGGGGGTAGCGGTAGCACTGCCTCAGAGCCCGTATGAGGTGTTGCCCTATACGGATTTTTTCAGTAATATGCACCCGAGCGGGATTTCCGTATGGCCGGTGTTGTTTGTGACAATCGCGTGCGGAGCGATATCCGGTTTCCACGCTACGCAAAGCCCCATGATGGTGCGTTGTTTAGCGCAAGCAAAGAACCTGCGTACCGTGTTTTACGGTGCTATGGTGGTGGAGGGCTTGGTGGCCTTGGTGTGGGCAGTTGCTGGTATTACCCTACGTGATGTGCTGACCACCTATACCTTGGCAGACGGCCAGTTGGTGAAGGCCGTAACGCAGGGCGAGGCGGTGAACTTTATGACGGTAACGCTTAAAAACCCTGCTATTGCGGTGAACGAGGCGTCGTTTATGCTGCTGGGTAAGGTGGGAGCCGTGTTGGCCTTGCTGGGAGTAGTGGTGTTGCCGATTACCAGTGGAGATACTGCCATGCGTTGCTGCCGCTTAATGTTGGCAGATGCCCTAGGCCTAGAGCAAAAGAAAGTAGCGGCACGACTTGCTTTGGCACTGCCGATTTTTGCCATGGTGATTATCATCGCTAATCTGGATTTTGCGGTCATATGGCGCTTTTTCGGGTGGGCAAACCAGACTCTGGCATGTTTTACCTTGTGGAGTTTGGCCGTGTTGCTGCGGAGACGGAGCCGCATGCATTGGATAGTCACGCTGCCTGCCTTGTTCATGACGATGGTGTGCTGCGGCTTTTTATTAAGTGCCCCGGATTGCCTGATATGCATGGATGGGAGCTATTCACTGGCCATCAGCTTTGGGGTAGCTTTGCTCTTTTTGTGGCTTTTGTTGCGTGTTAACCCCGAAAAAAACGATAAAGTCGGGGAATAATGCGAGCCTAAGGACAACAATACGCATTTGAGCCTTGAAATCCGGGGGGCTTTCTGCTATTCTCTACGCGAAAGAGCATGGACGACCTTGACGAATACCAGAACCGCCGTAAGGCTGCTGAGGCGCGCCGCCGTAAACACAACGACGAGCGCAAGGCCAAGCCGGCCCGCAAGGGCAGTTGGTGGAAGCGTTTTCTGATTAAATTCGCCGTATTTTGTGCTGTCATGATGGTAATTTTGGCGGCCGGTGGCTACCTCGGTTTCAAAATTTTTACGGCAAAGTATGAGAAATGGGCGGATGAGTTCAATTTGGAGGACATCAATAATCTGGATCATCCCTGCATTATATATGACCGCAATAAGCAGGAAATAGGTCGCATATTTGATGAAAACCGCAGCTACGTGACCTATGACAAGATAGCCCCATGCATGATAGATGCGCTTGTGGCTCAGGAGGATAAAACCTTTTGGACGCACGGTGGGTATGACCCGGTTGGTATTTTGCGCGCGGCTAAGGAGGCTCTTGCTGCCGGTGGTGCAGCAAACCAAGGAGCCTCCACCATAACCCAACAGCTTGCTCGTAACGCTTACGATTTGGAGCGCCGCACCGAGGTGCGGGGCGGTAGCCGCTATGAGCGTAAAATGGTGGAAATCTTTTTGGCGATTCGTATTGAGGAAAAATACTCCAAACGTCAGATTATGGAGTTTTACCTCAACCGCATCTACTTTGGGTGTGGCTATTACGGCATACGCGCTGCCGCGAAAGGTTACTTCGGGAAAGAACCGATAGACCTGACGGTGCGCGAGGCTGCCAGTATTGCCGCCTTGATTAAGAACCCGGAGAACTACAACCCCATCCGCAATCCGGAGTTGAACCGCCGCTGGCGCAATGATGTAATAGACCGCATGCAGCGCCTTAATTACCTGACGCTGGAGGAAGCCGAGCGCCTTAAACTGACGCCGCTGGAGGTGAAACCTGACCCCATCCGCCGTCAGACCTCGCACCTGCATTCTCTGATACAACAGCAGGCTCTCAGCATCTTCAAAGACCCCGTGCGCGGGCAAGAAATCATTAAGAGTGCAGGCATTCGCATATACACGACGATTGATAAGGGCATGCAGGAGGCTGCCATGGCCGCCTTGGTGAAGCAGTTGGATGATATTGAGGCTCGTGAGGATTATGCGCACGTGCGTTTTTCCGACCCGGTTCCGGCAGATGCGCCCGCTGTGCATAACTACTTGGATGGTGCCGTGTTTGCCATTGATAACAAGACCGGGGCAGTGCTGGCCTATGTGGGCGGGCGCAGCTTTGAGCGCTCTAACTATGACATCATCGAATCCGGGCGGCGCCCGGTGGGCACGGCCTTGTTGCCTTTCCTGTACATGTGTGCGTTTGACCACGGCTATTCACCGTGCTCCCGCCTGGTGGATGATGCGTTGGATAACCGCCTTGCCGGCATCGGCGGTACGGAGGGCATCCTCGGTGAGTGGGGCTTGGAAGAGCCGAAAGGCCGTTACTTGGATTCCATCACGGCTCGCCAAGCATTGGCATACTCCAAAATATCCTCCGCTGCGCGATTGGGTATAGCCCTGAGCGCCAACCCGAACATCGGCTGCAAGCCATTTATTAACACGCTCAGCCGTGTCGGTATAACCCCTCCCTTGCGTAATCCCGGCAGTACCGAGGCTTGCCCGCAGTATTACCCCCGCGTTTATTTGGGAACGGAACCCATGTCACTGCGGCAGATGGTGTTGGCCTATTCCGTATTCCCGAACTGCGGATACCGCGCACAGTACCCCTTTGTCATCACCAAAATTGAGGATGCCAACGGAACGATTCTGTGGGAGCGTAAGGATAACCTGAAAGGTGAGCTTTATGAGTGCGCCAAGCCGTGCACGGCTTTCCGTATCCATTCTATTTTGCGTGATTCACTGGGAACCGGCTCTGCCAAGCGAGTACGCACCTTCATGCCGGATTCCTTTAAGGGGGCCGTCAAAAGCGGTACGAACTATGACTTTGCGGATGCTTCCCTCTTTGCTTACGATTCTTCCGTGACATGCGGTATATGGGTGGGCTTCTTGAATGACCATACCCCCATCTACAAAACCGCATTCGGTTCCGACATTTGTGCGCCGATAATGGGAGCGGTGTTCCATGCCGCTGCTGATGCAAAGTTTCCGTCGGAGGAGATACAACCGCCGTCCGATACTGAGGTGGTTGAGATATGCAAGGCCTCCGGATTACGAGCCACGGATTACTGCTACGAGTCCACCATCCGCGGGTGCAACTCCAGTTATGATTTGCTGACGTACCGTGAGTATTTCCCGAAGGGAGATGTCAGCTTGGCCTCCTGTTCCGTGCATGGAGACGGGAGCCCCTCCCTGGGCGACTTTATCGATTACGGTGGCAGCAGTACGGCATCCACCCGAGTATTGCCCGTAGTGCCGGTGTTGCCCAAAGCTCCCGCCCTTACCGGTGATGACCCGTACAACTGTAACTTGGACCTAAACCCGCGTTACAGAAACGCTGAGGATATTGCGCAGCTGAAAGACGAGACCTCTGAGGAGGTGAATCTCTCCGTGGATAAGGTGTCACGCACCCAAAAAGAGCCGGATGTGGATACCTCGATACCGCTGACGAGTCCGCGCCCCCTGCGGAATATCCCCGTTATTCCTTTCGATTTATAACAACAATTTTTTTCATCATTATATGTCTACAGAAGCATTTGCATTGGCTGCAACTCAGGAAAAGGCATTCCGCATCAACATGGATAAGAGTGTTTACGGAACTTTTGCTGAAATTGGTGCCGGACAGGAGACGGCAAACTGGTTTTTCCGTTCATCCGGGGCAGCAGGAACCGTAGCGAAGACAATTTCTGCGTATGATATGACCGTGAGTGATACTCTGTACGGTCCGGTGCGCCGTTATGTGTCTCAGGAGCGCTTGGAGCAGATGATGGGTTATGAGTATACACAGCTCATTAATAGGCTGGGCGAAAAACGCGGCGCGGATACTTGCTTTTTCTCATTCTGCAACACGGTGAAGTGCAAAGGATACCGGGATAACGGCCCATGGTCCGCTTGGATAGGAGTACGCTTCCAATTACGCCCCGGGGCGGAGCCGAGTGACTTTGTCATGCATGTGCGCTTGCTGGTGCCGGACCACGATGTGCAGATGCGCGTGTTGGGAATTCTGGGGGTCAATTTGTTGTATGCTCTGTGCTACAAGCGTGAGCATATGGATGAGTTTGTAAACAGTGTGGCCGATAATTTGGACCGCGGTATGTTTGAGGTGGATTTTATGCGCTTTTCCGGCAATGGATTCAGCATGTTTGACAACCGAATCCTGGCGTTGGAGCTTGTACGCTGCGGGTTGTCGGAGGCTACTCTATTTTGCCCGGATGGTCGGGTGGCTCAGCCGGCGGATTTTCTGTACAAGCGGCCTATTGTGCTGATGCGTGGCAGTTTTATGCCCATCTGCAACATACACTTGGAGATGATGGATAGTGTGCGCGCCAAATTCATGGCAGGTTTGCCGGAAGACCAACACTCCCGCGTGGTGGATATTTGTGAAATTTCCCTCTCCAATCTCTTGCGCGGTAAGGAAGTCGATTTACTGGCATTCATAGACCGCGCGGATGCGTTGGCTGCGCTCGGCAAGACGGTAATGGTGACCAACATCACACACTTCCACCGTATTTCCACGCTGCTGAACCGCTATACCAAAGAACCGGTGGCCATTGCGCTCTCCATTGGGCTGCTGAATGAGCTCTTTAAGGACAAGTGGGCGGATACGCCGGGAGGCATTCTGGCCAGCATGGGGCATTGCTTCATCAATAAGACTCGCTTCTATGTTACACCGTGGATAAACCGCAAAACCGGTGAATTTGTGACGGCCGGTACCTACAATGCGCCGGAGAAGTACCGCTACCTGTACAAACACTTGCTGGACAACGGAGATGTTGTGGCTGTGCCGTATTTTAACCAAAAATTGCTCTTCCGCACACCGCGTGATATAGTCCGCATGATTAACGCCGGGGACGAGACGTGGAAAGAATACGTGCCGGAGGCAGCATACCGCATGGCAGAACACCTCAAAACCCCCGAGAATTGATGGATACTCAAGACTCTTTTGCCATACTTGCCACCCGCATCGGCAAGCGTCCGTTGGTCTACTTGGACAACGCTGCAACCACGCAGAAACCGCACGCAGTTTTGCAGGCGGAGAGGGATTATTATGAGAAAATCAATTCCAACATACACCGTGGGGCACATTACCTGAGCCGCCTTGCCACGGAGGAGCATGAACAGGCCCGCGCTACGGTTGCGGGGTTTTTGCACGCCTCATCTGCCCGTGAGGTTGTTTTTACGTCCGGTACAACAGCCGGTATTAACTTGGTGGCTCAGGTTCTGGCGTTATCCGCCTTCATCAAGCCGGGCGATGAAGTGTTGGTGACAACGGATTCACACCACTCCAACATAGTGCCGTGGCAGATGCTGTGCGAGCGCACCGGAGCTGTGCTGAAACCCATACCGCTTACACCGGAGCTCACGTTTGATATGGGGGCATACACATCCATGCTCAATGAGAGAACCCGATTGGTGTCTGCTCCCTATATTTCCAATGCGTTGGGAATGGTTAACCCGATACCTCAGATTATTGCAGCTGCAAAGGCAAACCGCCCGGACACCTTGGTATTGGTGGATGGCGCACAGAGCACGGCGCATACTGCTGTGGATGTGCAATCCTTGGGCTGTGATTTTTACGTATTCTCCGGACACAAGGTATATGCCCCTACCGGTACAGGGGTGCTCTGGGGAAAGGAGGAATTGCTTTCCGAGCTGCCTCCCTGGCAAGGCGGTGGTGAGATGATTAAGGAGGTCTCCTTTGCCGCAACTACTTATAATGAGCTCCCGTTCAAGTATGAGGCCGGCACTCCCAACATATGCGGCAATATTGTATTGGCGGCGGCGCTGCGGTATGTGCAAGAGCAGGGGCTTGCTGCCATTGATGCTCATGAGCAATGCCTTACACGCCGTTTGTATGATGGATTGCAGACCATCGGCGGCATGAACCTGTTGGGTCCCGCTGAGGGACGCGGTGCGCTGGTGTCTGTGGTGGTTCCCGGTGTGCACCATTACGACCTCGGCACCTTGTTGGACCAAATGGGCGTTGCGGTGAGAACCGGTCACCACTGCTGCCAGCCGCTTATGCAATACCTCGGTATTACCGGGACTACGCGCTTCTCGTTCGCCCTTTACAATACAGAGGAAGAGGTGGACATTGCGCTCTCCTGTACGGAGCGCGCGCTTAATATGCTGCGTTGATGTGTTCCGGGCGTGTGTGTTGACGCATGTATGCCACGGTAAAATTGTAAATTTTGCTTGACTTTCAGGGGGGGAGGAGTAGAATCTTCGCGCTTCGTGGTGCAAATGTTGCATGGAGAAGCATGAATTATCAGCAAGCATACTATTATGAACAGTTACCGTACACATTCGTGTGATGAGCTCCGCCTTAGTGATGCCGGCAAGCAAGTAACGCTTGTCGGTTGGGTGGATACCGTTCGCGACCACGGTGGAGTGATCTTCATTGACCTCCGTGACCGCGCAGGAAAAACTCAGGTTGTTTTCCATCCTGAGAATAATGCTGAGCTTGCCAATAATGCCGAGAATCTTCGTATTGAGTCCGTTATTCAGGTTTCCGGGCAAGTTGTTGCCCGCTTGAAGACGGATGAAGTGGATGCAACAAATCCGGATTTGCCCACCGGTGAGATTGAGGTGGACGCCTCCGCCATGACTGTCCTTAACCGCGCTGCGGTGCTTCCGTTCCAGCTGGATCGCAACGTGGCTAATGAGGACATTCGACTCAAGTACCGTTTCCTTGACCTGCGCCGTACCGAGATGCAGCGCAATATGATTTTGCGCCACCGCATCACCAAGACCATGCGTGACTATTTGGACGAGCAGGGATTCTTGGAGATTGAAACCCCCATCCTTTCCAAGAGCACGCCCGAGGGTGCTCGCGACTTCCTTGTTCCCAGCCGTCTGAATCCCGGTACATTCTACGCCTTGCCACAGGCTCCTCAGCAGTACAAGCAGTTGCTGATGGTTGCCGGCATGGAGAAATACTTCCAAGTGGCACGCTGCTTCCGTGATGAAGACCTCCGCGCCGACCGCCAGCCGGAGTTCACGCAGATTGATATCGAGGCTTCTTTCATTACCCCGGAGGACATTTATGCTTGGATTGAAAACATGCTCAAGCGTGTCTTCAAGGAATCTGTGGGGCGTGACATTGTGACGCCGTTCCCCCGCATGACCTGGAAGGACGCCATGGACCAGTACGGCTCCGACAAGCCCGAGCGCCGTTTTGAGATGAAGATTACCGACTGTTCGGACATCTTTGCCAACAGTGAGTTCCGTGTATTCTCCGGAGCCGTTGCCAACGGTGGCGTGGTGAAGGCCATCAATGCCAAGGGCTTTAACCCCTCCGTCGGCCAAGTGGATTCCCTGACTCAGACCGCCATTGAGGCCGGAGCCAAGGGCTTGGCCTACATCAAAGTGCGCGACGTGAACGACCTCAAGGAGTGGAAGAGCCCCATTACCAAACGACTCTCCGCTACGGAGGTGGAGGCCCTCAAGGAGCGTCTCAACATCGAGAGCGGTGACAGCATTTTCTTTGCTGCCGGTGAGTGGGAGCAAAGCTGCACCATCTTGGGCCGCGTGCGCTTAGCCTGCGGTGAGTTCATGGAGTTGCTCAAGGATAATGATGAGATTGACCTCTTCTGGGTGAACCGTTTCCCTCTGTTCGGTTGGGATGCAGAGGAGCAGCGCTTCTGCGCTATTCACCACCCGTTCACGCGCCCCGTGCTGGAGGACGTGGAAAAGGTGCTCAAGGGTGAAATCTCCACCGATATCTGTGCTGAGGCTTACGATGTTATCTTCAACGGCAATGAGTTGGGCGGCGGTTCTATCCGTATACACGAGAAGGACTTGCAGGACGCCACTTTCCGCGCCCTCGGGTTGGATGACGCCACCATCGAGGAGCAGTTCGGCCATCTCTTGGCTGCATTCTCCTTCGGAGCTCCGCCCCATGGTGGCCTTGCCCTCGGGTTGGATCGAGTTGTGATGCTCATCGGCAAGTGCGAGTCCATCCGTGAGGTGATTGCCTTCCCGAAGAACAATCGCGGTGCAGACCTTATGAGTGAGTCCCCGGCTCCCGCTGAGCCCATCCAGCTTCGCGATATCCATATTCAGGTGAAGCTGCCCGAAAAACTGCGCCTGAAGCTTGAGGCTGAAAAAGCCGCCGCTGAGCAACAGGGCTAATGCCGGATAAGTTCCCCGTTTTTCAAGCTCCGTATTGCCATTAAGCAGTACGGAGCTTTTAAATTTGCATTATTTGGGCTTGACGACACGAGTCAGAAAAGCTAGACTGGAGACGTTATGGGAATCTCACGCACACTGGCCGCCGTGGCGGCATTGTTCATGGGGGGCATGTTAGCTGCGGCAGCAGAAGATACACGCCCGAATATTCTGTTCATCATCTCGGATGATCATTCCGTCAACGCAATGGGCACCAATGAGAAGGATAGCCCGGTACCATTGCCGGGATTCCGCAGATTAGCGGATGAAGGTATGGTGTTTGACCGCGCATATTGTGCAAACTCGCTTTGCGGGCCATCACGCGCGTGCATGCTGACGGGGCGCCACTCACACAATAACGGTTTCCTGTATAATTACGGAGGCCCGGCTTTCAATGGCGCACAACCGACGTATCCGAAAATGTTGCAAGCAGCCGGTTACCAGACGGGTATTGTAGGTAAGTGGCACCTTATCTCACAGCCCACGGGGTTTGACTCTTGGCAGGTTTTTCCCAGCCAAGGGGATTACCTGAACTCCACTTTTCATATACCGGATGCGCAGGGGCGCACTAAAACAATACGCCACCGCGGTTATGTGACGGATGTGGTCACGAATATGGCCATCACATGGATGGAAAGCCGTGATAAAACGAAGCCCTTTGCGCTGATTGTGGGGCACAAGGCACCACACCGCAACTGGTTGCCCGCTCCTCGTCACTTAGAGCTCATTAAAAAGCAGGTGGCCAAGATGACTCCCCCTGAAACGCTGCATGATGATTGGGCAAATCGCCCTGAATTCCTGCAACATAATCGCCAGACTGTTGGGTGGGATCTTTGCAACTGGAATGATAATCATTTGGTGTACAAAGAGATTCCTTTTGACGTCATGAAGGAAATTATCCCCAAGCACCAATTGCGCAACAAAATTAAAAACGGCGAGTTTGCCGGGCAAATTCCGGCAGATTTTGATATAGAAAAACATACGCCGAAGTTTGCGCCTAAGACTAATTATGGCTGGGATACAAATTGGATAGAACCCGGCTTGCAACAGGTGTACACTGATTTTTATACCACGCGTACACGTGAGTTCGTGGAAGCAATGCGCGCCGGTAAGATTAAAACACAGCGTGATATGACGGAGCAGCGCTGGCGCTGGTACATGGAGGATTACCTTGGCTGTATTCTTTCCTTGGATGAGTCCATCAGCAGTCTGTTGGATTATTTGGATGCCAGTGGCCTTTCCGAAAACACGCTTGTTGTGTATGTGGGAGACCAGAGCTTCTACCTCGGTGAACACGGCTTGTATGATAAACGCTGGATTTTTGAGGAATCCATGCGTATGCCTCTTATCATGCGCTGGAAGGGGAAGATACCTGCCGGAAAGCGCAGCAATGCCATGGTGCAGAATATTGACTATGCGCCCACCTTGTTGGAGGTGACCGGCACCAATACGCCGGAGAATACTCGCACCATGGAGGGGGTATCCATGGTCCCGCTTTTTGCCAACGGCTCTGCGCCGCAGTTTGTGGACCGCCCGCTTTACTATGCGTTCTATGAGCAACCGGGAGAGCACAATGCTCCGCGTCATGATGGCATCCGGACTTCCCGTTACACCTTTGCTCACATTTGGACACCTCTGGATGAGGAGCAAAAGAGCGGTGTGCGTAAGCCTGAGAATGAGTGGTTGCTGATTGACAATGAAAAAGACCCGCAGCAAATGCGTAACGTTGCACAGGACCCTGCCTATGCTGAAGTTATGAAGCAGCTTACCGCTCTCTACCAAGCTGCGCGTGTTCAGTACCGAGTTCCTGATAATTGCCCCGGAGTAGGGCGCAAAATCCCGGACTTCCTCCCATCTTGGGGACCCGGAGAAAATGACCGCATCAAAAAGTAACTCTATATAACAAAAATCGGAGCCGAGAGCTCCGGTTTTTGCAATAATATGCTTGCGCAACCGTAGATGTAAGGGTAGAATGAGCACATGCGAATGACCCCACACATCTCACTTGCTCTGCTGTTGACAATTCCTGCATTCGGTGAACCCAGCCCGGAGGAGCCGACATTAGCGGAACTGGTACGGCAGGGGGATGCCGCCGTTGTTGCAGCTGCATTTGAGAATGGTGCCAATGCCAACGAAACGGATGCTGAGGGTAACACCTTGCTCAACTTAGCTGTGCAGTCCGGTTATGATGATGTGGTAAAAGCCTTATTGGACGCCGGTGCCGACGCAAATGCCGTTTCTGCCGATGGCCGTACACCGTTGGCGTTGGCTATTATCCGAGAAAATGAGAATATGGTGCGGATTCTGTTGGCCGCCGGAGCCAACCCGAATGCCATCAGTGCGGATGAACCGCCCGTGTACATTGCTGCCAAGTGTGATTTTCCGGAAATGGTGCGGATTCTGGCGGCGGGCGGAGCAGATTGCAATAAACGTTCCAACGGAGGCTTTACTCCGCTTTCATTGGCGGCACAACAGGGATATGCCGAGGTTGTGCGCGCTTTGTTGGATTGTGGCGCGGATGCAAACGCGCGGATAGAGTTGTCCGGCACGCGCAGTGCATTGTGCATGGCGGCTCAAAACGGGCATGCAGATGTGGTCGCCATGTTGTTGGAGGCCGGGGCTGATCCCATGTTGGATTTAGGTGAGAATAATCCGCTGTACTCAGCCGTCTCCAACGGTCATTCCAAGGTGGTGAAACTTTTGTTGGCACATGGTGCAAATCCTATGCAAGCGGCATTGATCCGGGATTTGAACCGCATGGTGTGTCCGTTGGAGGTGAGTGTGGCTCATGGAGATGTGGAGTGTACTCGCCTTCTGTTAGAATCCGGGGTAGATCCGAATGTTCCGGATAGTTTTAATCGTCTGCCATTAGTATTTGCAGCATACCGAGATAATGACGAGATGCTGGACTTGCTGTTGGCTCATGGTGCTGACGTGAATTTGCGGGCACAATTTACAGCTTTGGAGGCAGCGGTAGAGCGCCGGAATGTGCCGATGATTCGTAAATTATTGGCAGCGGGGGCAAATCCGGCTCTTTGTTCCGATGACGGACATTGCTCATTGCTCGGGGCTCTCTCTGCGGGCGATGAAGAAATTGCTCGCGTGTTAATAGAGGCCGGAGCCCTCACCCCGGAGCTCGTTAGCAAATCTAACTCGCTTTTGGTACATGCCGCCTCTCATAATATGATTGCTATCATGCGCGAGCTGATAGCCAAAGGTGCTCCGGTTAATGTCGTTTTATGGCTTGAGGTCGATTCTCAAGAGCCTGAAACGGAAAACGAAAAAGTAGAAACAACACCGCTGAAAGCCGCAATTGATGCCGGACATGCTGAGGCTGTAAAATTGTTGATTGAAAGTGGGGTTGATGTGAACGCCTCTACCGCACTGGGCTGTGCACCTGTTCTATATGCTTTTGCCTGCAATAAAAAAGACATTGCAGAGCTATTGATACAGTTCGGCGCAGATGTTAAAGCAAAAACGGAAAATGATATTACCGTGCTCATGTGCGCTGCCGAGATGTGTTCTGCAGAAACCGTGGCGGCATGCCTGAACGGAGGGTGTGATGTGAATGCCCGCAATGAAAACGGACAGCAGGCTATCGCCGGTGCTATCAAACGAGGTGATATAGAGATACTGCGCATGCTGATAGAGGCCGGAGCGGATTTATCACCGCATAATGAGATTGATAGACCTCTTATTATCTATGCCGTTGCCTCGCAGAATACGGAAATGCTCAAGTACGTCATCTCATTAGGGGTGGATGTGAATGCCCTTATTCCGGAGCTGAAACAGTCCGCATTTTGGTGTGCGGCATCTCTCGGTAATTATGAAATGATGCGCGTGCTGGCAGAGCACGGTGCTGATGTGCATACTGTGGATGTGGATGGTTTTAATGCGCTGGATGTCGTCATATACCGCTACGGTAAACATGGGATGGCTGATTTGCTTTTGCAGGATGTCAGTTTTGTGTTGTCCATGGGGGTAAAACCCTCCTTGGTAACACAGACGGTGCTTGAAAACAGCGTAAGCGACTTTATGCTGCGTATGGATATTGATAGGCTTTTGTACCCGAATGCTACCGAGAGTAATAATTTTATGCCGTCAGTGTCACAATAGACGCTTGCTAAATACAGGGTAAAAGCGTATGATAATGCGCGAAAAATTATGAGCCGGATGAAAGACCTGTTGTTCGAAGAAATATTGCAAGCACGCCAGCGCGTGTATGCCGTAGGTGAGCCTACTCCGCTAAATCGTTTGATTTTGCCCGGGGTGGATGCCGTTGTATTTGCCAAACGAGAGGACTTGGGACCTATTAAAGCGTACAAATGGCGTGGCGCGTATAATTGCATGGCAAAACTTACCCCGGAGCAACGAGCCTGTGGCGTGGTGGCTGCCAGTGCCGGCAATCATGGGCAGGGTGTAGCCCTTGCAGCGGCTCGCCTGGGGTGCAAGGCTCATATCTACATGCCACGCTCCACTCCTGCCGTGAAACAGAACTCCGTACGCATGCACGGCGGTGATAATGTGGAGATTGTGCTCATCGGGGATTCCTATGATGCCGCGTCTGCTGCTGCTCATGAGTTTGCAGAGGCCAATAACCTTACCTTTGTGCATCCGTATGATGACCTTGCCACCATGGGCGGGCAGGGAACCTTGGCGGATGAGGTTCTGATGAGTGGGCAGGGGGCTTTTGACCGCGTGTACCTGCAAATCGGCGGTGGTGGGTTGGCTTCCGGCTGCGCTTGCTGGTTCAAAAAATTCTGGCCGAACTGCAAATGCATCGGCGTGGAGGGCGTTAATCAGGCTTCTATGAAATTGGCGGTGGAAACCGGCGAGCGGCGCGAGCTTTCGTATGTGGATGTGTTCTGTGATGGCACCGCCGTGCGCAAAGCCGGTGAAAATACGTTTGAACTGTGCCGTGAGCTGTTGGACGGTTTTGTCACAGTCTCCAATGATGAAGTCTGTCAAGCAATCCGCGCGTTGTGGAATAGCCTGCGAGTGGTGCCGGAACCCTCCGGAGCCATGGGGCTTGCTGCGTTGTTGCAGGATTGGGATGCCGGGCGCATTACTCCCGGTGAGAAGTGCTTGGTGGTTCTTTCCGGCGGGAATATGGATTTTTCACAGCTGGGAGTAGTTGCCGCCCGAGGCGGTGTGAGGGAGACGAATCGCAGCCTTCGTTACCTGCGCATTCCCATGGAAACCAAACGCGGTCAAATACTCAAATACCTCAATCACATACCGGAAGGTGTTCAGTTGATGGATGTTCAGTATGGACGTATACGCGGGGATATTCAATATCCGGTGTTCGGTGTGCTGGGTACGGACTCGCAATTTGAGCAAATCAGAACCCGTTTGGCACAACGCGGCTTGGAGGCTCAGGATGTGACGATGGATGATGATGTTCGATTCCGAATGATTTCCTATGATAGAGTCCACATCACGCACCCTGTGTTCTTTGTTATCGAATTTCCCGAGCGCCCCGGCGCATTTTTGGAGTTCATGCGGGTAATCGGCGAGTATGCAAACCTTTGTTACTTTAATTACCAGTACTCCGGTGAGCAGGTAGGGCGCGCTATGGTCGGGCTTGAGTTCCAAACTGTTGCAGACCGTGATGCCTGCCGTAAACTTGCTGAGCAAATGCAGGGTACTACCATTCAGAGTATACATGAAATGCCGGATGATGTGCGCCGCCGCGTGCTTGCCTCCATGTCTCCCATACAGTCGGAAACTGTTTAATGGCGTATGTTGATTCTGGCATCACAATCCCCTAGGCGTCGTGAGTTGTTGCAGCGTGCGGGGTTTAAGTTTGAGGTCATTGTGCGCGATACGGACGAGGTGCATGATGCTACCCTTGCTCCGCAAACCTTGTGTGCCGAGAATGCTGCTGCCAAAGCGTTGGCTGTTGCACGTGAGTATCCGCATGCAGTAGTTATTGGTGCCGATACGCTGGTGTTCATAGATGGTATGCCACTCGGGAAACCGCATGATGAGGCAGAGGCCGTTGCAATGCTTACCCGCTTGCAAGGACGCACCCATTTTGTTTGCACTGCTGTTGCTGTAGTGTTACCCAATGGGCAGCGCAGGGATTTTGCAGAAATTACCCGCGTCAGCTTTAAGCCTCTTACTGAGGAGCAAATTCGCCACTACATGAGTGTGGTGAATGTGTACGATAAAGCCGGCGCTTATGCCGTGCAGGAGCATGGAGAGCTTATCATCGAATGCGTGGAGGGCGATTTTGACAATGTGGTCGGATTGCCCGTGCGCCGCCTGAGTGCCGTATTGCAGGCGGAATTGCCGAGTTGACCTCATTTTTGTCATGCCGGAGCCACCTTCTGTAAAATTGGGACTTGTATATCCGTCATTTGCATAGTAAAATACGCGCGCATGGTTTGCTTTTCATTATTCGGGGTTCGGGTGGCTATACACCCCTCTATTTGGGCGGTTCTTGCGCTGATGGGCTATATGCTCAGTGGTGGCGAGTTCGGCCTTCTCGGGGTCGCCCTGTTTGTTGTGGCAGGCTTTTTTTCGCTTTTAGCACATGAGATGGGCCATGCTCTTGTCGGCAGAAGCTTGGGGGGAGGCATTCCGATGGTGGAATTGGCGTGGTTAGGAGGCGCTTGTGTGAATGAGGAAGTGAAATTGTCCCGTACGGGACGAGTACTGACCACTTTGGCCGGCCCCCTTGCCTCCGTTGCACTGGCTCTGCCTGTTTTGGGCTGGCTGATTGCCGCCGGTGGTTCGTTGGGGAATGGTTTATACCTGTTGGGGGGGATGATACTCGGCATGATGCCTGCCGTTTTGGTAGAGCAATATCCTCCCATGCTGGCATTATTTGCTGCGTATTTGGTACAAGTCGGTGTGTGGTGGGGGGTGCTGAACCTGTTACCCATATATCCCTTGGACGGCGGATTGATTATGACAAGCCTGATGCACAGCCCACGCAAGGTGCATTTGTTCAGCATGATTGCAGCTATTGCGCTCGCTCTTCTGGCTTTATACATGGGCTTTCTCTTTATGGTTTTCCTTTTGGCGTTGCTGGCCTTTGTTAATTACAACGGCATTCGCAATTCTCCTTATTAACCTTTCATTATTAACAAAACTAATATGGCACAACAAAACGCAATATCGCCCACTCGCGCCGAGGACTTCCCCGAGTGGTATCAGCAGGTTATCAAAGCTGCGGACCTCGCAGAAAACTCCGAGGTTCGCGGATGCATGGTCATTAAGCCTTGGGGCTATGCTATTTGGGAGCTCATTCAACAGCAAATGGATGCTGAGTTCAAACGCACCGGGCATACAAATGCGTATTTCCCCATGCTCATCCCCGTCTCTTACCTAGAGAAAGAGGCTGAGCACGCAGAAGGCTTTGCTACGGAGTGTGCTGTGGTAACTCACCACCGTTTGGAAGCTGTTAAAGACCCGGAAACCGGTAAAACCAAGATGATTCCTTCCGGCGAACTGACGGATAAGTATGTGATTCGTCCCACTTCCGAGACGGTTATCGGTGCTGCATTCTCCCGCTGGTTGGAAAGCTACCGCGACCTCCCCTTCAAGGTGAATCAGTGGTGCAATGTGATGCGTTGGGAGATGCGCCCGCGCATTTTCCTACGCACGGCTGAGTTCCTTTGGCAGGAAGGGCATACTGCCCATGAAACCCGCGAGGAAGCCGAGGAGGAAACTGCCGTTATGCACAAGGTGTACGAAGACTTCCAGCGCGATGTTCTTGCCGTACCCTCCATTCCCGGTGAAAAAACGGCTCACGAGCGTTTCCCCGGAGCTGTTCGCACGTTTACGGTGGAGGCAATGGTGCAGGATCGCAAGGCCATTCAGGCCGGTACCTCCCACTTCCTCGGGCAAAACTTTGCCAAGGCTCAGAATATTTCCTTTGCCGGTCGCACCAATGAGCGCCAATACGCTTGGACTACCTCTTGGGGCGTGTCCACCCGCATGATTGGTACGCTGATTATGGCTCACTCTGATGACGATGGCTTGGTTTGCCCGCCCCGCGTGGCTCCCAAGCAAATTGTCATCATTCCTGTAACGCCCAAGGCTGATACGAAGCAAGCCATCCTCGACCACTGCCAAGCTCTGGCGGACAAATTAAGCGCCATGAGTTTCCACGGCTTGCCCGTACGTGTGCAGGTGGATACCCGTGACCTCAACGGCGGCACCAAAAAGTGGGAGTGGATTAAGAAGGGTGTGCCTCTGCGTGTGGAAATCGGGCCGCGTGACTTGGAGAAGGGCTCCGTTTGTCTTGCTCGCCGTGACCAAGCCGTAAACGAGAAGAGTTTTATCTCTGAGGAAGAGTTTGTGGCAAATGCCGTGCAGTTGCTGGATGATGTGCAGAACTGCCTGCTGCAGCGCCAGCTCTCCTTCCGCGATAGCCACATTCGTCCCTGCGATAGCTTGGAGGATTTGAAAGCAAACTTTGCCACAGGTACGGACGCTGACTGGTTGCTGTGCCCTTGGGATGGCTCACCCGAGGAGGAAGAAGAGCTCGGTAAGAGTTTGCGCATTTCCATCCGTTGCATCCCGCACGGTGACATGGGTGTAGGCCCTGAGGCTCCCTGTATCCTTACCGGGCGCCCGACTACGCGCCGCGTTCTTTGGGCTCGCAGCTATTAAGCTCTCATTACATATCGCTTTTTCACCGGGATTCGGCTTTGGCCGTTTCCCGGTTTGCTTTATTCCGGAAGCATACAATGTTTGGTGGCATATCGCGAAAAAAAAAAGCACCGATTCCGGTGAGGAAATCGGTGCTTTATAAGGATTGGAAGCTTAATTACTTCTTGAGCTTCAGCTGAAGGCGGATGTTGAACTGACCGTCCTTAATTGTACCGGTCATGTTAGCACAATCCACGAACTTGGAGAATGCTTCAAGTGCTTCGGCAGCGCTCTTTGCATTGGAAGCACGTTGCTCAGCCGGGGAGGGTACGTGGTAGTGGTAGGAATAGACCTCTTCTTCATCGAAGTCGTCCTCCTCTACATATTCCTCCTCTTCGCCTTCTGTTTCTTCCTCATCGTCGATAGCTACGACAACGGGAGGCGTAACGGGTGCAGGTTTGTCGTCTTCTTCGTCCTTAGCCTCGGCATCAGCACGAGCCTGCAAATCATTTGCAATATCGCGCATCATCTGAGCAAAGGGTGTGAACTTAACGGTGCAAACGCAGCCTGCAAAGTCCATGGAGCCTGTTGCAGTCTCGGCAATTTCCGCATTAAGTGCGGAAGAAGAACCCACTACAAAGGAAGCATCGCTGATGGTCAGGTTAGGAATCAGGTTTTCGGTAAACCAAGGAAGAGCAACGCTGTAGCTGGTGGATTTGCCGACCGTCTTCGGGATGATGGGCAGCATGTTAAGCACGGCGGGGTCGGAGCCTACCTTGGTTGCAATCTTGCCACCAACAGCCAAGAGTTTATCCCATCCCTCGCTGAGCTTGGCGCGGTTGTTTACGCCGGAATAGATGGCAAGACGCGGGAATGACGTTGTGTTGCCGGGCTGCCCACCGAATACAGCGGGCATGGTAGCACCCTTGTCCACAATGACGGCCATGGTGTTGTCCATACCTTCCGTAGCGGTCTTGAAGGCCCCGATGCCCTCCTTGAGCTCCGGCAGGAAAGCTACGAACTGTTGCAACTCAGCGGATGCATAGTCCTGATGAGCGGTCGGCAGGGTAGCAATGAAACCGTCTGCTACAGTCAGACTGTTGTCAATGAGTGCGTTCAAATCCGGCGTATTGGGATTGTTCCAGTAGGTGGACTCCATGTATACGATGGTGTTCGGGTCTGCTGCTTGCTTCAGCAGGCTGAGTTTGCCGGGTTTGTAAGAGCAGCCCGCGCAATCGTAGTCCAAGCTGAAATCAATGGAAGAGTCGCTCCAGTTGGCGTATGCGGCCACGGGCTGATTGGTTGCAGGCATGAGGAACTTGGTCAGGGCGGAAATGATTTGCTCACCGCTCTTGGCTGCTGCCGCAAAGCGAGTCGCATTTTCACCACCTGCAGATTCAAGTGCCTTGAAGGTCTTGACGACATTATTTGCAAGCATGGTAAGGGTGCCCATGCCCATGCCCTTGTAGGCATCTACAGCTTGGGGGCTGGCGTAGGTTGCGAACAGAAGCCCCTTGTTGAGTTTGTCGTCAGCTCCTGCAAGCTTGTCCGTGCCGAGGATAGACTCCGCGGGAGTTGCAGCGGTGTTAATCTGATCCGGATTCTCGCACACAGCGCCGATAATCTTGTCTCCCTCGTGCTTGAGCAGCACATAGATGGTGCGCTTGCTTACTTCCTCGTTTACGGCTATCTCGTACTCACTATCCCACTCGGAGGGCTCTTCCTTGGGAATTTGAATCTTCGTACCGACGAAGCCATTTACCGTTACTGCTTCAATTCCTTCCTCATACTGAGCTACCTCCTGCAGTTCTTCTACAGCTTCGGCATACCACTCGGCTAACATGTCTTCATTACCGGGGGTTGCAACAAGCACGCCATAGGCAGGGCCTACTTTCACCTCGCTGATGGTGGCCTTAAAGCTTTCTACCATAGCAGCTCGGGTATCTTTCTTCGTTTGGTTAATGAGGGGACGAAGGTTCTTTGCTGCTGACATTTCCCATCCGTCAAGCATGTCCTCACTCAGGATGCCGGACATGGCGATGTTGTAAATCTTGCTCAGGGCGATAAGGGATTGAGCACTGTCTTTACCTCCGGCAAGAGCAAAGCTGTGAATGGCTTTCATCTCTTTGGGGGTGTTGCGGTACTCGCGATCACTCAGAATTCCGGAGCTGTGCAAGTTGTCAATCAGCGTGGGAAGATTGGTGACGGTGAAGCAGATATCTGCATCTGCGGGCATAAGAGCCAAAGCCGGCATGGCTGCGGCGCGTTGCTCTGCTGTTGCTGTTGTGCTTACCGGTGCGGAGAGTGCGGTGTACACCTCTGCCGGTTGTTGTGCGCTGACGGGGAGTGCCACCGTAGCGGCCATTAACATAAGGGTTGTACGAATGCTCATAACGCCACTCAATATAGCAAATTATCCTACCATGTAAAGCGAATAAAACAGATTTGTTGTATGTTGACAAAAAAAACGGTGGAAAAGATTACCTTTTCCACCGTCAGATGAATAAAACGATAACTTGTGGTTTGCATTATTTCTCGCAGTAGCCGCGAATAGCTGCTGCAATGCGTGCGGAAACGTCTTCCGGTTCGCCTTCCTCCGTTACGTCAATCTGTACCACCTTGCCCTGGGCTTGGTAGTGCTCTACAACGGGTACGGTAAGTGTTTCATAATCCTTGCGGCGCTTGGCAAATGCCTCGGGATTATCATCGGTTCGCACAATCATGGCACCTCCGCACTTCGGACAAATCTCCTCGCCGTTGCGGGTGGTCTCACCACAGGCCGGGCAGGCCTTGCGCTTGAGCATGCGTGCCTCAATCAGCTCGGCGGATACATTCAGGTATACTACGATGTCTACGCCCAGCCCCATGTTGCTCAGGTTGGCATCCAGCGTTTCTGCTTGGGCTACCGTACGGGGATAGCCATCCAGCAGACAACCGCAGTCTTGGTTCTCGCCCAGCCATTTTGCCACGATGCCATTCACTACCTCATCCGGTACGAACATGGCTGCATCCATATACTTCTTGGCCTCCAAGCCAAGCTCGGAGCCGGCTGCTATCTCGGCTCGCAGCAGTGCTCCCGTGCTCAACGGCTTCAACCCGTATGTCTCGGACAGGAATGATGACTGTGTGCCCTTGCCGGAGGCCGGGGCGCCTACAAGTACGAATCGCTTGAGTGTTTTCATTGTCGTGTTAGAGTCTTTTCGCGCGTTACTACGCTGCGTCATGACTTCATTATCCATTTTTTTTAATGAATTGCAAGCTTAAATCTATCCTCTCCTGCCTGAATAAGCTTCAATTTTTGAAACCCGCTGAAAACATACCGACAAAACACCCGTTTTTTTACGCCATTGAGCTAAAAGAAAAGCGGCTTATGTTTTACCATAAACCGCTTATTTTTAAGCTACTACAGACGGGACTCGAACCCGTACAGAGTTAACCTCCGGGAGATTTTAAGTCTCCTGCGTCTACCATTCCGCCACTGTAGCAGAGGTGCAGTGAAAAAGGTGACTGCGGGTGTCATTCAATCATAAAGCTGGTGCTAAAGCAAGCTAAAATTGAGTAATACTGATAAAAAAGCGAGAAAAAAGCACAACTTTACGCGAAAGTCCAAGTAATGTGTTTTTGAATACTCGGGTGGAGAGCATTAGCTACCGGGCATGAAGCGACCGTATTTTCCATCAACGCGCGCACGCGTGTATCCGTGGAAAAAGGTACGGAAACATGGAGGTCAAAAGCCGTGATGCCGGACTTTTCTTCAATGCAGGCAGCTTGTATGGAGATGCCTTCAGTCCGGAATCCTTTGCGAGTTCCGGTAAATGCCAACATGCTGAGCATGCACGAGGCAAGGGTAGCTGCAAGAAGAGCTGTAGGCGGGGGCATTTCTCCGTATCCACCGATAGCTTTCGGAATGTCGGTCATGAAATTGGCAGAAGAATGCCGGAATACAGAATGGCAACGCATGTTGCCGGTTACTGTTGTCGTTGATGTGAAATGGTCCTGTTGCATGGTTTAGGGTTATGGGTTGCGTAAGATTGTGCCCGAAATGAGAGAGCAATGCAAGCAGAATCTCCACCCGTTAGCATGAGCTCTGCAATAGTATGCCACGCTTTACGCTTGCAATCCGTGAGCTGAATTGATATGGTGCGCGCATGGCAACTGACAAAAAGATCACGATGAAGACTGATAAGGGCGACATTAACCTTGTCGTTTTTGCTTCCAAAACCCCGATGACAGCAGCAAGTTTCCTGAACTTGGCAAGCAGGGGATTTTATAACGGCCTGAGCTTTCACCGTGTGATTTCCGACTTCATGATACAGGGCGGTGACCCCGAGGGAACGGGGTGCGGTGGCCCTGGTTACAAGTTTGATGATGAGTGCCGTCCGGACCTGAAGTTTAATCGTCCCGGATTGTTGGCTATGGCCAATGCCGGTAAGACGTGGACCGGGCAGGGGACCAACGGCTCTCAGTTCTTCATTACCCATGTGCCGACTGATTGGCTGAATGGCAAGCACACCATTTTCGGTGAGGTGTGTGGCGCAGACGACCAAGAGGTTGTCAACAATATTCGCCAAGGCGATTTGATTTCCGAGATTGTCATTCATGATGATTGCACGGACTTGTTCGAGGAACAGGCCGCTAATATAAGCCGCTGGAACAGCAAACTGAGCAAGTAATGGTATTCGCCGTACAGGACCTGCACATTGAGTTCGGTCCGCGGGTGCTTTTCGATTCGCTCTCTTTCGTCGTGGAACGGGGAGAGCGTATCGCTTTTGCGGGACAGAACGGAGCCGGGAAATCCACCCTGATGAAGTGTGTGGTGGGAGTGATGCAACCGGACCGCGGCAAGGTGTTGCTGCCTAAGCATACTCAAGTTGGGTATTTGCCTCAGGATGGTATTCATATACAGGGTGCACCTCTGTTGGAGGAGGTGATGGGTTCTGTCGGTAATATTGTTGAATTGCAGCAAACGGTGGATGAATTGTCTGCCGACTTACAGCGGTTGGATACCGCGTCCTCAGAATACCGTGAAACGCTGGAAGAAATCGGCTATTTAGAGTTGTTGTTACAGGACCGGAACGCAGCATCATTGCGACCGCGTGCTGAATCCATTTTGCGAGGGCTTGGTTTTGCAGCATCGGATTTTGAGCGAGACTGTGGGGAGTTTTCCGGTGGTTGGCAGATGCGCATTGCCTTGGCTAAGCTCTTGTTGCAGGAGCCGGAGGTACTGCTGTTGGACGAGCCGACCAACCACTTGGATATCCGCAGTCAGCGGTGGCTGGAGCAGAACCTTCGGGCATACCGCGGAGCCATATGTATTATCAGCCACGATATTGCATTGCTGGACAGTTTGGTGACCCGTACCATAGCGTTCCATCATGGCCGAGCCGAGGAGTACGCGGGTAATTTTTCATTTTATTTACAAGAGAGTAAAGCTCGTAAAGAGGTGTTACTCCGGCAGGCTAAGGCTCAGCAGCGTGAGATTGCCAAAACTCAGGCCTTTATTGACCGTTTCCGGGCTAAAGCAACGAAAGCCAGTCAAGCGCAAAGCCGAATCAAACAGCTGGAGAAGGTTGAACTTATTGAGGTGGAGGATGATGATGCCGTCATGAGTTTTCATTTCCCGCCCCCTCCTCCCGGTGGCAATAACGTGGTAAAATTGGAGAAAGCCTGTAAGGCTTATGGGGCTATACAAGTACTTAAAGATTACGATTTCTCCATGGATAAGGGAGATCGTATTGCCATTGTCGGCGTAAACGGCGCCGGAAAATCTACTTTTACTCGATTGATTTCCGGCACGGAGGCGGTGGATTCCGGGCTATTCAGCTTCGGGCATCATACTCAGGTGGCGTTTTTCTCACAAACACATGCCGATGTGTTGGACAATGAGCAAACGGTGCTGGAGTGTGTGGAAGCTGCGGCCGATAGGAATACGCGCCCTTTGGTGCGCAATATACTTGGGTGTTTCTTGTTCCGAGGTGATGATGTCTTCAAGAAAGTCGGGGTTCTGAGTGGTGGTGAGCGGTCGCGCGTTGCTCTGGTATGCATGCTGCTCCGTCCGGCAAACTTTCTCATTATGGATGAACCGACAAACCACTTGGATTTCCAGAGCCAAGATGTGTTGCAAAAAGCCCTTGCCGAGTATCCCGGTTCATACTGCATCGTTTCTCACAATCGCCGTTTTTTGGATCCTATCGTCAACAAGGTGCTGGAGTTCCGCGTGGGAATGCCCCCTCGCCTCTTTTACGGTAATGTGAGCCAATACTTGGAAACAGTGGAGGCTGAGGAGCGCTTACAACGGGAATCTGCATCTTCTTCCTCTACCCCAACAACCGCCGCTCCGGTAAACAAAAAAGATGCTCGCCGTGCCCGCGCTTTGGAACGTGAGCGTAGAGCAAAAATACTGAATCCTCTCCGCAAAGAGCTTGAGGAAGTGGAATCTGCCATTGCCGAAAAAGATGACCGCAAGGCAGCGATTTCTTCTGAACTGGAAAAGCCGGAAAACATGTCCGATAATCAGAAGCTTATGGAACTTACTCAGGAGTACCGTGTGCTGGAATGTGAGAGCGAGGCGCTCTTTACCCGTTGGGAAGAATTATCCACGGAAATAGAACGAGCTGAGATGGCGTTGGCAGAGGAGTTCGGTAGCGGGCAAGACGTATTGCCTCAAAAAAAACAGTCACCGAAAAGTGGATGCCTCAAAATTGCGGTCACCGAAATTTTAGCGGATAATTGACTAAAAAACAAGGCAAATCCACCATTTTTCTGCCCCAAAATGACAGCGAGCGTAGCGAGTC
>JAFQDN010000079.1 GCA_017415995.1 Akkermansia sp. | reverse complement strand
TTGGTATTCGGTGAGTTGAGCTTTGTGGGCGACATGGTGCGCAACAACCCCACCGCCGACCTTGGCGGCATGCGTCTGCGTGGCTCCAATCCCGGCCGTGCGGGCATCAACCTGAGTGTGGGCGCCGCCCATCGTCTCTCCGACGACTGGAGCCTCAACGCCTCCTACTCCTTCGAGCTCATGCAGAATGTAACCAGCCACAGCCTAAACGTAGGCGCAAGCTATTCTTTCTAAAGCCGGAAGAAAAAACATCAAATACGGCGTCTCCATACGGGGACGCCGTATTTGAATTCGCAAGGCACACAACGCATCACGATGTTTTCTGTCGCCTCTGTTCGGGCAGACATAGGGGGCGGGCTTGCCACGCCGGAGCGACATAGGGTAGCCCTGCGATGGGTGGGCTTGCCACGCCGGAGCTTTAGCGGAGGCGGGTCAATCGTATATTTATAATGACATGGTGAATGCTTGCTCTTTAGGTTGGTGTGTGGTATAGAACGTTCGTTATGTTCAGGAAGTTTTGTTATATGCTAATCGCTTTGGTGGTAACGTTGCAAGTGTCCGTTGCCTCCGTACCGACAAATTGCAGCCAAGCCGTCATCGGAATAGCCGAGGGGTGGAACAGCTCGCATGTTACACTTTCTGTAGTGGAGAAAAACGCATCCGGTCAGTGGGTGCGGGTGCTGGGTCCCTTCAAAGGGCGTTTGGGGCGCAATGGCTTGGTATGGGGGCTCGGAATTCATGCCAACCCCGGGCGTGCCACCGTCAAGCGAGAGGGGGATGGGCGTTCCCCTGCCGGAGTGTTTGCCATCGGCGGCCTTTGGGTTACGAACAAAAACTATGTAAAACACCACCGCTCTATCCCCTATGTTAAAGTGGGCCCCAATGATTTGTGGGTAAGCGATGTCAATTACCCGAAGCTGTACAATCGCCATATCCGCCTGGACCACCCCGCCCGTACCGAGTGGGAGCTCCGGGAGCAAATGCGCCAAACGGACTATGCCCACAGCATTAAGCTGCTTATATGCCACAACACGGCGGAGCGCCGCGGAGGCCCCGTAGTCGGTGCAGGCTCCTCCATTTTCTTCCATATCTGGCGCAAAAACGGAGGCTCCCCCACTGCGGGCTGCACAGCCATGGCCGAGGCTAATCTGCGAGCCATCATAGCCCGCCTGCAACCTTCCCGTCACCCCGTCTACATCCTCCTTCCGCATGCCGAATACGCACGATTGCGCCAATCCTGGCGTCTGCCGTAAGAGAGCCCACGCCCTTCGCAGAAAAAGCGGAACAAATGCAGAAGATTGCTACACGGAAGAACATCGAAGCCTGACGTGTTATTTGCTTGACAATCGGGAGTAATTGCATTAAAGAAGAAGCGAGATGAAACTTACACAGTTATTAACAGCGATGGCGGTAGGAGCCGGTAGCTTCGGCACGCTGCCGGCATTGGCGCAAGAGCGTATCACCTATGCGGATGTGCAGGATGGTGAACAGAGTGTGAACTACAAGTTTTGGGTATGCATAGTAGGCTGCCCGAAGCAGGCCGTTACAGCCATTCGGTTGGATACTATCGTTTCCGTCAACAAACATACCTACTCGGTGGATAATATGGTAGTAAAGGAGGTCACCATTGATACGCGCGGCAATAACAGTATTCGCTTTTATTGCATGAACAACAATGAGGCTGTCCGAAAAATGAATGACCGCACAAAAAACACGCGCAAACTCATAGACAGCAAGACGGGGGGCCTGACGACTAAACCTGCGAAAATGTTCCCGGATGGTACATACAGTCACAACATAGAGTACCTGATAGATGATCCCAAAAAGATAGATGATATATATGAGTCCGCGCTCAACGCTGTCATCAAAAACAAGGGATGCACCTTTAAAGTAAACTGATTTTTATGAAGAAAACGACATATGCAACAATCGGCCTGGGCGTATGTGCGGCAGCAGCTTTGTTTGCCGTTGCTCAGGAATCTCCCGCTCCGGCGGTTACGCCCGCTCCGGCGGCAGCACCCGCACCTGCACCGACAGCTGAGGAGGTGCGCCAAGGGTTCTCCTACCTCATTGGACAGCAGTTGGGCAGTAGCTTGGCTTCAGATTTGAGCGAGCTGCGCATTGAGGATGTTGATCCTGCCATGCTGCTCAAGGGCTTGGAGGATGGTATGGCCAATCGTGTGGACCCGGAGATGGCCAAGAAAGATGTGCGTGCCATTATGCAGGCTTTCCTGATGATGATGGAGCAGCGCGTGATGGAGAAATCGGCCGAGAATCTCAAAATCGGCAAAGCTTTCTTGGAGGAAAATGCCAAGAAAGAGGGCGTTGTTACCACAGCCAGCGGATTGCAGTACAAAGTGCTGAGCGCCGGCACCGGTGAGAAGTATGACGCCAACAAGCATGGCAAATCCCCCATTGCTTCCGTTATTTATGAGGGGCGCAAGGTGGATGGTACCGTGTTCGATTCCTCTGAGAAGCCTGTGGATTTCCCCATCGACCAAGTGATTCCCGGCTTTACGGAAGCGCTCAAGCTTATGCCCATCGGTTCCGAGTGGGAGGTGTATATACCCGCAGATTTGGGCTACGGGGCATCCGGTCCCGGAGTAATCGGGCCGAACTCCACGCTTATCTTCAAAATGAAGTTGGTGGCATTTAAGCCCGGTCGCGGTAGCCAGCTGAACCCCATACAGTTGACCCCGGAGCAGCTGCAAGGTGCCGGTATGGTGCCCGTAACTCCCTGATTTTGCCCTTAACTCATTTCATTTGAGATACAGCACTCGCAGGAACAACACCTGCGAGTGCTTTTTGTACGACCGACGCGATATGCGCACTGCGGTGAAAGTCCGCGCGGAGCCGCGATGATGCGGAATCCCAGACCTGAAGAACAACTGCGAGGAGGTAACGAACCGTGGAAAAGGAAGTTCGAGGGGAAATCCCGACT
>JAFQDN010000054.1 GCA_017415995.1 Akkermansia sp. | reverse complement strand
GGAAAGTCCGTAAATTGAAAACTGCCTCGCCCGGCCTTGCCTCGCCTTGCTCATTCGAGCCGCTTGGCCTTTCGGGCTTCACCGTGTCGGTGTGACGGCAATTTTACACGAAACGACATCGAACGTCAAGCCAATTTTTCATGAATTTTTCAGAAATTTTGCACATTTTTCATAATACATTGAAAATACAACGGGAAAATTTTGCATTTTTCTACACAAAAATTCAATTTTCCGGAAATCAGCAAAACAAAGTGCAGGAAAAGTGAAGAAAATCGGCTCAATTTTGCTTTTTCAGACGAGCAACCGAATAATAGCAGAAAGGGATAAACAACACACCGATGAAAGTAGCCACGCACATACCCCCGATAACGGTAATGCCGACGGACTGACGCGCCACTGCGCCGGGGCCGGTGGCGAGCGCCAGCGGGATAGAGCCCAGGATGAAAGCCAGCGAAGTCATGAGGATGGGGCGCAGACGAGCACGAGCGCCGGAGAGCGTGGCGCGCAGCAGGGGCATACCCTCAGCGCGCCTATCCTGAGCAAACTCCACCACAAGGATGGCATTTTTAGCAGCGAGGCCAATCAGCATAATCATGCCGATTTGAGCATACAAATCCAGAGAGGCTCCGGCAAAAAGCAGCGTTGCAAAAGCACCAACAATCGCTACCGGCACCGACAGAACAATGGAAATGGGCAACAACCAGCTTTCATACAGTGCAGCCAACAACAAATACGCAAACAACCCCGACAAGACAAAAATGGAGAGCAAACTCACCCCCTGCTCTGCTTTTTTCTCCTGAAAACTCATGCCGGAGTATGAGAAGCCCATGTCCGAAGGCATAGTACGAGCAAACACCGCCTCCAACGCTGCCATTACCTGAGCAGAAGAAACACCCGGAGCTGCAGAAATATTCAACATCGATGCATTGTACATATTCTGACGTATCAGGAACTCCGGGCCGTACGTAAAGCGGATATCCACCAGCGCATCCAGTGGCACCTGCGCGCCCTCCGCCCCCGGAAGATAAAAGAGCCGCAAATCATCAACATTCATACGGCTTGCGGCTTCCGCTTGCATAAACACTTGGTATTGATAGCCGTAGATATTAAAATAGTTGATGAACGAACTACCGAGGAAAGCTTGCAAAGAATCCAGCGCAGCGGAGGGATCCACGCCTTGAGCCAACGCCTTCTGCACATCGAGAGACACAACGTATTGCGGGGTATCCGCCGCCATCAGATTCTGCACGGCAGCAATTTCCGGGCACGCGGCAGCAGCTGCAACAAAAGCAGCAGTCTGCTCCGCCAAATAAGCTGCACCACGCCCGGCGCGGTCCTCCAACATCAACGTAACATCCGCTGATGCACCCACCCCCGGAATAGGGGGTGGCATAATCGTAAACGCCATACCACCGGAATCCAAGGCAGCGAACTCCGTATTGAACTGAGAGGCGAGAGCTGCCGCGCTCTGCGTGTGCGGATTACGCTCATCCCAGGGTTTAAGAGCAATGAAAAAGAACGCATTATTCGGGCTCTGCACCCCCGTCAGCAAATCGAAACCATTCACCATCAGCACACCATCCACGGCCTCCTGCTGAGTAAGCAAACGAACAATCTGCGCGCTGCCCTGCTCCGTCAGCTCTAAAGAAGAGCCATGCGGCAACTGCAAAGAGCCGTACAAATAGCCCTCATCCTCATTTGGCAGGAACGCCCCGGGCACACGTTGCGACATCGGGTAAATACTCAAAGCAATCAGCAACAGAACAGCCCCGGTGAGCACCCCGCGCCTGAGCATCTTGCCTGAAAACACAACAAATACGTGCCGCACCCAAGCCAAACTCCGGTTAAAAGCACCTGCTGCATGCTGCAGCGCAGAGCTGCGCAGCCGAGCCCGAGGGCGCAGCAACAATGCACATAACGCCGGACTGAGACTGAGCGCCGTAAATGCGGACAATAAAATGGAAACCCCAATTGTAACGGAAAACTGCGCAAACAAACGCCCGGTAATGCCCGGCAACAACATACACGGAAAAAACACCGCAGCCAGCACCAATGCCGTAGCTATGACCGGCCCGGCTACCTCTCGCATGGCAGCAGATGTAGCAGCGCGTGGCGACGCACCTTCATCCAGATGGGACCGGACAGCCTCCACCACCACAATGGCATCATCCACCACCAGACCGATGGCCAACACCAAGCCCATCAGGCAAATCGTATTCACCTCCATCCCGAACAAGGGAAAAAACAGAAAGGTACCGACCACACTCACCGGCACCGCCGTGAGCGGAATCAGCGTAGCGCGCCATCCTTGCAGGAAAATGAAAACAACCGCCATCACCAACACCAACGCAATGGCCAATGTGAACAGTATTTCCTCGATACCCAAACTGACCCCGGCGGTTGTATTGAGCGCCTGAGTGAGCTGAACACCCGGCGCAAGAGTAAGCCCCGAGAGGGTTTGCTCCACCTGCCGCACCGTTTCCAAAGCATTGCTGCCGGGGCTCTGCGAGATTGCAATAATGGCACAGGCTTTACCATTGTAGGAAGAACTCATATTATACGTTTTGCACCCCAACTCCACGCGAGCAACGTCTTTAAGCAACACCAACGAGTCCGCATCTGCCCGCAATACAATATTCTCGAACTCCTCCACACTGTTCAATCTACCGGCAGAACGCACCGTATAGGTTGTTTTCTGATTATCCGGAGCGGGGCGAGCACCGACCTTGCCGATGGGATTCACGCGGTTTTGTTGTTGCACGGCATTTTTCACCTGCTGAACCGTGAGGCCCAACGCCGCAAGTTTTTGCGGTTGCAACCAAATGCGCATGGCGTACTCACCGGCGCCGAACACCTGCACATTACCCACGCCGGGTGTACGTAACAACGGATTCAATAAATTGATGTAAGCATAGTTACTCAGCCAAACGGCATCGTACTCCCCACCCGGAGCCTCCAGCACATACAACAACATAGGCGGCCCGCTGAGCGTACGCATTGTAACTCCCAACTGCTGCACCTCTGCCGGCAACTGCGCATTCGCCTGTGCATAGCGCAGGTATGACAACACCTGGTCCATATTCGCCTCCGTCCCGACCTCAAAAAGGATGGACAGGCTCATGTTACCCTCATTCGTAGAGGTGGAAGTCATATACTCCATGCCCTCCACACCGCTCATCTGCTGCTCGATGGGCGCAGCTACGGAATCCACCACCGTTTGACAATCCGCCCCCGGGTAAGAGGTGGAAATACTCACCTCCGCCGGAACAATGGCGGGATACTGCGCCACCGGCAGGGAGAAAGCCGTTATCAATCCGCCTAAAATCAGCATCAGAGCCACGCATATTGCCACAACGGGGCGCTTTATAAAAAACTCATACATCACCCCATTTTGACACATTACTGCGGAAAAACGGGCAAAAGTTGTTTGATTTTGCACCCGCAGTCGGCACAGCGGGGCAAAATCACGTGCACTCCGGCCGCTGAACGGCACAGATTAGCGGCGTCTTCTGCGGGCAGCCAGAGCAACCAAAGCCAGCAAACTGAGCGTAGCCGTAGCAGGCTCGGGAACAACCTGCACATAAACAGCACTGCCTACCTGCACCACATTGGTTTCCAAGCCTTCATAGCCGACAACGGAGAATGCGACAGAATCCGAGAGAGTGATATTCTGCTCCACGCCATCAAAGAGGATGAAACGATGGAAGCCATCCTCCGTTACGGTGTAATCCAATGATGTTTCCAAGAAAATCACCCCGTTGCCGTTAAAAGCAAGGGAATCATCATCCCCCGACAGCGTAAAATAAGTACCATCTTGCACATAGGTGGAGCCCCCCTGCAACACCAGCTCCGAGACAGCCAACCCGGGACAAGCTACTTCATCCAAAGCCAAAGAAACCCCGCGTTCCATATCGGCTGCTCCGGCATGCAAGGTTGCCCCGGCAGCAATCTCAAGCCCAACGGCATCGGCGTCAATCCCGAATACACCGTTTTCTCCCACCTGCAATACGCCTCCGTTTTCCAAACGCACAGCGCCCTCAAACAGCAGCTGAGCATCCTCGCCGATAACACGCAAAGCAGCAGTGCCTGAATAAGCAGCCGTCACCGTCACGCTACTACGGGCGGCAGACAACACCAAATCACCGCCAAACTCATCAACGGAAGAAAAGAGAATTTGCCCATTCTCAGCAGCAAAGCGGAACTGACCGTTACCGGAAAGGCTCACGGCCGAGCTCGCGGTATAACTACCGCCAAGCGTAAGAGAAGCCCCGTCCGCCACCTCAATGTCAGACTTCAGGGGAGCATCCGCCGCAGCAAAGTTGAGAGCTACCGCAGCCGCATTTTCCACCACGAGCTTGGTACCGGACTCCGTCTTGAGCGCAGAGTTACCCAACGCGCGGTCAGCCTGCAAGCGCAACGTTCCCTGTTGCAGATCTACGCCGCCACTGAAGTCATTATCCGTAGCCAAAGCCAAGGAGCCGGCCCCCTTTTTGACCAGGGAGGTAGCCCCGGTAATCTTACCATTGCCGGAGAACACATAATCCCTGCTCTCCGCATTCACCTCAATATGAGCAGGTGCCACCTCGCCGGAGATTTGCACATCCCCCCCATCCGTACAAGCATCCGTAAAGAACACACGGTCCCTATCCGTAAAGGAAATAGCGTTCCGGTACCCCTCCACCTGCCAGTTGGCATCAGCGTGATTCCAAATTCCGGAGGCAGAGGCATTCCTCCACACCAAATCCTGATTGGGTTGAACATACACCAATTTTTTGCCATCTTCTATCCATTTGCAATTCTCCGGCAAATGCATACCATCTTCATCACCGGCACCCGCGCCATTGAGATTCAGCATCAGCAACTGAGTGCCACTGGCAACAGCCTCCGTGAGGGTGATAAAATAGTACGAACCTTCTCCATTGTACTTACCATCCACATGCAATGCAGCAACATCCGCATTACCTGTGTACATATTGGCTTGGCCAATTTCAAAGGTTACAAATTTAAACTCCATGCCGGCTTTCACATGATTATTAACACCGGCTATATGAGCATACGAGTTTGCACTTTGAATAACATATGCCTCAATAATACCGCCATCAGTTAAATATAAACTACCATTGCCTAAACGGAAATCACTGCTAAAGCGCAAGATACCGCCGGCCGAGGCTTCGAACACGCCGTCACCGACATAATCCTCCGTAATACCATGAACGGTGTCCAGCATCAAATCAAAATGAATGATGCCACCATTTGCAGCGGTGAAGTTAAGCTGAGGCGTATCATCAGCAAAATCACGGATTGTGATAACATTTTCTGCCACACGCTCAGCCGTACCGGCATGCATAATCGTTCCATTACCGGACACGGATTCGGACACCACCTGTACCGCAGAGAAATCGCCGTCAAACCGCAGCGTGCCATTCACCTCTGTCAGATTACTATTCCACGCAACCGCATTACCGATGCGCAGTTCAGCCTCCGCATCAACGACTACAGCACCGTTTATCTGCGAACCGGCTGCATTCAAATGAACGTTGGCAGCATTACCCACACTCAGCGTTGTGCCGGACTCCGCTTGCAACGCAGCCCCACCCAACGCATCATCCGCATGCAGACAAATCTTGCCATTCTGCAACAGGACAGTGCCGGTAAAGTCATTATCGGTCGCAATCGTCAGCGTGCTCTCCCCGGTCTTATACAGAGTCATTTCGCCGGTCAGCTTACCATTGCCGGTAAAGACAAAGTTGTTTGCATCGGACTCCACGTATATATTTTCAGGAGCAACGGGGGCATCAAGGATTACAGTTTGAGCCGAAGCGGGGCAATCATCCGTAAAATGAACAGAATCCCCATCGTAAAACCTCAGATTTGAGGCTGAGCCATCCTGCACCCAGTTGTAATCCGATAAGTTCCACTTTTGAGTTCCGGCAGAGTTCATCCAAATGAGCTCATGCGCGCTACGCTGATAAATCAGCTTTGTATTGCCATCAATCCATTTCAAATCGCTGAACGCAACACCTTCAACCGACACCGTCTCGGCATTCCACATGGTTACGTCAAACTCATTATCCAGCGCCAACAGGTAATAGGCGGAACCGATTTCATCCTCCTCCGGAGCAATTGAGAAGGCAAAGGTATTATTTCCGCTGATAATCCACCTACCGTTCACCGTCAATACAGCATTATTGCTCCCCTCTGTATAAAGGTTATCCGTTCCGAACTGCAAGGCAACAGCTCCGTTTTCCAAGCTGAAACCGTTTGTTTGCAGCACGTTTTGTGCGCCGGATGCTGCAAGCGATGCCCCGGACTCAATGTTGAGCACACCGGTCTCAAATGTTGCGCCCTGCTGCAAGGAAATACCGGAAGAACCAGTCAGACTGACCGTTTGGTCGCGGAAGACAATCTGAGCAGCGTTCTTGGCGACTAAATGGCCGGACTCCGAGGAATACCCACCTTCAGCGAACATCAGCGTGCCGGCATTATCCGCAGTCAAATCACCGGTGAAACCGTTGTTACGAGCAAAATAGGCCAAGGCACCATCTCCGGCAGCGGCCAACTTCACCGAGCCGGAGCCGGAAAGCTCACCGGCACTCACGTCCCGGATAACATCCCGGGACGAAAGGAAGTCACCGGAGAACGTCAACTCACCCTCCACATGCGTTTTCTCCGCCCAATAGCCATAGGAGGCAGAATAAATAAGATCGGAAGATACATCCACAGATACCCCGCCACGAATGGAACTTCCATCCGCTTTAATATCAACATCGGCATTCCGGACAATGTTAAGATTGGTACCGGCAGCAGTCGTAAAACACCCGGTACCGGATTCACCGAGCTCAATATCCACCGAGCCGTCAAATCCCACCTCAAGTGTACCCTCCAACAGTTGGATACCGGAGAATACATTATTAGCTGCATACAGCGCCAACGTACCATTCCCCTTTTTAATCAGCTCGGCACCCACAATAGCCCCACCCGTAACATTGGCATATTGGTCGGCAAACTCATAGAATTTTTCCGTATCCACAACAATTTTCTGCGGGCGGTAAACGTTAGGCGTCTCGCCATCACCGGGATCCAAATATACAGTATAATCCTCAGCATCCAACGGAATGACACGCTCCGGTCCCTTATAGTCAAGGAAGTAAATCGTCTGATCATTAAAGTACGTCACATCCTCACCGGAGTCATTGCGCCAATTCGCATCCGTCCGATTCCACTGTTTGCTCCCGGAAGCATTGTTCCAAACCAAGCCATTGATGGGAGATGCCTCCAACACCAATTGAGTGAATCCGGCATCCCCATTGCTCACCCATTCCAAATCAGTAAAGCAAGCATCGCCGGTCACAGTAACAAAAACCGCAGACCAGCACTCAGGCAAATCAGTCCCATAATTCACGGATAGGGAGGAATCCAAATCCAGCAATACGTAACGCCCCGACGTGCTATCATCCGCTAAATCAATGTTGATTGTAGCCAATACGCCCTTTTTCCAATCCAAGCTATCCGCATGCAGCAAGGGCGTGGTCTCATTGCCGGTCAACGTAAAGTTCAGCGTGACGGGCTGATTCTCACTCGAGGAGAACTTCAGGTTGCCATCCACCACGTTACCGGAGCCGACCACACTCAAGGTAGCCCCTTGCAAGAGGAGCGTACCTTTGCCGGAGCCGGCAGCATCCGGCAGCTGCACGCAAGCACCATTCTCCATATACAAGGACGCCTGTTGCAGAAGAGAGACATTTTGCGTACTCCTCAATGCCAATGAGGCCTCAGCACCATGTAACTTAATGGCACCATTCGTTATCGCATCAGCATTCTGCACGGTGACATGAGCACCGGTCACGGATAATGTACCGCTGAACTCCCGAGATTCAGCGGATAAAGAGCCAAGAGAAACACTGCCCCCGCCTGTTACATACATTTGTCCGGCTCCGCTCAGGGAATCGGCCTGAGCATCCTGAGCAGCAGTGGACAAATGCAAGGCACCGTCCACTTGCAAGGCAGCAGCGGAGAACTGAACAGGAGCCTCGACAGAGAGTGACGCCCCTTGATTGACCTTGAGCCCGCCCGCAATGGAACTACCGAGCGTCGTCACATGAGTACCGAGCCCGGCGACCTCCAATGTTGCGCTATCATGAACCGTTAAGATACCGCTGCCAAGTGCATGGTCAGCCGCTGCTACCAAGGTTCCCTCATTCAGGAAGACATTGCCGGTAAAGTCATTATCCAGCCTCAACTCCAACGTTCCGGAGCCGTTCTTGGTGATACCGGTATCACCTGTAATCTTGCCTCCGGCTGAGGTAAAGGTGTAATCGCGATCGGCTTCCACCAATATATCATCAGGCGCGACATCCTGCACCAAAGTAATGGCGGAGGCATCCGTGCACTTATCATTGAAAATGACCTTGACCCCATCACCGTATACAAGGGCTGACGAGCTATTGGCAAGCTGCCAGTTTGCATCCTGCTTATTCCATTCGCCGGAGCCCGTGCCATTCATCCACTCGTATTCTTTAGCATGGTGGGTATATACCAAGGTGGTGTTATCATTCAACCACGTCAAATCATCCGCGCTTGCAGCCCCGATTACGTTGATACCATCACATACAAAACTCTTATCACAGGTCATTAACACATAAGTTTGACCATCTTCCAAACCTGCGGCATCCACATGCAGAGTATAGCCGGTGTGCTGCACCTCGCCCGTGACATTCAGAATGGCATTTGCCGTTGACTTTGACTCATAATCGTACAGATTATCTCCGGAGATGTCAAAATGCAATGCCGTAGCTGCGTTTTGAATCTTCAAGCCACCATCTGCGGATACGGAGTTTGACACGCCTGCAACATCCAGCACGGCACCGTCCAGAGAGAGGAGGCCATTGAACATGACTACCCCTGCCCCATTGCGCAACGTGACGGAAGCCCCCTCACTCAAATCAACACTTTCGTAAAAATGCAACCCGGCCCCGTTGCCGGTCAGCTCAAAGTCAGCACTTCCGGCATATCCTCCCATGACCGCTAATACGGCCTTAGGCGCGGATACAATCAATTTACCATTACCACTCAATGATTTAAGCTCGCTACTGAGGAATTTACCGCCGAACTCAACTATCGCATCGTCAGCCAATGCCACAGCACCACGCAGCGTACTATCGCCGTGTTCAATCCGCGCGTGCACCCCGGAGCCGATTTCCAACAACGTATCCTCCTCAGACGAGATTATGCCCTTACCCAAGGCATAATCCGCCCCGACATGAATCGTACCCCCCTTCAGTTCGACGCCACCGACAAAATCATTATCAAAGTTTATAGTTAATGTACCGCTCCCCTCCTTAACAAGGACAGTATCAAGCGTAATTTTACCGCCAATGCTGACAAACTCGTAGTCACGAGACGCGGAAACCGTCATCTTCTCCATGAACACGTCCTCTTTCAACACCACAGCATCAGAGGCTTGGCAAGCATCCGTGAAATACACATCCCCACCGTTGAGGAAGCTCACATCCGAGCCATCGGGGCGGCCATCGCTCCATTTTTGCCAGTTGGTATCGGAGAAATCCCAAACATAAGTGTTCTGCCCATTCATCCACACCAAATCATCTACCTCGTGCTTGTACACTAAGGTATAATCATCCAGCCAATAAACATTTTCCGGGGTGGACCAATTCTCAGACCAAGAGAGGTTTCTGTTCGTGATACCTTTTTCCAGCGACAACAACACATAGGTGCCACCGGCAGCACGAGCATCCACATTCAGCTCTAATTCATGAGCCCCTTCGGGGGAACTCTCATTCCAAGAGATACCCTCGGCCCTAAGCAGCGCAACATCGACCGCCGTATTGGTAGACAAGAGCAGATTGGAAGCATCCTGAATGCTGAATCGGAGAAGACTTGTGCCGGATGCCGCCTCCAGAGTACCATTCAACACATTATGCCCGGAAAGAGAGAGTTCTCCACCGTTCCTCAAAGCTATTGTCCCATCAAAAGTATTACCGCCGGCTAAAGTTAAAACACTTTGGGAATCGACCCTGACCACAGCATCGTTAAGAGCACCGTTTTGGTTCTGTAACACCGAGTTTTCAAACCGAGCCTTTGCTAAGATCAGGTTGATGTTTTGAGTCCGGACGAAACTGTCGGAAACCTGCAGAAAACTGTTAGCTTCTCCATTAATAGCATCAACCGTAAAGGAAGCACCATCGCTTATAATGGTATTTGCATGGTTTACAAACTGACCATCCACAAGCATTTTGCTTTGTTGCTGTAACATCAGGCTACCATTGTGCAGCGTCACAGTGGAAGAGAACAACTCGGACTTACTGCCCGCACCACGGAAGACAATATCACCGGTCTGCGGCAGACTTCCATCCGCATAATCCGCATTCAAATCGATGAGGATGCGGGCGCTGCCCACGCTCCGTTCAGTACGTATACCGGTCCCATCAAACAAAATGCTCTTATCCTCCGCCGCAGAAAGTGACAAATGCGCAGGATTTGAATAAGATTTTGTCGTGTCAATCAGCAAATGAACAGCCGCCGCCCCATTACCGGAGAAAAGCACATTCTCATTATTGCGAATCGACAATACACCCTCTGAATAAATGGCAGAAGCATACGCAGCGGAGTTATCAACAAAACTCACCTTCCCGTTATCATGGATGCGTACGGTACTATCAGCGTATGATGCAATAGCTCCACCCCTCTCAGCCGCGCTATTACCGAAAAACTCGACACTCTGATTATTCACTATATCCAGTGTGGCATTCTGAATCGCAATAGCACCACCTGAACCGGCCGATTGATTAGCTTGGAATATAAGTTGCCCGGTGTTATCACGCAAACTTAACGTAGAGTTTGCTCCATAGATAGCTCCACCCATAGCACCGTCATTCTCCGCACGGTTTGCAAAAAACAAAACGCGTCCTTCATTGGCATCAATACTCAAATTACCCGAGCCGGATGCATCAGATATACAGAGCGCGCCTCCCGCGCATATACCATCGGCAACAGCATCTTGCGCTCTTCCCGCAACGTTGAGGATAAAAGCAACATCCTCTTTATTACTGCTGAAGCTCACGTCTCCACCGCCTATGGCACCACCTTGCAAGCCTCTGTTGCCGGCAAATATGATATTAGCTTCATTGCTGCGGAAAGTTCCGCGCTGCATGTCAATAGCACCGCCTACAGAGTCAGATGCATTGTTGATGAACTTGAACACACCGCTATTTGAACAAAAGTCAAGCTCCGTGGCACTGATGGCGGCACCTGAGTGTGCAATATTGTCCGAGAATGATACCAATCCCGTATTCGCCTCAAAGATAACGGGGGCATAGGAGGCAATAGCACCACCTTGCTGCTCTGCCTGATTAGAGCTGAAAATGATTTCACCGCTGTTCTTGAAAAATCGAACGGCGGCATTCTGCCCACCCTCATGGTAAATAGCTCCGCCGGCATCAGCCCTATTTTCTTCAAAACGGAGAGCAGCGGCAGCGGCATTCTCCGCAAACTCCAGCGTTGAGGCGCCATAAATGGCACCACCTAACGTTGAATCACGATTATCCGAGAAAAGGATTTGCCCAACTTGGATCTTGCTGATGGTCAGATTGCCGAGAGCACAAACGGAACCGCCATGGTCACCGGCTGAGTTTTCATGGAAAAAGAGGTCAACATCTTTACCGGAGATATTGAGCGAAGCCCCCTCAGCTACAGTAATGGCTCCACCGCTGCTCTCTGCCTCATTACCGACAAACTCCATCATTACGGACTCACCGGTTATGGACAACGAGCCGTTAACAAACAACGCACCCCCCGATTGCGCCTTGTTCTCGGAGAACAACACACGGTCATTCACCGTCATAACGGAGCCGGTACAGGCATACAGAGCACCACCCTCCGTAGCCTGATTAGCGAGGAAATGAACAAGTTGGTTATTTTTTAACTCCAACGTGGCGTCATTGCCCAAATAAATGGCACCGCCTTTTTGGTTAGAGACATTGGCCTCAAACAAAACACCGGCATTGAAGGAACCCTTCTCATTATCGTAGAATTTCAAGCTACTGCCATCATACATCGCAATGGCTCCGCCCATAGCATAGGCATCCATGCCGATAGCGGAGGCATCATTACCTACAAACTTGACTCCCTCTGAGTTCTCGGAAAAAAGGGCGGACGCGGTTTTGCCCAAATACAAGGCGCCACCGGCAGCTATTCTGTCGGTATCATCATTTGTTTCCGCATAATTAAGCCAAACGAAATTGGATGAAAAATCAACTCCGTGGTTGTTGGAAATGGTGAGCGAGGAGCCGGAGTCTACATAAATAGCACCGCCATAAACATAGACATTGTTATCATCTATTCTCGGAGCTTCATAAAAGTAGTAATCCAAATAATTATCCCGAAAGATAACATCACACTCATTATCAATAATGCTGAGAGTAGAAACAACGCTGCTACTCGAAGAAGACCGATACCCCATACTGATGGCTCCACCATAGGCATACGAATCACGGTTTAGTTTAGAACCGTCGTTGTACAACAATTCTGCACCATTTTTAATGAACGATATCGAGGCCTCAACACCTGCCTTTTCATCATCATGTTGGCCGGTAATGGTCAGATCACCTCCGCCGTTGAGGAAAATCGCAGCACCGGCAGCACAAGTGGCCATCTTTAAATAATTGGACGTAAACTCCAAGGTTCCGGCGTTGTTGCTGAACAGGCCATCGGCAGACAAAAATAGAGCGGCACCGGTGGCCTGCCCCTCCATCCCATCAGTAAACACTTGGTCCACATAGTTGTTGGAAAAAACAATGGAGCCCCCATTATCCACTGCTTTCAAATTGCCCGTGTTCACGGCTATACCATCCATAACGATGTAGCGCTGCCAATCAATCAGCGCATCTACTTCATCAACCACGCGAATGTTGGATATTTTCACACCACCGGCAATATTCACCCATTCTATGGTACTAACCAGAGCACCAACACCACTCACTTCCGCATCATTGGCAAACATCTGATACGAGCCCATGGAATCTGCTGTTAAATACATATCCTCCATGGTAAATTTTCCGGTCAAATTCCGGAAAACAGCATGAGACGCACGAATCAAAGCACCGTATTCAGCATCGTATCCATGCGAGAGTTCGCTATCGCCTAAATCAACGTGGTCTTTATAACTGGCGATATTCATGAAGTACTTGAACGTGACGTTATGCAAATTCTCAAACAGCATGTTGTCGCATTTATCAAACGCCTCTTGCAAGCCGGATCTACCACCGCTCTCAAAACTAACGGAATAATTGCTCCCCTCAGCAGATTTGATGGTTATATCCGTATCATAATATAAGTGCTTTTCATTTGTCCATGTTCTTCCGGTTTTTGATGCCTTGAGGATAATGTCATCATGCAGAATCAACTCGTATGGATCCTGCCCCAAAATCGATGAGGGCTCCAGCATATCGTCCGCATTATATACCTGAACAGTGGTGGTACCACCTGTGGCAATGGTGATGGAAGCCTGGGCAAACAAAGCTACTAATAGATGGCGGATGAACAACGAAACTCTCATACGCGCAAAATCATACCACATTAGCAGGAAAACACAAGTTAAAATTTACATTATTACGCAAAAAAATAACAGGCAGGCAGAAATCAAGAATCTGCTTGACTCAGGGGAAGAGAGTCGCTAGAATGGGAAACGCATCGATTTCCACCTATGAGCACGGAGAACAGTACAGCCATCTATCGCCCGGGCATCAATGCCATATTGCATAGGCATGAGCAAATGAGTGCCTGGCTGTTTTTCACCATCATGTCCTTTTTGGTCATGAGGTTCGGGGTATCGCCCACCAGCCTGAACATGGACATGAGGTTCGACTACGATACGAACATCTACTACCTCATCGGGAACGGATGGATGAACGGAGTCATGCCGTATGCAGAGTTATCGGATTTGAAAGGGCCGCTGTTATTTTTGGAGCACGGCATCGGGAGTCTGTTAACGCCCGGCAGCCACTGCGGCGTGGCGCTACTGCACTGCTCCTTACTGGGCATCTGGATGCTCTACAGCCTGAAAACGGCATCCCTTTTTGTGCGGCGCAGTACGGCATGGGCACTGACGGGGATTCTGTTCATCTACTGTCTGTATATGGCGGCAGGGCCGGCAGAACTTACCATGACCCTGCAAACCGTAAGTTTATACCACGTGCTAGTGTGGACACGGGGGAAAAAGCAGAGCTTTGCGGATAGGCATCTCTTCATCGTCGGGCTCAGTGTGGCGGTTGCCCTCCTGAGCAAGTTCAACCAAGTCGTATTCTGGGTACCGGTAGCCATCCTGATGCTGTGGGTAAACCGCGAGCATCTGCTGCGCAGCATCGGAATGCTCATAGCCGGCTTTACACCGCTGATACTCATTACCGTATTGTACTTTTACAGCACCGGCACGTTAGCAGCACTGTGGGAAGAGTACATCATGACCGCCCTGCGCTACGGTTCCGTACCCTGGGCAGAAAGCTCCTTTGCAACCCAGCACCTCAAGCTCATCTCCAACATCATGCCGGAACACGTGCGGCAGGTCATCCCCTGGGGCTGGCTGGTAGTGCCGGGAGCTCTGCTGCTCTTCATGTGGGTGCGCCCCTTCCGCAAGATACGCCGGGAGAGAAAACGCGCAGCACTGCTGACCCTGTGGGCGGCGTTTTTGCTGGGAGCATACGCTAATTTCGGCGGGCGGCATGCATTCCTGCACTACTATTTTTACTATTATCCGTTTGCCCTGATGAGTCTGGTCGGGATGGAGCTGGTACTGCGGCGCAGATTACGCAACCGCAGCACGCGCAGGATACTGCGAGGAATAGGGCTGATGACTCCCTTTGCCACACTGTTGGTGGGATTATCCATACCGGTATTCGTCAATGCTTTCAAAAGCGGCAAAGGCGTGGCTGCATTGCGTGAAAACATGAGCGGGATGAAGGATTTTCTCACCCCGCACAAGGATGACTATCTGCTCATTGACTCCACAAATTACCTTGCCTTATACCGCCACACCGGCACCATCCCCCCCATCAAACACTTTATCCCACAGCTCACGCCGGATGGTGAGGCCGTTTTCTGCACGGAGCTCACGGAGCACGTGCGGAACAAACGCCCCAAGTATCTGGTCGGCAATGCCGGAGATACGGAAAAATGCCTCAGCATTATCCGCAACAGCGGCGTGCCTTACCGCCGACTGGACAACTGCAAAGAGGCCGGGCTGCCCCCCATGCCGGCAACAAGCAATTACCCCGCCCCGGCTATATTTGAGCGCATCGACTGAAATCCCCTACGCACTTTCGCACGCAGGGGATAGAACTAATAAGCAGCTTGGGCAGATTTTGCCGTGTACTTTGCCTGCACTCAAGGCAGAGCCATGTACTTAGCTTTGGGCATATTGCAAAGCGGGCACTTATCCGGAGCAGTATCCGCCGGGAAAGTATCCCCGCAGAGCGGGCAAATCACATAAGCGGCCGGCAGATTAAGCGGCTCACCGCTTTCAAGCTGCCGGATAGCCTCCGCATACATAGCGGCGTGTACTTTTTCAGCCTCCAGGGCCCAGTTAAAGCTGCGCAGGGCATCCTTTGCCCCCTCGGCCTCGGCCTGAGCCACCATGGGGGGGTACATTTCCGTGTACTCATAGGTTTCACCCTTGAGCGCTTCCTTCAGGTTCTCCAGGGTGGAGCCCACATGCCAACTCATCTCGTATGAGATGGGTTGCTCCCCCATCTTAACAAGAGCTTTGGTATGATTAGCGGCGTGAATACGCTCCGTGGCAGATGTAGCCTCAAAAAGTTTTGCAATAAGGGGGTAACCCTCCTGTAAAGCTTTGGAGGCAAAGGAGGCATACATTGCACATGCAGTACTCTCACCGATGATTGCTGTCTTTAAATTTTCAATTGTCGTAGCCATGCCGTTAGATTACACCTATATCAGGAAGAATTCAATCTATTTTTTCACGGGAGGCAATTTTCCGCCGCGTTTGCGGGGGCAATACGCAAATCCGCCTTGCCATAGGAGCCGAAGTAGTGTAGAATGCGGGGCATGAGCACTGATATTCAGGTATACACAGGCGGTTCCTGCGCATGCAACGGCTATCTGGTTAAAGCCCCGAATGGCTATGTAGCCATCGATGCCCCTGAAGGGATGGCCGCTTGGGTGGCAAAAAAATTGCCGGCGGGCGCCCGTGTAACGGACTTGCTCATCACCCACCAGCATTTTGACCACGTACAAGGTGCTGCGGAACTCGCAGCTGCTACAGGCTGCAACATACACGCCTGCATGCCTTATAGCACGGCTCTGACACTGGAGGATTCGGTCGGTCGGCTTTGGGGTGAGAGAGTGCCGCCATTCCGGGTGGACGATGCGTTCGGCACCGCCTGCACGCAAGCGGAATGGGGCGGACTGCGGTGGAGCATCCACCACATACCGGGGCACTCGCCGGACGGCGTAGCTTACGAACTGCAAGAGGAGGAGTGCATCTTCTGTGGTGATATACTGTTTGCCGGAGCCGTAGGGCGCACGGACTTTCCCGGAGGCAGCATGAGCAGCTTGGTGCGTGGCATACGGGAAAAACTGCTTACCCGCCCCCACACCACCGCCGTCTACAGCGGGCACGGGCCAAGCACTACCTTGGGCGAGGAAACCCTCAATAACCCCTACCTCTGATACGCCCCCTCCGGCACAAGCCTGAACTTTTCACACAAACAAAGAGAACTGGAACTAAGATGACATTCGATGAACTGGGGCTGGCCGCCCCCATTCTGCAAGCCGTAAATGACTGCGGGTACGAGACCCCCACCCCCATCCAACAACAAGCCATACCGGTGGTATTGGAAGGAAAGGACGTCATCGGCGCCTCACAAACCGGCACCGGCAAATCCGCCGCCTTTGCCCTGCCCCTACTCAGCAAGATTGAGTCCAACGGGCAACCGCAGGTGCTGGTGCTGGAGCCCACCCGCGAGCTGGCAGACCAACTGGCGGAATCGTTCCGAGCCTACGCCAAGTATACGGACATCAAAGTAGCCCTGCTGTACGGGGGCATTGGCTACGGCAAACAGACCGAGGAGCTGAAAAAAGGAGCTGAGGTGGTAGTGGCTACCCCCGGCCGCCTGGTGGACCACTTCTACCGCGGCAACATGAAGTTCAAAACCGTGCGCCACTTGGTTCTGGATGAGGTGGACCGCATGACGGACATGGGATTCCTCCCCATTGTCCGCAAAATCATCAACCTTTGCCCGTGGGAGGGGCGCCAAACTCTCTTCTTCTCCGCCACCATGCCGCAAATACTGCAAGGCTTTGCCAAGTGGTGCCTTACGGACCCCGTGGAGGTAGCCATCGCTCGCCGTGAAGTTGCGGAGACCATCTCCCACGCCTTCTATCCGGTCGGCTTGGACCAGCGTGATGACCTGCTGCTGGCACTGGTGAAGGCTACGGACTTCCGCAACCTCATGGTGTTCACCCGTACCCGCAAGGAGGCGGACACCGTGGCCAACATGCTCAGCAACACCGGCTGGGGGAAAGAGGTTACCGTCATGCACTCCGACATCCCGCAAAAAGAACGCATGGCTGCTCTGAAGGGCTTTAAGGAAGATAAATACCGCATTTTGGTCGCTACGGACGTTGCCGCGCGCGGTATCGACGTCAACGGGGTCACCCATGTTATCAACTACCGCGTTCCGGAAAACCCGGAAGACTACGTACACCGCATCGGCCGTACCGGACGCGCCGAGGCACAGGGAGATGCTTTCACCCTGCTCACGGCGGACGAGGTGGACTTTGCCAAAAGCGTAGAGCTCTTCATTAAACAAAAGGTGGAGCGCCGCAAGCTGGAGGGCTTTGACTACGCCTACACCGCCCTGCTGGATGAGGGCGCAAAACCGCTGCGCAAACCCCGCCCGGCAGCTCCCAAACGCCGCCGCCGTTAATACCATCGCACCTCACGCCCATGCAGCTCAGCCCGGTTGACCTGAAAATACTGGCCATTGCGGAGGATCAGCTCAAAGGCTTTCACCGATACCCGTTTCAGGCCATTGCCGAACGCAGTGGCTTGGACGAGGGGACCGTGCTGGAACGTCTGCGCACCCTGCTGGCAGAGGGCAAGGTGCGGCGCATACGCCAAACATTACTTTCCACCGGTTTGGCAGACGGTGCGCTGATAGCATGGCAGATCCCGGAAGAGCGCTTGGAATCCGCTTGGGAATGGCTGCGGCTGCATGATCCCTTTACCGGGCATGTAGTACTGCGCAGCTGCGACCGTCCGAACGCACCCGGGGCGGACTACCGCCTGTGGACCACCCTCAAGGTACCCGTTGGTTGCAACACGGTGGATGCTCACTGCCGCCTACTCATGCAGCACATAGGAGCTACGGATTTTGCACCGCTGCCGGTAGTGGGCATGTTTGCACTGGGCGTGGGGCACGTGCGCCGGGCAGGCTTAAAACCCGGTGATAAAACGGAGGAGCTGCCCCGCATGCAACGCCCCGTGCGCCCACAGCTCAGCGAGCTTGATTGGCAGGTGCTCATGGCACTCAAAGAAAGCCTTACCCCGGCAGAGCTCGTGCACGCCCCTTGGGAGCAGCGCGCCCGCGCCCTCGGGCTTTCCTATGATGAGTTCTGCTCCGTCGCGGAAAGCCTGGATGCCCGCAAAGTCATCGGCCGTTTTGCCACCTTCCTCAACCACACCGGTGGCAGCAACAAACAAACCGGCACCGGAGCTGCCGGACTCTTCCACTGGGCGGTCCCTCCCGGTTTGGAGGAACGCGCCGGCGCGGAATGCGGACGCCACATCTGCATGACCCACTGCTACTGGCGCAGCGGTGGCGAAAAATTCGGCGGCGCGCAGATTATGGGCGTTGTGCATTCCCCGGATTGGGAGGGGGTGCTCCGCCACAAAGCAGCCATCGACTCCCACTTGGCAGACTGCGGCATCCCCCTGCTCCACACCGCCATTTTCCGCAGCGAAAAAGCCATCATCAACCCCAGCGAGATTGACCCCGCACGCTACGCCGAATGGCAAAAACGCCTACAGCCCCTCTGAGCAAATCCGGCAAATGTCTGAATTTTCGGCTTGCAATTCCGAGAATTTTGGTGTAGTTATTATTTCATGGTCAGCAAACATCTATTGAAAAGCCTTTGCATGGGGTTATTGAGCGTCGGCACCATCATGCAGGCGGCAGAAGCGCCGGAGCCGTTCGGGCCTGTCCCCACGGAGCAACAAGTCAAGTGGTTGCGGATGGAGTGGTATGCCTTCGTGCATTTCGGTCTGAATACCTACACCAACAAGGAGTGGGGATACGGAGATGAATCACCCGCCATGTTCAACCCGTCAGATTTTGACGCGGAAGCCATCGTCAAAACCTTTAAGGGAGCAGGCATGAACGGCATGATATACACGGCCAAACACCATGACGGTTTTTGCACTTGGCCCACGCAGTCAACCGAGCACAATATCACCCTCTCCCCGTGGAAAGACGGCAAGGGAGATGTAGTGCGTGAGTTTGCCAACGCGTGCAAAAAACACAATTTTGCATTCGGCACCTACCTGTCGCCGTGGGATCGCAACTGCGCGGAGTACGGCAAGCCCGGGTATCTGGACGTGTACTACAAGCAAATCGAGGAACTACTCACCAACTACGGCCCGATTTTCGAGATATGGTTTGACGGCGCCATGGGGGGCGATGGTTACTACGGCGGCGCCCGCCAAAACCGCAACATCGGCAAGGCGGATACCTATTACAACTACGAACAGGTAGTCAAAAACATCCGCAAGCTCCAGCCGGACTGCATCATCTGGGGCGCAGCCGGGCGCGGGGATGTTACCTGGGCAGGCTCGGAAAAAGGCTTTGCCAAACACTATCCCCTGTGGAATGCACAGGGCGACAAATGGCTTTCACTGGAGGCGGATACCCCCATCAATCACCGTGGTTGGTTCTGGCACCCGGGGCAAGGCGCCAACGTAAAAAAACCGCAACACCTCATGGAGGTGTACCTCAGCAGCGTTGGCCGCGGTGCCAACCTTATCCTGAACTTAGCGCCTGACCGCGATGGGCACCTGGACCCCGCCGATGTTGCCGCTCTGGAGGCCTTCGGCAAAATGCGCAGCAAGCTTTTGTCCAAAGACTACGCCCTGCAAGCAAAAGTCAGCACCTCCGAGTCTCGCGGTCGCAAGTTCGACGGAAGCCAAATGACGGATGGCGACATCGAGTCCTACTGGTGCCCGAATGATGGTACCACCACCCCCACCGCCGAGCTGAAACTTGCCCGGCCCGCAACCTTCGATGTCGTGCGCCTGCGCGAGCAAATCCGCCTCGGGCAGCGTGTGGAGGCCTTCAAGGTAGAGGCGTGGGTGGACGGCAAATGGCAAACCATCGTGGAACCCGGGCAACCCGGTGAAAAGGAAACCGGGTTCAACGGCGTGCGCGGCGGCAAAGGCCACACCATCGGTCACCAAGTCATGCGCTGGTTACCGCAGCCGGTCACAACGGATCGCGTACGCCTGAGCATCACCCGCGCCAAGGCCTGCCCCTGCATCTCCGAGTTCTCGCTGTTGCGCATGCCCGCTGCGGAGCAAGCCAAGTCCGTTGCCGCGCAAGGGGATCCCTCCGTACTCAATAGCAAGGGATGGACCTTCAGCGGCTTTGCGGCGGAGCTGGCCCCCCTCGCTTTCGACGGCAACCCCGCCACCATGTGGCAGCATTCCAAAACTCCCTCTCATTTTGTCGTGGATATGCAAAAAACGCATGTTCTCAACGCTTTCTCCTACCTGCCGCGCCAAGATGGCAAAACTCATGGCATGACCACCCGTTACCGCGTGGAGCTCAGCTTGGATGGCAAAAATTGGAAGAACGTCGCTGAGGGTGAGTTCGGTAACCTGCGTGCCAACCCCGTGGAGCAAACTATCTCCTTCCCGGCTCAGAAAGCTCGCTACCTGCGCTTCTTCTCCACTGCGGCGCTGGATGGCTCCGGCTCTTCCGTTGCGGAACTCAAGCTGCACACGCCTACCAAGTAACGTAGCAGTAATACTTTCAAAACGTTTTTACCCCGCACACTTCAACGTCTTGAAGTGTGCGGGGTAAATGCTGAAAAAAAGCGCCCCCGAATGGGGGCTCGGAATAGAAAAACGCAGTAGAGAGGAGATTTTTACACCCCCTTGAGGATGGCAAGGCGGACGGGGTCCAACTGCTCCCAGGGGAGGTCGGGCTTGGTGAAGTGCCCGTAATTGGTGGAGCGAGTAAAGATAGGACGGCGCAAGCCGAGGACGGCTTCCATATCCGCCGGTTTGAAGGAGAAAGCCTTGAGGACACGCTCAATGATAACGGACTCATCCACCCGAGCGGAGCCGAAGGTTTCCACATCCACCATAATGGAGACGGGGGAAGCCTTACCGATGGCGTAGGCAACCTGGAGCTCACAGCGGTCTGCCAAGCCGGCGGCAATAATATGCTTGGCAACCCAACGGCACATGTAAGCACCGGAGCGGTCCACCTTGCTGCAATCCTTGCCGGAGAAAGCCCCGCCGCCGTGGCGCCCCATGCCGCCGTAGGTATCCACAATAATCTTACGCCCGGTAAGACCGGAATCGCCGTGGGGGCCACCGATGACAAAGCGACCGGTGGGGTTAATGAAGAATTCCGTCTGCTCCGTGATAAGCTCCGCCGGGAGGACACGGCGAGCAAGCGCCTCACAGAACGCGCGGATGGTCTCAATGGAAACATCCTCCGTATGCTGGGTGCTGAGCACCACATTGAGAATGCGGGCGGGCTTACCGTCCGCGCCGTATTCCACGGCAACCTGGCTTTTGCTGTCCGGGCGGAGCCAAGCGACCTCGCCGGAGTGGCGAACGCGGGCAAGCTCAATCATGATGCGGTGGGCAAACATGATGGGGGCGGGCATGAGCTCCGGGGTTTCATTGGAGGCGTAACCGAACATGATACCTTGGTCCCCGGCCCCCTGCTCCGCGCCGTCCTTACCCTCAGCAGCGCAAGCATCCACACCTTGGGCAATATCCGGGCTTTGGGTGGAGAGGTAATTGGTAACATCCAGAGTCTCGGCATTGAACACCTCGTCATCAGCGGGCGTGGCATAGCCGATGGAGCGCACGACATCACGCACGATTTTTTCATAATCGAGCACGGCCTGGGTTGTAATCTCGCCGGCCAGGATAACGTGCCCGTCTTTTACGAGCGTTTCGCAAGCAACGCGGCTGGCAGGGTCTTGAGCAAGGCAGGCATCAACAATGGTGTCGGAGATGAGGTCGGCAACCTTATCAGGATGCCCCTCACCAACGGACTCGGAGGAAAAAATGCGGTTATTCTTCATATTATTCGTAATTGGTAAAACTGAAAGACTTGAGGCCACTGGGCATCTCATATTTAGGCTGAGCAAAGGAAGCCATGACGGAGCTGGCAATAAGGGCGGACTTATTGGAGAACTCGGGGCCGTAATCGAGGGTGCAGCGGAAAATGTCCCACAGGAGAGTCAACTCATTACGGAACTGATTACCCTGCACAACGTAGTGACGGAAACCGGCTTGCAGCAAAGCAGCGGTTTCAGTGCGGGTGAGGTTGCAGGTTGCCTTTTGACGGAGGGATGAGGCATCCACCACATGCCAGGCATCACGCTCCACAAGCTGAGCGCGGCGGGTAAAGAGCTCCGCATTGTAGGGGTCCTTGCGTATGTCTGCCAGCAAGCGCAAGTGCTCCCTGCGCAGGGCACTATTGCGAGGCAGCGGATCATTCACCACCACGGAGAAGAGCTCCGGGTGTTCAATTTGGGAATAAATGGCCGGGCGAGTGGCATCCACCGGGTGCAGGCAAACCTTTGCATAGCTCTGCGCCAATTGATTATAAAGAGCAGCCGTACGGCGGGACTGCTCGGCAATCACACGGTTGGGATGGCAGCATACCTGCATTTTGGGGCAAATTTCGCGAATGCGGGCAGCCAACTTATCATTGGCAACACAGACGGAGTTTTTGCGAACGCGGTCACAACGGTAAAGCTCTTTTACCAGTGTGGTGCAGTAGGCATCTGCCAACATATCATCCGTGATAAAGGGGTTATCAAAGCAGAGCATGACCCCCACATTCATTTCCGCATAGCGTTCCAACGTGGCGACAAAGGTCTGCAAGCCCATGGGGCGGCGTTCCCGGAACCAATCCAGAGACCATTTGCAAGCGGGGCATCCGGCAACGGAAGAGGGCTTACGGAGGGGGAAGCTCTTGGAGAGGTTATCCACCAGCATTTGCAGGGAAGCATCGAAACGGAACGCACCGCCGAAGGTCCAGTGGGTATCCGGCAGGTGTTTTTCCACCAAGAACTTCAGTTCTTCAGCTGTAATGGGTTTGATAATAGAGCTCATGAGGGTTGGTGCGGTAAGATGGATTCCCAAAAGCGCTGACTGATGGCGTGCATGGCATTTTCATCCTCGGCATCATTACGGAGCACCAGGCGCAGGAGGTCAAACAGAATGGACGAGCCATTGGCATGGCCACGCCCCTGCATCTTGAAATGCCGGAAGCCCATATCATGCAAGCGCTTGATTTCCGGGACAGTAAGCGCCAACACGCTGTGTTTTTCATGCGTCAGCAAGGTCCCCATATCGCGGCAACCGTTTTTATTCTGTTTTTTGTCAAATTCCGTGCCGTCATAGCTGAGGAAATCCAGCGCCATGGCAGAAAGGGAACTGTAATGGAATGCACGCAAGGGACAATGGCGTATGCAGTACTCATTCACCAGCAAAATGTGGCGTTCCTTGTCCTCGATTTTCTCCAACAAATCATAATTCAGCACATCATCCGGATGCACCATAACCTCATCATACTGCTCAGCCAAGCGTTTGTAGACGTCGATTTTGCCCTTACCGCCACCGTTGGTGATTTTCAGGATACTGGAGACGGTACGGAGAGTGGGGAACTCCTTGCGCACGTGGTCATACAAGACATCACTCGCCATGATGACGGCGTTGCGCTTGGTGGGGTTGTGATTGGTGGCAAATGTAAGCAGCGCATTGCCGAGGGCATCCTTCAAATGCTCTTCCCGGAGGTTGAGGTTAGTAAAGGTGTAATACATGGCAATGTTGCGCTTCTCGTACTCCAATCCGGCGGTGCGTATCTCCTCAGCATCGCACATGAGATGGCGCAGCACTCGCCCACTGTTCCATATACAAAGCGGGGAACCGTGCACAATGTTGTACGGCTCAAAATTGAGCAGCAACCGGCAAAAATCATAGAACGCCACCAGCTCGCGATCATTGACGAACGCGCCTGATACGTCCCACACGGCATCCGGCCAATCAGGGTTTACATATGGAGAAAATGCAGACATCTTGTACGCGCATGAGTATACCGGATTGTAATCATTTTAGCAAGCTCAATTTACGCCGCATAGGATTTTGAGCTTGCCTCGGGACGCAAACAGCGCTATTATAGCCCCAAGCAAATCATCATCATGACAGAACAAAACGGACACCCCGTCGAAGAGTTTTCTACCGTTCAGGCCATTTTCGTACGCCACCGCAACTGCCTGCTGCTGCGTGCGGATTTCAGCCCCATTTTTGTAGATTACTACCTCAACCTCATGCAACACGGCAACCGCAATGCAGAGGCGGAGGACACCATGCTCAAGCAGCTTCTGGCGTTCTTCACCCTGCATTTGGTATCTCGCCCCTGGCAAGAGTACCATGCTTGGACCCTCAACCTCAAGTCCCCCATGGTGGCCAATTACTTTGTTTCCGGTTCTTCCCTGTCGGAGGATGTTGTAGGGCGCGTCTTTACGGAAGGAGTCAAGGTGCCGGAAAAAAACATGCTCTTTGCGCAAAACATCCGCACCGGCAAAGAACCGCAAACTTCCGTCATTACGCTGCCGGGTGATGACGTCATCGGTTGGGTGGAGGATTTTTACCGCCAAAGTGAGCAGCGCCAGGCACGCGCATTTGCGCCGGAGGGCGACACCTTTGCCCTGCTGGCGGCACAACCCGGCGCGGACCATGACTGGCTCAGCGAGTTATCCGCAGAAGACATAAAAAACATTGAACAACAGGAGGAAACAAAGCTGTTAGAAACCCGCAAATTCACCTTCCGTTGCGGTTGCACGGTGGAAAAAATTCTGCCCACACTGCGCGCCATGAAGAAAGAGTTTGCCGACATTCTGTCCGAGCAAGGGTACCTGGAGGCCTCCTGCCCGAGGTGCGGTGCAAAATACAAAGTCAGCGCCGATTTGCTGAGCTGAATGCACAACTTTCCCCGGTTTTGTAACAGCGGCAAACACAAAGAATCTTGACAAGAGGGAAGAAGTGTGAGAGACTGCGTGGCGTGCTGGATATCTGCTTACTGGGAACCGGGGGAACACAACCGCTGGTAAATAGGTGGCTCACCTCATTAATGGTGCGCTACAAGGGGCATACAGTGCTGATAGATTGTGGTGAGGGCACCCAAATTGCGGCACAAAAGGCCGGATTAAGCCTGAAACCGGTGGACAAGATACTCATCACGCACCTGCATGCGGACCACATCAGCGGCTTGCCGGGGCTGTTGCTGACCATGGGGAACATGGGGCGTACGGAACCCTTATCCATCATCGGGCCGGTAGGGACGGAGCGCGTGGTGTACGCCCTGCGCAGCATAGCTCAGAGTTTGCCGTTTGAGGTGAATGTGAGCGAGTTGGAAACCGAGCAAGAGCTGATGTATTTTCTGGATTGCGATATAACAGCCTTTGCCGTAAACCACGGGATGCCTTGTTACGGTTACAGTTTTTACCTGCCGAGAGCGGGAAAATTCGACGCTGCGCGCGCCCGCGAGCAAAACATACCGTTATCCTTCTGGAGCCGCCTGCAAAAAGGTGAAAGCATTGAGCACGAAGGAAAAACCTACACACCTGAGATGGTGCTGGGGCCACCGCGCAAAGGACTGAAACTCACCTACTGCACGGACTCACGCCCGACAAACTCCATCCGCACGGCAGCGGCGGATTCGGATTTATTTATCTGCGAGGGCATGTACGGAGAAGACGAGATGCTGCCCAAAGCCAAGGAAAACCGGCACATGCTTTTCTCAGAAGCAGCGGAGCTGGCAGCCCAAGCAGGCGGAGTACGGGAGCTGTGGCTCACACACTACAGCCCCTCCTTGCCGAATCCTAAAGCCTTCCGCGATGTAGCACGCGCCATTTTCCCGAACACGCATACGCCGCGCGACGGTTGGAGCACCACACTGGCATTTGAAGATTGATTTTTTTCGGCATACGCGCAATTTTTTTGAATTTTTTTTGAACAAAACAAAAGTAGGAATTGTACAAGATTTGTATAAGTTGCGCTGAGAGGCGTTCAACATAGTCTTTTTCATGTTATTATAGTGGTACAAAGAGAGACAGGCGCTCCTGAGGCGTTTGTCTCTCTTTGCATTACGAAGAATGACAATAAATGATTGACCAAGGCGAAAAGAATGTGATATAGTCGGAGGCGACATGAAACACGGCACATTATTTCTGACCATGATACTGGGCTTATTCGCCACGGCTATGCCGAACAAATGCTATGCCCAAAATGAAGGCGACATTCCTGCGCAAAGCCCGAAAAAAGCCAAGAAAGGCAAAAAGAAAGAGGGGAAAGTGGGAGTAGTCGGCAAAGCTCTGGAAAAGGCCACCTACCTGACGGAGACCAAACCCGCCACAGATGCAAAGTTTTACATATTTTTGGAGTCGGCCAGCTGGTGCGGACCGTGCAAAGCAGTCATGCCGAAGATAGTAGAGCAATACCCGCAAATGAAAGAAGCGGGCGTAGAGCTGATATTGGTGGCAAATGAGCCCCTCGAGTCCGCAAAGAAATACTTGGAGAGCTACAAGGCAGAGTTTGCCGGGGTTATGCCGACGGAGTTAGGAGAAATACCCGGCAGAGTAGATGGCCACGGAATCCCGAACATGTGCATGGTAGATGCTGACGGCAAAACCATTACCTCCGGACACGGCAGAATGGTACTACAATGGCGCCAGCTTTCCGGACAGGCTGTACCGGAAAGCGATGAACCCGGCGCTGTCGCCAAGGCGCTGGAAGAAACCAAATGCTTTAACGGCAAGCCGAACAAGAAAGCAAAATACTACGTATACCTGCACTCATCCGCAACCTGCGTAGCCTGCAAATCCATTATACCCACCATCGTAAAGGAATACAAAAAGATGAAGCGCGGCAAGGTGGAAATCATCCTCTTTTCCCATGACTCCACGGAAGAAGCAGCCAAGGCATATGCCAAATCCCTGCGTGCCAAGTTCCCGGTTATCATGGATGGTGACCCCGCAGCAAAAAAACTGCCCGGTTACGCACCCGTAAGCGGTATTCCGCAAGCCATTATTGTGGACAAAGACGGCAACCCCGTCAAGGAAGGTCACGGCAATATCGTCCTAGAATGGAAAACCCTCTGCCCCTGATTATCTGAAAAAATAGCGCTGTTTAGGTTTTCAGTTGATTTCAAACGGCTCGATAAATCGGAATTTGAAGGGGAGATTGCGAGCGCCAGCGCCTGCCTCGGCGTAGCTGCGCAGCAGCGAAGACGGGAGCCTAAATCAGAACCCGCGTCAGCGGGTGATCTAACTTAGCCTAGGGCGTAAGCCCTAGGTAACAAGCAAAAATGAAATAGAGCCCGAG
>JAFQDN010000078.1 GCA_017415995.1 Akkermansia sp. | reverse complement strand
TGTTCATCCTGTCTGTGTTTCGCCTCCGGCTTCCTCCCCACCCCACATTACTGTGACGCAGTTGCCTTTGGCTGTTTGATTCCGCCCTGTCAGCGGCTCATTGGGGACTTCCACCCCAGTTACGTGTCATGCCTGACGTACCAAAAGATACCGCCCTTGGCTATGAAACCGAGGGCGGTCGCGCGATGCAGGGCTTGGTTACCCCACTTGAACTTGTTGCTCCTTACTTGCGGCGACGACGAGCAGCCAGACCTGCCAGAGCCAGCAGGGAAAGCGTGGCGGTGGTAGGCTCGGGGACAGTCTTCGTAGTAAGATAGCTTACAAACTGATTATCATTACCTGCAAGAGATGACATGTCAGTTACCCCAAGGAGCTTATATGCAGCAGAGCCACCATCTGTCCAGAACATGGTTTTACCTGTCACATCACCATTTCCTGTGACAGACGAATCCACCGATGAGAAACTGAAGTTGCCGCCTTCATATGTTGTTGTTAATTCGGTGGCTGTAATGTACTTATTGGTATCAACATTGTACAGATATGCAATATCACTTTCAGCGTCGTAGGCAAAGCGAAGCGTAATGGGAGATTCAGCAGAAATGGATGAGAAGCTGGTTACATCCAGTTTGGTGGGGTCAGAAGCCCAGCCATTGTTGCCATTCCAGGAGATACCAACACCAGAAGTAGAATTGGTGCGAAGCCCAAGACCACCGCGTTCCACATCATTATCATTGCGACCCAGTGCGAAGAATGCTCCATTGTCGCCTTGTTTCTGAATCTGGAACTCAATCATCCATGAATCCAAGGTGATTGCCTGAGTGCCTCCATCCAAAAGAATGTGGCTGCGTGCAGAGCTCTGAGTATCAGTGCGACTGTTTGCGAATGTGGCAACATACTCCTTCGGCATATCAGCCGCAGCTGCCACACCAGCAAGAGCGAGGAGTGTGATAAGTGTTTTCTTCATGTTAGTAAGAATTGATTATTAGATGTTTAGATTAGACTGTTCAAGTCGTTTCATCTCTTGCGCATTGAGAAGAGAGCATACTTGCTACAATCCAACGGAGCTACAATACAGCATTGCAGATGCTGTCCCCTTATCTTTGTATTGAAACTCTGTCTGTTAGGCATGATTAGGTGTCTCTCGCTCGCTCTGCTTGTCATCTTTGATGATACCCTAACTCGTAAAAATTCTAATCTTTTACGAAATTTAGGCTTGCATCAGCATCTGCAATGCTGATGTCTCCTTATCTAACTCACCCTCAAACGCTATCAGGAGTGATGTTGTAGTAAGCCTCTGACTCTGTCTTGGTAATAGCACGGCGGTAGTGTTTCAACAGCATGCCGATGTCGTGCCCCAACTGATTAGCAGTCTCCGTGTAGCCCTGTTGCTCTGCCATGAATGAAGCAGCCGTGTGTCGGATGCAGTTCTTCGGAAGAACAATCCCTGTCTCCGTTGCCAGTGCTTTGAGGAAAGAACTGTGTGCGGTCTTACGCTGTTTCAGGGTATCACCAGGGAGAGCGTATCAGTCGCATTCATACTCACACCATTAGCACGAGCAAAGTCCATCCGAGCCCTCACATTCCCGGTGGGGTAGATGAAGCGTGCAATACCATTCTTGGCAACAGAAGAGGAGATAAAAATTTCATTACGACCACCTACGAAGATGTCACCATAGGTCAGTTTGGCTCGCTCCTCCACACGAGCACCACAGAAGAACCCTACTGCCAGCACAGGGATGAATGAGTGATACTTCGGATTGTTCTTCACGAAGGAGAAGATACGCTTCACCTCATCCACTGTCAGAATTTCAGGTTCTTTATCCTTTTTCTTTGTGGGAGGGGTAAGCCCTGCCACAGGATTGTATTCGGCAGGGATTAACTTCTTTTTGATGCAGAACTTAAACACCGATTTTAGCAGATTGAGGTATTGCGTGCGAGTTGTAGCAGATGCTCGCTTACCATTCATACCTTTCAGGCCGTCCAAGAACTCCTCAACCTCTTCCTCGGTGATAGTATGAGCAGGCCTGCCACCTAAAACAGGGCAGATGTAATTGAACAGACGGTTCTTCACCGTTTCTGCATGCTCGGTGAGTTCTCCATCAGTCTTACGCATGAGTTCCTTGTCGAAGTAATAGCGAGCCAAGGTATTGAAGTCAGGAGATGTCGTTTTGCGGTTCTCCAAACCTGCTTGGACGATTTCATAGGCAGATGCGAACTTGAAGCCATTCATCTGTGCTTCTTTCACATAGGCTCTCCACAAGTCCAAGGCTCGTTTTTCGTCCTCGGTGATGTTTCCAAATTCTGCTCCATACTTCTTGGCTTCCTTTTTGAGAGCATCATTCAGAACCTTGGCTTCTTCAAGACCTGCTAGTGACCAAGAGAAAAACTTCTTCTTCTTTTTACCGTGTTCTAACCATGTAACGGCTAGTTTGCGGATGCCTCCACGCCAAGTTTCGGTGCTTATCCCAACAGGGAGATGCACTCTCTTATCTTCAATGACCCAAATCTTGGTTTTGGCTTTTGTTTTCTTGGTATCAGTTGCTATCACAGGTAGTTCTTGTGTCTTATCTTTGATTGCTTTATTTTTCTATACCATCTTATTTCGTATGTGTGAATGACAACTCGAAAATGATGTTTTTAGACCTCTTTTTAGTTGTCGTTTGTTAGTATTATAATTCTATGCAATGCCTTCATTAGGAATTCCATAGACGTAGAAAGATTGTATCACAATAGAAGCCATTTGTAAAGACTTTTCTCTGTTTCTTCTCTGCAATTTCCATAACTCATTGATAATGCAATGCAGAAGGATGTTTCAGGTTCTAGTGAGTAATGTCGTGGAGGTTCGAGCCCTCTCGTGCGTATGATTGATAATGAGAGAGTTACGATAAAAAGTAACTCCCTCTTGCTTTTGACAGCATTCTCAAAAACACACCCATTTTCAGGAACTCACCTCCCTGCACCGAACTCATGCTCCAAAAAGGGCGCTACTCCGTTACGAGTAGCGCCCCTTGTATTCTATCTAATGAAAAAGACAATTTATTTACGACGGCGGCGTATGGCCAGCCCTGCGAGTGCCAGCAGGGAAAGCGTGGCGGTGGCGGGCTCTGGGACAGTCTGCATCACCGTCTGATTTGCCATCTCATACTTGGTAACCGTAGCAAGTTGCTCAGTAGTGAGGGCTCCATCGTAAATAGCGAGATTGTCAATGTATGACTTAGTAAACTTATAGTCAGTATAACCACTTACAGAATTAAGGTTGCCAGTGTAAGCAGAAGTTACTGTATCAGTGCTAATAAGAGTGCCAGTAGAATCAAAAGCACTTAATGTCAGTGAGCCATTTTTTGCTACTAACGCTATGTTATACCACGTTTCCTTTGCAAGACTTCCGGCACTGAGCTTTGCAACTTCATCCGTTCCAGTTCCTACCGCACCACCATCGCCCTTCGTAAATACATTAACTGAAGTAGTATTAGAAGTACCCCAATGGAAAACAAGATCCTGACCCCCGATATTAAACTGCATGAATGAGGTCCAGTCGTCATTTGTTATAAAATTCGCGTTAAAGGTCAGAGTAAAACCATCCGTCGTGTTTACCCCCAAACCTGTTGTGCTATTCTCGGCACTATTTATCTGGTAATAGTAGCCGCCTCCACGTACGTCAGATGCCGTTGAGCCATCCATACCGGTTACGTAATTATGGTAGCCACTACCTTGGGTACTAATTGTACCGGTTCCGGGATTGTCTGCCACGTTCTCGTAGACTACGCCACCAGCACCCAACCTGAAATCCATGCCATAAAGCAACGTGACGTCATTTGCCACAGCAGCGCCGGCAAGAACAAAGAGCGCAATAAGTGTTTTCTTCATGATTAGTAAGGATTGATTATGATAAGATTAGAGCAGATTGTGCAGGAGTGTCCAGTTCCACGCGCGACGGAATGCTGAAATACCTGTTACAACCCAACAGCCCGATGATACAGTATTCTCAATGCTGATGCAAGCATAATAATCGTAAAAGATATGAATTTTAAGATTTAACAAGGAAGAAGATAACTTATTAACACCTATTGCTGCAAAGTAAACACTGCCGTTCTGCTTCGGATATCAACACCAAGGGTAGACTACAGCATTGAGAATACTGTCCCCTGATGATGGCACACTGCAGCCATTATCCCGGAAACATAGCGCAACACAACGGTCAGCATTATTCCGGGCATCTGAGATGGTTCATTGATTTTCATACAGGTATTCAGGAGCACAAAAAGGTCGCCACCTTGGTTTTATTTTGAGGGGTATCCAATCATAAAGAACAGGATTTCAACACAGGCAGACGGTTCAGGATGTTATAACGGGGAGAGAATTTTCCGACATGAGCGGGTTGGGCGTGATTTTTTGTTGGCTATACGGGAGGAAGTATGCTAAAGTATAGGCACATGAGCCAACAAGACATCATCTGCAAAGCAACGGTCGATACCTTCGTGCGATTCGGTATCGTCCTGGTGGCCATATTCGGTTTTTCCCTGTACTTTTTTTACGACGGAACAATAGGCTACCGCCAGAAGAACGAGGTAATATACAGCTATAAAGCCTTTGCAGACCTTGGGGCGGCAGCGATAAAAGAGACGGATAGCACCGCGTGGCGCCAAAGATTGGAGGGCAAACCGCTATTCCGGACAAGCGTCAGGGAAGACGGCAGCTTGGCCGTACAGGCAGGGGATGCATTTTACCCATTGCCTGAAGACTGCCCGGTAGCGAAAAGCAGCCCGGAGGAGGTGTTGGATTTGGAGAAGATGAAATCCTGGGCAGACTGCTGGCAGGCGTACTCCGGGCGGATGGGATTACCGGTAAAGCCCGGGGAGCATCCGTATGATGAAGGTGCCATCCGCGAGCAATGGTACATGGGCATATTAGGCATGCTGTTGGTAGCAGTTGGGTTGTATTTTGTCATCCGCACCTATGGCAGAGAATTATCCCTGCGAGGCGACACCGTGACAGCCGCAGGCAAGCAGTTCCGCATTGCGGATATAGAGAGCATCGACCTCCGCCAGTGGGGCACCGGTTTTAAGGGTGTGGCATATTTTACGGTAAAAGGGCGCAAAATCAAGGTAGACGGCATGACCTACGGCGGATTCAACAAGGAAAAGGGAGAGCCGGCGGAAGCATTCATGCAAGCCTTGCTGGCCCAATACAAAGGAGACATCATTGAGTACGAAAAAGCAGACACAGCAAGCAAAAGCTGATACACCCCATACGGGCGACAGCAAGTTGCAAAATGCGTTCGGCCGCGCGGCGAGGGTTATATGCTCCCGCCGATTCGTGCTTGTTGCACTGTTATGCGCCATCACGGCAGAGCTGGGGTTGCTGGTGGTCGGGTTAGCCCAACGGCTTTACACCTTGGCACCGCCGGATGAAGTAGCGGCCCTGCGCCGAGAATTGGAAACCGCCCGCAACCAAGCCACAGAGGCAGACAGGCGAGCCGCGCAACTGGAAAAAGCGCTGGACCAGGCGGTGGGTTTTGCCGGCTCGGTATACACCGGCTCAGCCGGTATAGGAGCAGCCCCCACCAATGCACCCTCACCGCAGCAAGATACCATCACGGATCACAACGCGCCCCCGCCGCTCAGGCCGGCAGATGTGGGCACCATGGTGTATGATGAGACGGCGGAAATAGTGAGCACCCCCACCGAGCCGGGCACGGAAGAAACCTACGCAACAACACCGGATGATACCACCGAGCCGGACGCCTCCCCCCTGAGTGATGAAGACCGCGAGGAGCTGGATAGACTCATTCGCGCGGGCATAGCCTCCTTGGTGGCGGGCGACATCCGGGACTGCATCCTGAACTTGGAGGAAGCCTCCCTCATCCGTGAAGACCACCCCGCCCTGCTGTACTACTACGGCATGGCGTATGACAAACTACTCAACCCCGCCAAAGCGCGCGAATACTACACCAAAGTATTCAACATGCGGAGTCGCGCAGGCAAATACTTTGAGCGCGCATCCCGACGTCTTACCTACGGGTTCGACCAACCGTCCGACATGCGGGGCAAGCTCTCCTTCGGCCCCTATACGCACAGCCACACCACGGACCCGGAAGCCGGGGAGCGCGTCAGCATGCGCCTACCCATCCTCGTAGCACCGGATACGGACCTCTCCCCGCAGGACATCTACATCCACATCCAATTCTTTGTGCTGGTCAATGAGCGCAAAATCCGTTTTTCGCCCATAGACCCCACCGTGATGTGGGAAAACGAGAAGCAAGACTGGAGCGATAATGAGGAAAACATCCTCGTCACCTTCAATCTGCCCCCGCTCACACGTGAGGAGAAAGACGCCTACGGCGAGATGACCTACTACGGCTTTACCGCAAAATTCCTGTATAAAGGAGAACCCATAGACTGCATCAGCAACCCCAGCGCACTCATTTTGCACGAGCAAATACTCACCGCGCGCGAGGCCACGCGCAAAGCCACCGCAGCCCCGACAGGTCTGTTGCCGGATGACGGGCTGGAGCCGATAGATGCCGGCAGCTACGAGACCGCAGTGCCCATGGCAGATGACAGCGAGCAGCCCGATGCCGGCACGGAGGCAGGCACGGAACCGACCGGAGAAAGCGATGAGAATGCCACCCCGTTCTCCAAGTTCATAGAAGAAATAGACCCCTCCGAATAACCACCTCTACACACAACATGGCGAAACCGGACTTCCAGAATCTTCCCACCCGCCTCGGGGTATACTCACTCACACGGCACATCGGGCAAAACGCGAACACCGCACTCTACCTAGCTACGCAAAGCCATGTGGAACGCGGAGTCATCGTCGAGGTACTCAACCCGGAAAGCAGCCAGGAGGAGGTAGAGCACTTCCTCAACACCGTGCGCGCGCGCGTGGCAGTGCATTTGCCGCACGTGTGCCAAGTGTTTGAATCCATGGTATCCGATGAGATATGGTATCTCACCCTGGAGCGGCCGGAAGGGCGCAACCTCACCAAAATCATCCATGAGAAGCGCAGCCTGAGCTCCCTGCAAGTGTGTGCCGTCATCTCAGCCGCAGCCGAGTTGTACCTGAACGCTCAAGAGCAAGGAGTAGCAGCAGGTTTACTCTCCACGGATTACATTTTCATGAATGGGGAGCAAGGCGTCAGCTTCCTATCCCCGGTTATTCCCGGGGTGCATTCGCAAGAGCTCATCCCCCTGCAAATGGACGCCTTGGCAGCGGCTCTTTACCCCGTATTACCACAGGGCGGCGTGCCCGGCCAAAGCCGAGTAGCTACGCTGATGGACTGGATGGCCAATGGCTACGAGGGGCAACGGCTGGATTGGAGCAGCATTGCAGAAACCGCCAACACCATCCGCGAACAGCTGACCCCGCAGCTGCGGCGCGAGCACGTCCGAGGGCTCAGCGGCATGACCCGCGGTGCCATTGTACGCCAAAACCTCCGCACGCGCCGCAAGTTCATCCGCAATATGTGGTATGCCGGAGCAGGCGCGGTGGTCTGCCTTATTACCGGCATAGCCGGCTGTCTTTGCGCACCGGATAATGTTCCGCTGCTACCGCCGAATGACGGCAGCTTCATCCACTGCCGCGCGGGCAACGCCACCGTGCGCGTAGCGGCGCAGCCCGTCACCATCCGCGAGTACAAAGAATTCCTCAGCACCTTCAATGACCGCGACAAAACGCCACGCGAGCGCAAGAACCAGCTGCGCAAAGGCGTGCCGCAAGCTTGCCTTAACCACACCCCCTTGGAATGGGAGCAACAACTCCGGGCAGCCCGCGAGGGCAAAGAGTTCCACGGCGTTGTGCTTACGGAAGACTCCCCCGTGCGCGGGCTCTGCTACTGGGATGCCTTGGTATACGCCCGCTACAGCGGAGGCGCCCTACCGGAGGCCGAGCTACTGCAAGCAGCCCACAAAGAATGCACCGGCACGGCCGACCTCTACGAGTGGACCACCGGCAAGCGCTCCGCCTCCACCCTCTTTACGGAGGGCTTCATCCTGCTGAACCCCGTCAAAATAGGCGCCCCCACCATTGAGGGCAGCCGCGACAACCGCTCACTCCGCTACGGAGTACGCGTAGTATTCCCTTCCGATTCTTCTGAAAAATAACCCCCGCAATACATATATGAAAAACATCATCACACTCATCCTTGCCCTGTTCTGCCTCATGCTGGCCGGCCAAGCACACGCGCAGGTAGATGTCCGCGTCACCCCCGTCCGCGGGCAGTTTCTCGTGGGCGAAAACGTGCAACTGGAGCTCAAAATAACCAACCATACAGATATTCCCTTGGCTTTGGATAACACCCCGGAGCGCGCCTGGCTGCACTTCACCGTTACCCGCAGCGGCAACTCCCAGCCCCTACCCCCCAAGGTGATTCCCCACTTCTCCAAAACCGTCATCAACCCCGGTTCCGCCAAGAAGATAGTCATCAACCTCCGCCCGTTCTTCCACTTCACCCATGACGGCGTATACCGCGTTGTTGCCACGGTGCGTATGCCGGACATGCAGACAACCTACAGCTCCAACCGGGCACACTTTACACTCTCCAACGGAGGCAGCGTCAAAACGTTTGCCATCCAATCCGGTGGCAAGCGCCTCAAAATGCACGTCAAAATGATGCGCGCGGGAGAAAAAGACTGCCTCTTCGGGCAAGTGGTGAATGCTGATTCCGGGGCCGTAGTCGGGGCGTGTTTCATGGGGCAATTCCTTAATTTCATGGAACCCCGCATCATGATGGACCGCTCACAGAACCTGCACGTGCTCTGCCAGTCCACCCCCACGTACTTCACCTACTCCGTCATGGGGAAGGACGGTGCCCGCAAGAGCTACCAAGTGCTCACGCGCACCGGTGGCCCCGTGGAGCTCGTCACCACGGGTAAGGGCATCCGCGCCATTGGTCTGGTACCGGCCACCAAGCCCAAGACAGATGGCTCCACCCCCAGCCACACCACCTCGGATCGCTGATTTTGCGCCTTCCCTATCCATCACTTTTTACTCCGTTTTTCACATTATGTCATCCCCCACCATTGCCATCGTAGGTCGCCCGAATGTGGGCAAATCGGCCATTTTCAACCGCATGGTTGCGCGCCGCATTGCCATCGTACATGACCAACCCGGCGTCACTCGCGACCGCCTCAGCGCGCCTTGCCGCATCACGGATTATGATGCTTTGGTGGTGGATACGGGCGGCATCGGCTCTACACTGGATGACGGCTTTGCCTCCCAAGTGCAGCGAGAGGCGGACATTGCCCTTGCAGCGGCGGATCTCATCATGTTCGTCTGCGATTGCCGAGACCACCTCACCCCCATTGATAAGACCATCGCCACCCGCCTGCACAAAAGTGATGTACCCGTACTCCTGGTACTCAACAAGGCGGACACGGAAAAGCAGGAACTGAACCTCGGGGAGTTCGCAGAGCTCGGCTTCTCCGACTACGTGTTCACCTCCGCTGCTCACGGGCGCGGTTTTGCCACCTTGGCAGACAAGCTCAACAAGCAGCTCAAATCCCTCGGAGCCACCCCCATCCAAGCAGAGGCAGACCCCTCCGCCACACCGGAGGAAGAGCCCGACCGTGAGGAAGTCTCCGCTGATTCACCCATTCGCGTGGCCATCGTCGGCCGCCCGAATGCCGGCAAATCCTCCCTTGTCAATGCGATTCTGAATGATAAACGCACCATCGTCTCGGATGTAGCCGGCACCACCCGAGATGCCATCGACATTCCCTACACCCGAGAGGAGCAGCCCTACGTCCTCATCGACACGGCCGGCATGCGCCCGCGCTCCAAGCGCGACACCTCGGTAGAGGTATTCTCTGCCATGCGCAGTGAAAAAGCCATCCGGCGCTCGGACATTTGCCTGCTCGTCATCGACATGTCTGCCGGGGTTACGCAGCAGGACAGGCGCATCGGTTCCATCATAGCCAAGGAGAGCAAACCCTGCATCATCATCGTCAATAAGTTTGACCTCTATTGCCCGGATGCTCCCCTCTCCGCACGCAAAGATGCCGTCAAGGAGCACATCAAGGAAAACCTCTTCTTCCTGGATTACGCCCCCATCGCCATTGTATCCGCCAAGTTGGGGGAAGGCATGCCCTCCATCTTCAAATCCATTGCCCGCGTCCGCCAAGAGGCCCTCAACATGCCCGGCACAGGTGAGCTCAACCGCCTCCTCCAACGCGCCATGGAAATGAACCCGCCCGGACAGCACCGCGTCCTCAAAAAACGACTCAAGCTCTTCTACGCCACCACCGCTGTCAATGAAAAGTACACCACCATCCCGGTGCCTACATATGTTCTTTTCGTCAATGACAAACGCCTCCTGACGGACAGCTACGCCGCCTACCTCCGCAACACCATTCGCTCCCGCATCAAGGCCGCAGGTGTACCCATCGTCCTCTCCCCTCGCTCCCGCGTGCGCAACGTCTGATATCCCCCTACCGCTTTACACAAAGAAGTGTATGCGCCCTCAGCAAGCCTCAACGGCACGCGGGTTTGCATTTATTTTTAGCGCTGTTTAAGTTTTCAGTTGATTTCAAACGGCTCGATAAATCGGAAGCTGAAGGGGGGATGATGGGGGAATTTTTGCGAGCGTAAGCGCCTGCCTCGGCGTAGCTGCGCAGCAGCGAAGACGGGAGCCTAATTCTGAACCCGCGTCAGCGGGTGACCTAACTTAGCCTAGGGCGTAAGCCCTAGGAAATGGGTAAAAAAAATCCGAACCCGCGAACCGTTGAGGCTTGCCGAAACGGTATGCGGGTGGCATAACCCTCCCGGAGCACGTAAGTGCGAAGAAATCCCGTATGCATTAATTCGTCTTATGACATCGCATTATCAATGGGATATTAAC
>JAFQDN010000053.1 GCA_017415995.1 Akkermansia sp. | reverse complement strand
TGTGGGTGGCCATCCAGCTCAGTGTCAGGCTCTCCGTGAGCGTGTGGTTGCCGTAAATGCCGATGTGCATGGAATCTTGGTCCACAGGGAAGGCGGAGAAGGTGCTCACCTTGCCCCAGCTGTTGCCAATGGCAACGCCGAGCGTGGATTTCTCCGTCACGCGCCCCTCCACACCGAATGCTGCACCGCTGAGCGTGAAATCCGCTCCGTTGCGGTCGCCATCCGTGGAAATACGGCTGCTGCCACCCATGGTGGACAACCAGGCTGCACCCCAGCCCTCCGCCAACAGCGTGGCATGGGCTCCACGGGCGGCAATCGTGTCGCCGAACGCGCGGGAGGCATTCACCGTACCCCATGTGCTCTGCACCAACGTATCCGCAGCCTTACGCAGCAGCGGATCCACCGCCGCAGCAGCCACGGGTTGCGGAGCCGTCAGCAGTTCTTCTGCCGTTTCCTCCGTCTCTGAATCAGGTTCTGAAACAGAGGAAGCTACTGCACTTTCTTCTTCCGTGCTCTCGCCCCCCTCCTCCGGCACCTCAGACAACATTCCACTTGCCCGGTCCTCAACGTAAGCATTCCACTGCTCTTCCGTTACGGTAAGAGTAATTGCCTTTTTCTGCAGCGCCAAGGTACAATATTTTTCATTCAAACCCAGCGCAGAGTACAAGGAATCCGTTTCCTCATCATATCCGGTAAGAGTCTTGAACGTGATGAGTTTGTAGGTTTTGCCCTGTTTAATCTGCAATCCATCCGGTAGTGTCAATTCTATATCCCCGAGAAGCGACAACTCCTTCTTCACCGTAATCGTTTGCAGCTTTGATGAAGAGAATGTTATGCTTCCTCCTTCCAAAGTCAGATTTCCGGTACTTACCTTACCACTGAGAATAAGATCGGAGTCGGCACCCAGTGTCAAATTCCCCTTTACCGTCAATCCCATTGCCTTATTTTTGCCGGAAGCATCATAGAGTTCAACGGAAGAACCGCTCAGACTCATATTACCTGCGGACATCTTACCGGCAATCACAAGCTCGCAATCTGAGAGCGTAAGCGTATTTTTTACCGCAAGGCTCAGCGTTTTGGAATACCCCTCCGCATTAACCAGAGTAAGAGAAGAATGCTCCATCGCAAGACTTCCCGATACACTCATTTTTCCGTTCAGCTTAATGTGAGAGCGGGTCAGCTCATGTACTGCACTCTTCCCGGTCAAGCTTATCTTGCCGGCAGACTTATCATTATCAACGTTCAAACCGGAACTGCTCATCAGCAAATCCCCCTTAGCGCTGAATGCACCTTCTGTAGTCAATTCGGAAGCAAACAAATCGGCCCCGGTCTTCAGCGAGATTTTGTTCTTACGACCACTCTGTAACAACTCGGAGCCTACAAGCTTCAGCGCAGAAGCACTCAGCGAGCCACTCAGCGTGATGGTTGAAGAATCCCCCGCAACATTTTCCGCACTCAGTAAGCCTTTCAGAGTCAGAGAGGCGCCTTGCGTCAGGTCGGCTCCTTCCAAAAGCATGGAATAGGCACTTGTTTTACCCCCCACATATAATTCCGAGCCATGCAACAGCTCTACAGCACTAGTTTTGCTGTTCATCTTCAAGTGCTTGCTGACCTGAAGATCAGAGAACTTATCCAGCACCAAACCGGCAGTGCTGATGCTGCCCCCATCCAAAAGAACGCTCCCCTCCACGCGCACAGAACCGTTACCGCTCAACTTACCGTTTACCGTTCCGGAATAAAGAGTTGCCGTGTGCCCGGCATCAATACGCAGTGCCGAGCCCTTCAGCAATGTTCCGGACATTTGCATATAATCACCGCTGAACTTGCTTCCCTTTGTGATTTTTACATCACCATCCTGCTCTATGGTATTCGCAACATTTTTCTTATTAAGATTCAGCACACCACCACGCACAACCACGCGAGACTCCCCGAAAGCCGTTGCAGTTCCCGCGGTTATGCCACCTTCGTGCAGATAAACGGTGCCGTTCCAACCACTATTGTCGCCACTGAGAGTAAGCGTTCCATTTCCGTATTTTGTTAAAACAGCCATGCCGGATATTCCTCCGGGCTGTTTTTTATTTTGTTTGATGGTCAGGGACTTGGTGATATCCACCGTCATATTACCCGGAGCAACTTCACCAACAATAGTTACCGTACCTTTGCCATTGAAGAGAATAGTCTTACCATCCTCATACACCCCGTCATCTGTCCATCCGGCAGCCCCCACCTGCCACACGGCCTTTTTACCGCCCTGCCACGTCAAATCCGGATTGAAGTTCAGCACCAATTTGCCACTCTCGGCATCGTACAGAATGGTGCTGCCCTCCGCATTTTGCAATACCAAAGCTCCGTCATGGTATCCCTCAACCGCTCCGTTCACAAGCATCAGTTCATAACTTCCATACCGAGCCACCTCCGAATTCAGTAAATCCAACGTTGTGGTGCAGCCCTCTGTGAATGTCAGATTCCCTTCCAAGGTCAATAATCCACCTATGGAGATAACACCTCCGCTCAAGGTCAAATCTCCTATGTAGGTAGCTGCTCCATCCGTAGCAAAAAGCACATCTTCGCCCACCGTAAAACCTCCTTCTACAGTCAGTTCAGCGGCTTCATTCACACCCAAGTGCGTCAACGCATCGGCTCCGGACAGCGTGCTCTGTCCGCTTACGATAACTCCGGCAGAGGTCACGCCCCCCCCCAAGTGTAATGCAGCATTATCCAGATTAACCTGTGCGCTCCCTAATGCGCCCTCACACTCCACATAAGTGTTGCCTCCGCACAAGTTGATAACACCTGCAAAGTCCTCATTATTCGTGGACAAATACAACTCTCCGCTGCCTTCTTTAGTCAGGGAACCACTTCCGGACAATGCTCCGCCCCCTCCGAGCGTTACCGCCTCAGGGGTGGATATTACAACATTCCCGGGTGTAAGGCAGCCTTCAAGCGTCACGGTTCCTCCGTCGCAAATCAACACGTTCGCATCAGCCGTAAACGCCACGGTTTCACCTTCGGGGTTCTGCCAGTTCAATGCACTTGTACTCCACACACCATCCCCCCCTGCATTGGTCCACACCAACGAGTCCTCTGACGCTGCCGTCAGCACAAAGCTCAACTGCAATGTATCATCGGCTCCACTTTGCCAGTCTACATGGTGTACATATGCGCCCACCGTTGATAAGGCAGCCAGGGAATCATCCTCATCGCGGAATACAAACTCTGTTACTCCGTTCAATAAATCCGTCAACTCAGAATCAGCCGTACCGGACAGCTTAACGGCATTGAATGTAAGCACCTCCCCCGCATTGCAGTTGTTCAGAAAATCCAGCCCGCATGCCACTTGTACGACCGCACCCTCAGCAACCTTCAAGTCTCCGGTAAGCGTTAATGACACCCCGGATGCACTCCTTGCAAGCGGAGTACTCATCGCTTCAGCACTCAGTACCAATGTAGCCCCCGCTTCCAGTGTTAAGCCGTTGTACCTCGCTCCGCCTTGCATTCCCCCGGCGCGCAGCACACCTCCACTATTCACCACCGTAGCTCCGAATGTACCGGAGCCGCCCAGCTCTGCCCCGTTGCTCACCTGTATGGCTCCGCTGTTTTGGGTAAGGTTAATTTCTCCGTCGCTGTACAAAGTGCTCCCCTCGCTTATCGTCAAGCTTGCAGCCGTAATACTCGTATTGCTACCCAATCGTACATCTGCCCCGCTCACCGTGCTCAGTGCGGTATCCGGGGCTTCCACCGTTCCGCCCATTGTTTCAGATATGCTGATGTCCGCCTCTGCGTTTGCCGCTGCATTCCCATGGCTACCGATGGTGCGAGCCACACTTTCCTCACCTGCCTCTAACGCAAAAACTACGGCGCTGTTATTCAGGCAAATACCGGTTTCATATTCCTGGGTCGCATCCAATTTGTAGGTCAAATTAGTGCCGATGTAGCTGTATTTGTAATCATCTACGTCTCCGCTCAGGTTAAGCATATCATAGAACGCTTTGTTCAGACTGTCCGATTGGCTCAATAGAAAATCCGGAACAAGTGATATGGCGCCACCGAAATCTATATAACACCCCAAGGTGCCGTTTCCGGTAAGCTTACCCACGTTAAGCTCAGATAATCCATGAGCAACGCAGTAGTGCGTTAAGCCGATTTGCACCGTTTCAGCCGTAGCTTCATCGGTCTGCTCAAGGCTCATGCCTCCGCATATCAACTTCCCTTGCCACCCCATATCCACTATTACGGCATCTACTTTGGTTGAGGCATTACCATCCCACACATCCAGTGTCCCCCGTACATCCAATACGTTCGTACTAAGGCTCATCTGCTGCATCTTCAAATCCGCACCGCTTCCTACGGTCAGATTCAGCGCATTCAGGGTCGGAACTGTGCCATTCCCTTCAAAAACATACCCTTTCCCTGTCACCTTCGCGGTGCCGATGCCCATATCCCGCTCCACAACAACACGCTTGTTCGCAACGGCAACTTCCCCTACTTTCTCGCCGAATACGAAGTTTGCCCGCTCTCCATTGGTAAAGTATTTGTGCGCATACACCGTCTTCCCGGCACCGCTGCACGCTATCTTAAAGCCGTCATCCACATTCGCAAGCCGTACTTCCGAATCAATCTTCGCACTCCACGTCTTCCCTCGCCCCGTCCATTCCAAATCATTTTTCCCGCTGTAATAATCCTCCAGCATCTCGTCCATGCCTTCGGGGGTGGTCATATAGCACAGGCGTTCAATTCTCATATCCGAATCCTTTTTGCCTGATATACAAGCAACTTTATTTTTTTCATCATATTTCACCGTGAATCTGAGCATAGAATCCTGTTCAGAATCACTATCTGTAACATGAATAAAACAAATATCTTTTTCAGGGAATATTTCTGCACCCCACAGCGTAAACACGTGACCACGTATACGTTCATTATCTTTATATTCTCCATAAAGGAGAAATATAGCAGAATCGGACAAATCAAAAACAAGCTTCAGGTTTGAAAAGAAATCTGACATAGAGTCAATATTTTTAACCCTCAATGTAATAAAGTTTTCTTCAGAAAATCCAAAAGAGTTCACCCATGGAGAATAATCATGTTTCGATATAGCAATTTTATCGTTTTGTGATTTCTTGTTTAAAAACCAAGGATACATAACCGTTTCAAAAGACGAGCTTTTGTCAACAACTCCTGATATTTTTTTGTAATAGGCAAAAATTGGCGAAGAATGAGAGCTAGAATCGGTATTTGATACGAGAAAATCAGCTTGGTAAAGGGGAGCATATTTATCTTGCCAGTATTCTATTATATTACAACCTGCAACCATCCAACATAACAAAGAATCGCCGTAAGACGTACTAGCTTCTTTGCTTTCAGTCACCTTCTTTTTGTTAATATCATAGTAATCAAAAACGTCACCTCTCCAAGTCCTATCCGAATAGAGTCTTGCCACTTTATAAAGCGACCGCTCTTTATTACCTGAATAATAGAACAGTGTATTATCAATCCATAACAAACTATGCTTTTCATCGGAAAAGGTCCATGAAAACAAATCATTTATAGAATCTCGTGTATGTGTTCCCAATTCATCTGAGTACTCCCAACCAACTTTTTCTCTATATACGTACGTAACGCCGTCGTATTCTATCCCTGTGCCCACTGAAACTAATGACCAAAGAGTATTATCTTGTACTACTTTAGGAGGCGCTTCGACTGTAATACTTACCGTTTTATCCAAAATTAAGAAATCATCTACAAAAACAAAACCTTGTGGCGCGCTCATTTCTGTCGCTTGATCAAGCTTGAATGTAATATCTGAACCGTTTTGTAGTATTAAATTACCATTTACCGTTAACGATTTCAAATTATATCGACGCCCCGATTGATTGAATACCAGAGAAGCACCTTTGTTTTGGCTGCCTACGGTATAATTCGAACCCACGGTAAGATGGGCATAATTTTCCCATTCCATTGTTCCGCCTCCGAGGTTTGCTGCATATTTTACCTCGCATTGTGCTGTCGGGCTACTCAATAGTATGGTTCCGTCACCGGTGGGGTTAAACTCTACAGCACCAACACCGGTGCCATGGTTGAAAATATTAAACGCATCATAGAAATGAATGGAGCTAGACGAGGAACCTGCCTTAGTATCTATTACAGCTTTACGTCCCTGTAAGCCTCGTTCATTGCCGAAAAAAACAACATAATCATTTCCACTAATCGTTAAGTCCTGTGCATGAACAGCGTATGCACCTATTCCTTGCTGATTATCCAAAAACTCCACCCAGGCATTATTTTCAATTGTCAGCGAACCTAAATGAGCGTATACGGCAGAGGCTCCTTCTGTAGAAACGTTACAACAAAAACTGACTTTAGTATTATTCTCTATGACAATATTGTTTGCGTAAGCATATATAGCAGCACCTGTAGAAGCTTGATTTTCAGAAAAAGCCACTAGTTCATTTTCTCTGAACTCGACAGACAGGTTTGCCAAATCCGGCACAAAAATTGCTCCTCCTTTTGATGCCTGATTGCCGGAGAACACAATAGAATCATTGTGTTCTACAAGTAACGCTTTCGACGAGTCAAGATAAACCGCGCCTCCCTGAGCAGCCTCATTGCCGTCAAAAAGAACATTTTCATTATAAGAAAACTCCGCTGAATCTCCATAAATAGCACCGCCTCTCTCTCCGGCCTTATTACCAACAAAAGAGACTTTATTATTATTCAGAAAAGAAGCACAAACAAGACTACCGTAATCACCAACCACGACGGCTCCTCCTAATGATCCCGCGTAGTTATTTCGGAACAAAACCGTTTCATTGGAATCAAACAAGCAACCATTTGAGTTAAAAGCACCAGCTTGCCCCCCCCATGAACTACCAACTCGTGCTTTTGTCACTTTATTTTCAATAAACTCTACGACTTTATTTCTTGAAATAGTTAATACGTTATGATTTCCTCCTATCTCGATAGCTCCACCTAAGACATACGCCTCATTCCCCCAAAAAACAATTCTACCGTTATTTATTATTTCTATAGGGGAACTCACATTAAATACCCCACCCCACAAGGCAGAAGAATTATTTCGGAATATGATTTCCTCGTTACTATTTAACAAAAACGTATTTTTGCCAGAGCTTGACACAACACCCCCCATATATGCAGAAGAGTTTTTCTCGAAAAGAAGGCTTCCGGTATTATTCAAACACACAAAACCGCCGCTGACAACTGCACCGCCACTACTTGTGGTTACATTATTGCGGAATACAACATCACCGGAGCAGGATTCTATCTTAAGAGCTCCGTTAATCACAGCGAATTGAGAAATATTATTCTCTACTGTTATACTGCCACAGTGGTCAAAATGCAATGTATCCGCGACTGCGACAGCACCATAACGAGCAGAGTTATTTTTGAAAGTAATATGGTTACAATCATCAAAAAGAACATAACCTGAGCTGTAAATGGCACCGCCTGCACCACCGGTTGAATTTGTACCTTCCAAGGGGGTAGAGTTTGAGTCAAAAAGAACAGAAGAACAATCCGAGAATAAAATATCACCCGCATGTATGGCTCCGCCTTGTTTTTTAGCGGAATTATTAACAAAGGTGTAATGACTGCCGGTTAACGTCAATGAGCCACCCAAAGAAATACCGTATGTTACGTATTTCTCCTTTCCGTCAACCATTTCATATCGTCCGTATCCACCGATAATATCTCCACTTCCACCGAACGAAAAAACAGCCCCGCCATAAGTAACACCGGAGTAGCCTCGTGCAGCAAAGCTATCATTAAGCGTCAAATGGAGCCCCCAAGCAGCTCCTCCGAATGAGTTTCCCCAATACCCCAATAAAGGCGAATTGAAGCCCTCAATCGGGTCAGCAGCAAGCAAAGAAGCGCCGGAAAAGGAAAAAGCCGACATAGCAGCCAAAATAGCGCGACGAAGAATAGAATTAAGACGAAGTTTCATGACGAAAAAAAGAAAAAAGGCGAAAAGAAGTTTGCGCAGAACGGCAACTAACAGAATATGGACTAACATTACCTGCCGGAACGCGAAACGTCAAGCATATTTTCAGAGCGCATGAACAAATATGACAATAATTGGATTTACGGGGAGATTGGGATAGCCTCGTTTTCTCCCTTGCGAGTTACGCCGTGGCAGGCAAATTGAGAGTTTGGAGCGTTTGCGCGCGGGGTGTATCAAAAATATATGCGCCCTCCCGAAGGATGGCATAATGCGAGAATCGAAATGCCGCGTTGTTTCCAAAATAACGTAAACATTAAAAAAGCGCCCCCGGATGGGGGCGCTGAACGTTGAAGAAATCAACAAAACTAAATCCGAAGAACAACAATCAGGCAGCGTCAGGTTGTTGCTCCGGAGCCGGGGCAGGAGCCGCAGAGGCGGCCTCGGCCTCAGCCTTGAGGCGAGCAGCCTCATTACGCAAGGCCTCAGCCTCAGCCTTGAGGCGAGCAGCCTCATTACGCAAGGCCTCAGCCTCAGCCTTGAGGCGAGCAGCTTCGCTGCGAGCGGAATCGGCAGCGGCCTTGAGAGCAGCGGCGTCCTGCATCTGCTTATCGGCAGCAGCCTTGGCAGCAGCAGCGGCGGAGGCAGCTTTGGAAGCCTCGGCCTTGAGGTTGGCGGCATCCGTCATTTGGCGAGCAGCATCCGTTTTGAGGTTGGCAGCCTCCGTCATCTGACGGGCGGCATCAATCTTGAGGTTGGAAGCCTCCACGTTACGGCGCTCGGCCTCGGCTTTGAGGTTGGCGGCCTCCGTAATGGCGCGAACAGCCTCAGCGGTGCGAGCCTCGGCCTCGGCAATGGCGCGAACGCGGGCCTCTTCCTTAGCTTTAGCCTCAGCCTCGGCCTTAGCTTTAGCCTCAGCTTCCGCCTTAGCCTTAGCCTCGGCATCCGCCTTCGCCTTAGCCTCGGCATCCGCCTTCGCCTTAGCATAAGCGGCATCGGAAGCCAAGCGGCGGGACTCGAACTCAAAGTCTTTGAGCTTAGCGCAAATAGGCTGAGCGTTGAGCAAGAGCTGCTTGCACTCCGCATTATTGGGAGACGCGGGCATGGAATCCAGCATCTTGGCGGCATCCGCAGCCAAGGACTTCACCTCCGGTTTATCCGGGGAGACGAGCACGGCAACGGCAAGGGTGTGACCGGCCTCGGCAGCAAGCATGAGGGGAGTCTTGCCGGCTTTGTTCTTGAGGGAAATATCCATACCGGCGTTGACCAAGTGGTAGCAGCACAGGGCTTTACCGGCAGCGGCAGCAATATGGAGGGCAGAGTTGCCTTGGGCATCCACCGCAGCCAGGATGGAGGGGGTGCCGGGTTCCAAGGACTTCTCCATAGCGACGATGGCCTCGACCTCACCTTTCACGCGGTGGTGGAGGTCGATATCCTTCTCCTTGAGAGAGACAAGAGAGATAAGGGAGATGGTGGCGCGGGTTTCCTCACGCTTGGCAAGCTCCGCAATCTTGCGCTCGGCACGAGCAGCGGCCTGAGAGGCGAGCATGTCGATTTCCAGCTCAACCTCAAGCTTGCGCAGCTCTTCATCGGTGACGGCAGCATTGGCCTTGGAAAGCAGTTTTTTGGTACGGGCGTAGGCCTCCTCACGTTCTTTGGAGAAAACGGGGCCGTAGATGAAGGAGTCACGCTTGGAGTAGGCGGTCTCGGCGGCGTTAACCAGCTGAGCAGCGGTCTCGCCCTTGGAGTTCTTGAGGGTGGGGTCCGCCCCCATTTTGAGGAGGAGATCCACTACCTTATCATTACCACGGAGGGCGGCAAGCATGAGGGGGGTGTAGCCGTTGTTCTCACGGCTGTTGATATCGATGCCTTTTTTGATGAGCTTGTAGGAGGTGAAGCGCATGCCACTCCAAGCAGCCCAATGCAGAGCGTTGAAGCCATCTTCATCCACCGCGGTGATGTCCGCATTTTTGTTGAAGAGAGCCTCAATGTAGTAGAGGCGGTTTGTGTCCGTTTCCGCAGCCTTCTCCGGATTATTGAAGTTGGCATAAGCAGCCCACATGAGGGGGGTACGCAGGTTGGCATCGCGAGTGTTCACGAACCCGGCATCTTTGGCCAAGCCTTCTTCCAATTCCTTGAGGAAGGGCTCATCCTTCTCCACACCTTTTACCTCCTTCAAGTCGCCCTTACGGATGAGGGAGACTAGGGAATCCGTGGGGGATTTGTGGGCGAAGGCATCCTTGAGCAGGTTACAACCGAAACCGAGGACACCCATGATAACCAACAGGATGAGGAAATCCTTGATGATGGGAGCCCAATCCGTCTTGACCTCGTGAGAATCTGCCTGCTCAGACGCGGCAGCAAGCTCCGGGGACTGTTGTTCCTGCACGTCAGCCACAGGAGTATTGTCAGCAGTCTCCTTGTTGGGGGCACTTGCTACAGTCTTCTTGTATTTCTTTTTAGACATATTATCAGAATTTGTCAGGTGGATTGCAGGGATTAGGCATTCTGGGGGGCTGCCTCGTCCTCAGAGGCATCAGAAGCGGCGGACTCGGTCTTATCTTGAGCATCTTCCTCAGGTTTGTCGGACACGAAGCTGTCCTTGGTGAGGATGATGGCAATGGGAGAGATGAAGGCCATAATCATGTAGATGGTCCACATGAACTCAGGGGAGTTCCAGAAGTCAATGTGGCCGGTGTCCATCTTGGCGGCAATGCCATCATAGCAGTAGTAGGAGACCAACAAGCCACCAACCACGCCGTTAATGGGCTTGGCAATGAACATGGGGAGAGCGGAGAGAGACATGTAGGATGCCACTTTGTCCTTGGGCGCCACGCGTGCCACGTACTCCGAGAAACGGGGAGAGAAAAGAAGCTCACCGGAGGCAAAGACGATGATTTGAGCCACGATGGCAAAGAAGTACGCCTGGCCGATGGTCTCAATGCCGGGAATAATGAAATACCACTCCGGCGGAACTGCCAGCAGCACCATGGAGAAGGCGGAAATCGTCATGCCGGAAATCATCAACTTAACCGTTGAGAAGCGATTGAGAATCGGGATGATGAGAATCAGGCCGGTAATGATGATAAAGGGGTTGAAGGAGTTGACAAGCCCCAGAGAGAAATCATCACCGATGGCGCGTGTGTAATACTGGGGCATCACCAAGAACTGCAAGGTGAACACCAAGCGCACGCCGAGGGTGAGCACGAGGAAAACGATGAGTTTTTGGAAAGGACGCTCCTTGGCAACCTCCATAATAAGCTGCAGCGGGCGACGCTTTGCAGCCACATTTTTGGCGATGCGTTCCTCGGGGACGGCGTAATTGTCTTCATTAATCAAACGGGTGAAGATGAAGGCAATCACGTTGCAGGCGGTGCCGATGTTAACCACCCACCACAAGCTGTTGATGGGGCCGAAAGCGGCACGGAGGGGGTCCACAATGGCAATACCGGCAAGGAAGGCGCCGATATTCATGAACAGATAGTAGAAGTTGAAGCCCGTAGGACGTGCACGCAACGTGGTGAAGCGACGAATGGAGGTGGAGATGCACGGACTCATGAATGCGGTACCGAATGAAAGAATGGCGATACCGGCAATCACAAAGTACTTGGAAGCATCTTGCGAGAGCCCGCAGACGTGCATACCGAAGTCTGAGCCAAGCCCCATAATCAAACGACCGCCGATTAACAGGGCAAAGCCGATGAGGTAGGTTTTCTTCAGACCGATAATGTCGCATATGGTGCCCACGGCAAAAACAAACATGGACAGGAAGAGAGTGTACATGCCCACCCAGTAGGGGGCATCGGCATCATTGAAGCCGCAGTAATCCTTCAGGAACAGAGTGAAAACGATAATCAACGTAAAGTACGACAGACCATCGAAGAACTGAATGAAGTTGGTGTACCAGAAGTCCTTGCTGCAATCACGCAGCACCTTGAACTCCGAGAAGTACTTGACGATGGGGTTTGGTTTTTCAGCGCTCATTAGTTAATCAGTGAGTGTGGTTAGAGGTTAAGATGAGAGACTTAGGAGAGAACGGCTCCTCGGCTTGCGTTGGTAGCGAGTTTGCGGTAGCGCTTGAGCCACTTGCCGGCCACCTCTTGCATGGTGGGCTGCCAGTTTGCACGGCGTGACGCAATTTCCTCATCGCTGAGCTCAGCGGTGAGGGTACGGTTGGGGATGTCGATGGAGATCATATCACCATCACGAAGAAGACCGATGAGTCCGCCCTCGGCAGCCTCCGGGGAGACGTGGCCGATGCAGGCTCCGTGCGTAGCGCCGGAGAATCGGCCATCCGTAATCAGGGCGACGCAGTTGCCCAGCCCCTTGCCCATGATGTAGCTGGTGGGAGCAAGCATCTCTTGCATGCCGGGACCACCCTTGGGCCCCTCATTGCGAATGACGACAACATCACCGGGCTTGACTTTATCCGCCAAAATGCCGGCACAGGCTTCCTCTTGGCTTTCAAAGATAACGGCGGGGCCGCGGTGCACCATCATTTCCGGCAGCACGCCGGCTTTTTTGACAATGGAGCCCTGCTCTGCAAGATTACCGAACAGCACAGCCAAGCCGCCGTCCCGGGAGTAGGCGTTTTCCACGGTGCGAATGACGATGGGGTCCTGTGTGGATAAGCCGTCTATTTGCTGAGCAAGTGTTTTGCCGCTGACGGTGGGGACATCGGTACGGAGAGCACCGGGGATTTTGTTGATTTCCGCTAAAATAGTCATAATGCCTCCGGCACGCAACACATCATGCATATGGAAGCGGGAGCTGGGAGCAACCTTGCAGATGTTGGGGGTGCGACGGGAGATTTCATCAATGCGGCGGAGGTCATAATCCAACCCGGCTTCCGCAGCAAAGGCTAAGGTGTGCAGCACGGTGTTGGAGGAGCCGCCCATGGCCATATCACAAGCAAAAACGTTGTCAATAGATGCCTCGGTAATCAAATCACGCGGCAAGGGGCCACCTTGCAACGCCAACTCAACGGCACGGCGGGCAGATGCACGCCAAAATTCTTTACGTTCATCGGACAAAGCCAACAAGGTACCGTTGCCCGGCAAGGCAAGGCCGAGCACCTCGCAAAGACAGTTCATGGAGTTGGCTGTAAACATACCGGAACAAGAACCGGCGCCGGGACAGGCATTGCACTCTACATGGTGCAACTCTTCATCCGTAATCTTGCCGGCTTTGCAGGCGGCAACGGCCTCAAACACGCTGTTGAGGTCCAAATCCTCACCGTTTCTGCCCTTACCGACAGCCATGGGACCACCGGAACAGAAAATGGTGGGAATGTTGCACCGCAAAGCCCCCATAACCATACCGGGCACAATTTTATCACAATTGGGGATGCAGATGCAGGCATCGAAAGCATGCGCACTGAGCATGGTCTCCACGCTATCTGCTATCAACTCTCGGCTGGCAAGTGAGAACTTCATGCCATGATGAGCCATAGCAATACCATCACACACGCCTATCAGGTTAAACTCTATGGGTGTACCACCCGCTTTGCGTACCTCATCCTTGATGAGTTCAGCCACCTTATTCAGATGAACATGGCCGGGAATAACTTCATTAAACGAATTGCAAATGGCGATGAAAGGCTTGCGGATATCTTCATCGCTCATACCTGTAGCACGCATCAAGCTGCGGTGCGGAGCACGTTCTATGCCGTGTTTTGTTCGGTCCGATAACATAGCGCGGAAATTCTACCATATTCATTTTCACATTTCCAGCAAAAAAAATCCGCCCGAGTTCTTTTCCAACTTGACGATGCCTGACTCGGCGTGTAAAATAGCGGCATGGTCAAATGCAATGTTATTTATCAGGGGGGTCTGCACTGCGAGTTGCAGCATGAGCCGAGCGGTGCCAAAGTGTGCTCCGATGCACCGGTTGACAACCATGGAAAGGGTGAATCCTTCTCACCGACGGATTTGATGTGCTCTGCCATGGCTGCATGCATGGCAACCATTATGGGCATCTACGCGGAAAAGGAAGGACTTAACTTGGAGGGAGCCTCTATAGAGGTAGGCAAAATAATGAGTGCCAATCCTCGCCGCATTGCCCGCATTGAAACCACCATCACACTTCCGCTGCCGGCAGATACGCCGCACAAGGCAGCCTTGGAGGATTGCGTGCTGGGCAGCCCTGCCATGCGCAGTCTGCACCCGGATATTGAGGTTCCCATCACTTGGAACTGGTTGGGCTGAATATGAACAGGCTCAAATACATATACCTCAGCGTACCGCTTTTTGTCTTACTGAGTTGCGGCTCATTGCTCACCGGCATACTCGGCACCGGATGGATGCTGGCAGCGGCAATAACACCGCTTATCCTCATAACATGGGGTGTGGTGTGGATGCGATTATACAGCACCGGAGGAGTACGCCCGGAGTTTGCCATTCTCACGGTTCTGCCTCACTCCGTCTACTATTTAGTGAAGGCCAGTGGCAGCCGAATTCTACATGAAGCGGCTTGGCAAAACGCTTACGCCTTGGTTTGGATTGCATTTGCCGTGGTTTACATTATGAGCCTGCGTCCGCGCCACAAGGAAGACACGCCTCGGCCGGTCGCTAAGGATCAAATTTTCCTCATGATGTGCATTCTGACTATCATTTACAGCGGGTACACATTCCTTTCATTTGCAGCAGAACTTTTTAACTCATAACACTCCACATAACATGAAACACAAACTCACCTTACTCTCCTGCTCGGCGCTGGTCATTGCACTGTCCGCCTGCTCTTCTCCATACTCCGATTGGGAGGCACCCAACGTTGTTCGCCGTAATCAGCAGCCGGCAGCAACGCCCAAACGCTCTCAACAGGTACAGCCGGACTTCCGCAAACCGACCGCAACAAAAAAGACACCGGCCAGACGCACCCAAGTGCAGCCGGAGTTCACCAAACCGGAGGCGAAACACACACAGCCCGTAGTTGTACAGCAAGCACCGAAACCCGTAGTTGAACAACAGGCGCCTAAACCCACCCCCGTGGTAGTTACCGCGCCGGCAAAGCCCAAACGCAGCAGCCAGGTACAACCGGATTTGCCCAAAAAGACAGACAAAAAAACGGCAACACAAGCACCTGCAACCAAGAAGGTGGTTAAGAGGACCCCGGCTCGCAGCACCCAAGTACAACCGGACATGCAGCCGCGCAAGGTTGTCACGCAGCAGCCGGTTACCCGCACCGCCACCACACGCCCCGGGGTCGGAGTTCCCTTCTCCGTCATGACTCCGCAGGAAAAAGTAACGCACCCGGTAATGCCCGGGCAAAATCGTGCGTTGAAACGCCGACGCTAATCCCATGGCAAAACAACGATTGGATGTTCTTGTCGTGTCTCTGGGTCTGTGCGATTCTCGGGAACAGGCCCAGAGGCTCATCATTGCCGGTGAGGTCAGCGTCAAAGGCCAAGTCGTTACAAAACCGGGCACCAAGGTAGATGACGCCCTGCCCATCGAAGTAAAAAACAAGCCGAAATATGTGAGCCGAGGCGGGCTCAAACTGGAGGGGGCACTGCAAGCATTTCCGGTGAAGGCGGAGGGAAAAATATGCTTAGACATCGGCTCCTCCACCGGTGGATTTACGGATTGTCTGTTGCAGAACGGAGCGTTGAGGGTTCATGCAGTGGATGTCGGCACCAATCAGCTGGTTTGGAAACTCCGCAGTGACCCCCGCGTTATCGTTAAGGAACAATTTAACGCAAGATACATGACCCCGGAGGATTTGGGAGAAAAGGTACAGCTCATCGTCAGCGATGTATCGTTCATTTCTCTTACCAAAATACTGCCGGCTGCGTACACCTGCCTGGAGGAAGGTGGTGATTTGTTGGTGCTCATTAAACCCCAGTTTGAACTGCAACCTGAAGATATAGGACCGGGAGGCATTGTGAGAGACCCCGCATTGCACCAACGAGCAGTCGACAAAATTCACGATTTTGTCGTAAATGAACTTAAACGGGAATGGATGGGCGTGGCTGACTCACCCATTAAGGGCATGGAAGGCAACAAGGAATTCTTAGCGTGGCTCAGATAACCCCCTTACCAACATGCCGAACAACTCCTCAGAGCTGCCGTTTATCAGCATTCTGGTGCTCAGCTATAATCAATCTCGTTTTATCAGAGAATGTGCCCAGTCCGTTCTTTCCGCCGAGTACGAAGGCAAATTGGAAATTGTCTTCTGTGACGACTGTTCTACCGATGAAACATTCGAAATCATCAAAGATGTTGTCACTTCCTATACCGGGACACACCGCATCATATGCCACAAACGTGACACCAACGGAAGAGTCGCTGCCAATATGAACACAGCCGTCAGCCTGTCATCCGGTGATTGGATTATGCGCGTAGATGGAGATGATGTTGTCCACCCGGATCGGCTCCGAATTACAGCACACATCATTCAAACCAATCAGGATGTTTCAGCAGTTTCCGGGCAGCTCTGTAAATTCACGGACACAAAAACACACGTAACCAACCCACCCGTTGAATATCTCAAGTACATTATCGGTAACAGATTAGCGAACGCCGGAGGCTACGCACCATTCAACAAAATATCTTGGTGGGGAGGAGCCATGACGATGTCGAGGCGAGTTTTCACTGAGTTTGCTCCAATTCCTGAAGATTGTGGTATCATGGACGATACGTTCTTCGGAGCACGCGCCCTTATGCTGGGGAATTTCTTCATTGCATCCAACGCATGTTTCCTATATTACAGGAGGCACGAAACCAATATTTCTGCAGAAACAACGGGAGGTACAGGGATTCTCTCCATCATAAAAAACGATCACGCTTGCCGGGATTACTACAAGCGCAGTTTACATTGCCACGCACCCATTCTGCAGGAGTTGGAGCTCTACACAGCCACACACCCGGATTGCAAAGGTCTATTAGAGTACTTCCGGACCTATCTTGCGGAGCGGGAGAGGCAAGCCCTTTTTTGGGAAAAAAGCTGGAAAGAGCGCATAGCGGATGCCGGTATTAAAGGTGCTTGGTGGCGTAAAATTCCGTGGGCTTTACGCACACTCTGCCCATTCACTTGGGCTCTCGCAAAAAAATTGGGGAAACATTAATCCTTTACATGAACGTCAGAAAACACCCCCGCAGGTAACAACGCCTGCGGGGGTGTTTTCTGAAATGAATTGACAAGGAAGGGGGGGCAGAAATCAGTACTTCTCCACCACCTTCATCATGGCGTCCATTTGAGCCTCAATGGACTCAACGAGAGCAATCTGCGTACGGCAACGGTCGAGATTGTGCTCCGGGCGCTTAATCTTGAAGTAGGTATCACCCTCCAGATAATCCGTCAGGAAGCGCATACCGCACTCCATAGTCAGGAGCTTACCGGAGAACGGCAACAGCTCCTTTTCAAGCGGAGTCAGGAAGGTGGCTGCCTCACAATATCCCTGGGCGAGAGCCTCAAAATACTCCATACGCATGGTTACCAATGAGGTATTCTTCTCATCCTCCGCAGCGGGAGATGTAGACGTACGAATCATGTCACCGAAGTCATAGAGGGAAGAACCGGGCATGGTGGTATCCAAGTCAATCACGCAGATACCCTCGCCGGTCACGTCATCAAGCATTACGTTGTTGAGCTTGGTATCATTATGAGTCACGCGCAGCGGGAGCTCGCCGGTGGCAAGGTAATTCACCACCTTATGGCAATCGGCCTCACGAGAGAGGAACCAATCAATCTCCTTCTGCACGGATGCGGCACGCCCCATCGGGTCTGCTGCCAAAGCAGCCTGGAAGTTTTTGAAACGCTTGGTCGTGTTGTGGAAGTCCGGAATCGTCTCAAAGAGCGGAGCACCGGGAAGATTAGCGCCCAACTTCTGGAAATTACCGAAGGCGCGGGCAACCTCAATGCACTGACCGGGGTTCTCAATCATGTCGTAAGTACGAGCACGATCAATGAAAGGATACACACGCCAAATGTTACCCTCAGCATCCTGAGCATAGGGCTTGCCATCCTTGGCACACACAATAGTGAGTGTGCGGCGGTAGGCCTCCTTGCAGCCCTCCTCCAACAGAACCCGCAGAGCCTCATCCGTCACGCGCTTCACGTTTTCCATCAAAGGAATCGGCTGCTTGAACACATTGCTGTTAATGCGCTGCAAAATGTAGCTCACGCGCAGGCCTGCTTGGTCCACAATAACACGGAACGTGTCATTAATGTGCCCGGAACCGTAGGGAGCTCCGCAGACGAAATCGCCACGGAGATCAAACATTCCGGAAATGGTCTTAATATCGTACATACGCAAAATGGTTAACCGAGTTTAGCGGGGTATACACCCTCCTCCACAAGCTTGGCAATGCTCTCTACCACAGCGGGTTTGTCGCTCGGGTAGGTTACACCCAACCAGTTAGCGGTGGTCTTGATGACGCTGCAATCAGCCTTACCGTTGTGGATGAGCTCATCCACCACAGTCGGGATGTAACACTCGCTCTTCAGCTCGGAGCCGTGCTCTGCCATAAAGCGGGTGAAGTGCTCCTGAATCTGAGCCAGGAAGCTTGCAGGGAACACCCAGAAGTTCATGGAAACAAGCTCCTCCGGATCCACGGGCTTGCGCTCACCGGAAAGGCTATCGCCACGGCATACACCGTCTTCCTCCATCTTAATCTTGGTGTACTCTTCCACGCTGTCCAAGTAGCCATCCTTAATACCGCAGATACCGCGGTTCACATCGCCGTGGTCGCTCAGAGTATTCTTGAGGGGATAGCCAATCATGCCGTAGTGCTCTTTGCAGGGGCAACCGGGCTCCGCAGTCAGGAACTCAGCAGCCTTCGCAAAAGCGTCGGCACCGTAGAAGTCATCGGCATTCACCACGCCGAACGGCTCGTGCACTACATTGCGGGCTGCAAGCAAGGCATGCGCCGTACCCCAAGGCTTCACGCGGCCCTCAGGCACGCTATAACCCTCGGGCAGATCATCCAAGCACTGGAATGCGTAATCTACCTCAATCTTACCGGCAAAGCGAGCACCGACCTGGCTCTTAAACGCCTCCTCAAAATCCTTACGGATAATGAATACAACCTTACCGAAACCGGCGCGGATGGCATCATACACGGAATAGTCGAGAATAACTTCACCGTTGGGCCCCATGGGGTCCAGCTGCTTAAGGCCACCGTAACGGCTGCCCATACCTGCTGCGAGAACAAGAAGTGTAGGTTTCATGATAAAAAGTTTTAGTACTATTGGTACTTGCGCATTTTACAACGCAAAAACAACTTTGGCAAGCAGAAAAGCTTAATCAACGCGTTAAACTCTGCCATCCGCAACAACTTTGTATGCCTTTTTACATACAAAGTTGCAAGAAAGCAACAATCTCGCAACCTTACGTCGCAGGATTGTTGCTTTTAAGTGATATGATTTGCCGGAAATTACTGTTCCTGTGCCGCACGTTCCGCCTTGCGGGCAGCCTTGGCAGCAGCCTTAGCCGCTTTTTCCGCCATTTTCTGCTTTTCTTCCTCGGAGAGAATACGCGGGAACACCGGCGTCGGGGCCTGCACCGTGTGTCCATTCTTCAGAATTCCCCACGCAAGCGTCTGCGGAGTCAGCGCAGTGGCATCCACCTGCAATTGGCTCAGGATACGAGCGGAGGCATCCGGCAGCACACAGCCAAGCAAGTAGCCGATATGCACACAGCTCTCCAACAAATGCGCCAACACGCTCTGCAACTCAGCCACGCGGCTTTCATCCTTCGCCAGCATGAAGGGCTGCGTCTTCTCAATGAATGCATTACACTGTCCTACATGGGCAGTGAGGGCAGCAAGAGCCTCTGACGTACTGTAGTTGTTCATATGCTCAGCAAACCGAGCAACTGTATCCGCCAAACTTGCGCGCAACGCAACGGAAAGCTCATCATCGGCAAGAGTCTCAGCCACCGTCACAACGCCACCGAGGTAGCGCACACACATATTGAGGGAACGGTTGCACAGGTTGCCGACGTCATTGGCAAGCTCCGTGTTGTAAATCATCTTCAGGCGCTCGGGATCATAGTCGCTATCATAGCCCACCTTCGTGTCACGCACAAGGTAGTAGCGTACGGCCTCTGCCCCGAACACATCGCACAAATCATTCGGGTCCACAATGTTACCGAGCGATTTGGACATCTTCTCACCCTTAATGTTAAGCCACCCGTGCACCAGCAATCGCGGCATTTCTTCATCCGTAAAGCCCATGGCATGCAGCATGCACAACCAGTAAATGCCATGAGCAGGAATCAAAATATCCTTACCTATCACCTCACAGGCAGCGGGCCACAGCTTGCCGAACTCCGGCAGACTTGCATCACCCTCAGCCAAATAACCGGCAAAGGATATATAGTTGATGAGGGCATCAAACCACACATAGGTCACAAAATCCGGGTCAAAGGGCAACGGTATACCCCAGCTCAAGCGGTCTTTCGGGCGAGAAATGCACAAGTCATTCGTAGCTCGCTCTATAGCCATCAACAAATCCTGGCGACGGAACTCCGGCTGTACGCAATCCGGATGATTCGTCACAAACTCCTTGAGCCAGCCAATGTGAGCCGTAAGATTGAAGTACCAGTTCTCCTCCTCCAGCTCAATCACCTGCCCCCATTCCGGGCCGAAGCTTCCGTCCTCTCCACGCTCTTTATCCGTCAGGAACTGCTCCTGGCGCACAGAGTAAAAGCCCTTGTACGCTTTTTTGTACAAGCAACCCTTATCACGCAAGTTTGTCAAAATCTTCTGCACACAAGCCTCATGGCGAGGATCCGTCGTGGCAGCCCAACCATCATATTGCAACCCAAGGCGATTCCACAGCGCCACAAAGCGCGCCGTCACCGTATCCGCATACTCCTGCGGGGATATCCCAGCCTCTTCAGCCTTCTGCTGCACCTTTTGCCCGTGTTGGTCTACACCTGTCAGATAATACGTAGGCTCTCCGCACATTCGGTGCCAACGAGCCAGCACGTCCGCCAGGACCTTCTCATAAGCATGCCCGATATGGGGGGAACCGTTCGTATAATCAATTGCTGTAGTAATGTAGAACATAGCGCGCCTATTGTACTACTGCCACGGCATCCTTTCAAGGCTAAACTCCACCGACTGACAGGAAAAAGCCACTTCTACGTCATAACTATTGCGGATGGAGCATCTGTAGGCACCATCGTTGCAGCACACAACGGAAATGGTCATGGGGCAGACTTGCACCCATGGCCGAGAAGATAAAATACCGACGCACTTACTCAGCGACGAACTCCCTTGGAAGCAAAGAAATTCACCAGCGCGCGAGCAGCGGGAGTATCATATTGACGATAGAAAGCGTACAAAGATTGACCTTTATACGTAGCTTTCAGGTTAGCCTTGGCCGCTACAAGCATTTCCGCAATCCGTACACTGTTTTCTGCGGAATCTGCCTCGTCTACGGGCAGCGCAAACAGGTAGTCCCCCAAATAATGCTTCATGCGGTCAGAGGCTTTCACCTCAGCACCCTTGTCAATGGCTAACTGTACCAGCTCGGCCTCACCACGGCGCACCAAGTAGTACAGCAAGGTAGCCCCATTCTCCCCGATACCGCGGTTGGGGCTTACTCCGGCGTCCAGCAACTTACGGATAATCTCCGGGGTGTAAGTATCCCACGCAAATGCCCATGAGCGTGTGCGCGTAAGCAAATCGCGTCCACCGCCCTCCAGCAAGGCCAAGCGCATAGCATTGTTATGTGGCGCATTGCTCAGGTAGCCAAAGGGAATCACCGGGTACGAGCCTCCCCACACCCAATGCATCATCGAGGAGTCCGGGTCAGCACCTTTAGCCAGCAGCATGCGCGCTATCTGCACGCGAGCCTCGGACGTCTCCGGAGTCATACCTCGCACCAGCAGGGCAATGGGAGTATCTCCGGGGAAACCGTAGCCCTTCCACCCCATCGGACGGAGGTTTACATCTGCCCCGGCATCAATGAGAGCTTTGGCCAGCTCCACATCCGCATAATAACAAGCAGCCTGCAAGGCAGAAAAGCCGGAGGGGGAACACATATCCACCTTACCGGAAACAGCCACTTGGCGCAGCATCTTCGGAACTTCAATCTGCCAGAGTTCCCACCCCTTGTAATTAAATTGAGAGCAGTGGCGTTCATTGTAAAAAAGCAAATCCTCAAACCCTTGCTCAGCACGTTCAGCCAATGCCTCACACACGGTGCGGTCCGCAGCATCCCAAGCATAACACGCAGGCAAGAGCACCAAGGCTGCTGCTATTCCGGCACAAAATCGGAGTATCTTCATTTCCTCCACCTCCTTTCCTTATTTGTATGATGCGCGGTAAATCTCCACGCAATCCTCAAAACTCAACTCGACCGGATCCGCCGGGAAGAGGAATCCCATGGCCGATACCGCATTGCGAGCCATCGTCTCAAACTCATCGGGCGTAATGCCATAGTCACTCATGCGCAAATCTGCCACGCCACAAGCCTCCTGCAAGCGGGTAAGAGCCGTAACAAAATCCATGGGTTCCGTGGCATCCTCCATACCCAAAGCCTTAGCCATGCGCACAAAGCGCTCCGGGCAGCAGCCCTTGTTAATAAAGTGCGTGTAGTAAGCACGGCTTATCATGATGAGGCCTGCACCGTGCGGCAAATCCTGGTGATAGGCAGAAAGCGCATGCTCCAACGAATGCTCGCTCGTGCAGGTTCCCACCACCATTTGCACGCCGGACAACCAGTTACCGAATGCCACTCGCTCCCTAGCAGACAAATCATGACCATCCGCCACCGTGGCTGCCAAATAACGCCCCACATTCTCTATGGCCGTAATCGCCACCATATCGCTCACTAGGTTAGCATTCTTGGAGATGTACCCCTCCGTGCTGTGGAAGAGGGCGTCGAATCCCTGATACGCCGTAAAGGCCGGCGGCACAGAGCACATCAGCTCAGGGTCAACTATCGCCAACTTCGGGAACAAGCGCAATCCGTCAAACACGGCAGTCTTCTCATGAGTCTCCGGATTCGTAATCACGCCACCGCCATCCGTCTCGGAGCCCGTCCCGGCCGTCGTTGTGATAGCAACGATAGGCAGCGGAGCTTCTTTAACCGGCTGCCCCTTACCCGTGCCGAACAGCACGTAATCCCACAAATCCCCCTCATTCGTTGCAACAATGGCGATTGCCTTAGCAGCATCCATCACACTACCACCTCCCAACGCCACAATAAAATCGCACCCATGTTCACGGGCACAAGCACCACCCGCCATCACGGTATCCTTCAACGGGTTCGGCTCCACTCGGTCAAAAACCACACTTTCTACCCCCGCCTTCTGCAACTGCTCCACTGTGCGATCCAAATACCCGTGGGCTCTCGTGGACTTTCCGTTGGATATAACCAACAACGCCTTACGCCCGGGCAATGCCTGCTCATGCAAGCGGTTCAACGCCCCCGCCCCGAATACCGTATGCGTCGGCACATTATAATCAAAAACTCGTGATGTATTCATATCTTTCCTTTATTCTCCACCTCCACGCGCTATTGTCAAGCAAATTGCGCTCCACTGACATGACTCTTATGCCACGCGCATTGCCTCAAAAATCCGGTCACCGAACTGACACTTCGCACGAATATAGATAACACATGTGCAGCCTTTCTATACCAGCTCCGTTCATGGTTCGTAGCATCAACACAGACTCCGGTTCAGAGTTTATCAACTACCTTTTTTTGGCACTGCGTCAAAAAAGTCGCGGAATGACGGACTGAGGAGCGCCAACCATCAAGAGTTGTGGTAGCTCGAAAAAGGCTCAATTTCAGAACTTTGGAAGGGCACTGGGCCAAATTTGAGCATTTGCTACAAAGAAATTCATACCGGGTACGGGATACCGATTACCGCGTTAGAGGGGTGAAGTGAAGCTATGCTCTGTTCAGCAGTTCCCTAAGCTTCAAACTTTTCATATAATTTATAAGACAGACCTTGACAAGCACGGCTATTCCAGTATACTTCCAAACGAGGGAACACCATAACGCCTGAATGAGGTCAAACCTGAACGAACGAAAATGAGAAGCATGGTAAAGTCTGTAATAACAGTGGCTACGGCATGTCTGCTACTATCCTGTGATGAAACCGCGAGGGAATCCACCGAGAACCGGCAAAAAACGGAAAACCAACCGCGCACAGAGACTTCCGCACATGAAAAAAAAGCCATCACCATACCCGAAACACGCACAGAGCACGCATCTGCCATTACCGAACTGCGCATGCACAGGCGCGCAGATTCCCGCTATGTAGAGGAAGTAAAACTGCTGGCAGCGCACTACCTGAGCCGGTATCCGGAGGACACAGCGGGCTCCACCTCAGCAACGCTTTGTTACATAGAAACCCTCATGAGCCAACCGGAACGCTTTGCCGGAAGTGATTTTGACCGCGCCCTCCATTATTGCACCATTTTGGAAGAAATGGGGCACACGTCACCGGCACCGTCCGTGTTACGCAACTGTATAGCCGTGGCAGACTACCGCAAAAGCGATGAGGCAAAAGCAAATGCCTTGCAGGAGCTTACGGCTCAGGCAGACCACGCACTGAAACAACAGGATTACCCCTCTGCGGCATACGCACTGCGCACCTTAACCCAACATTGCCCGGAAAATGAGCGTTCACACCACGCGGAACGCTATTGGCAACAGGCAGATTACGCCGGAGCCCCCTTCCGGGCGGAAATGTTGCTTGCCGGCGGGTTAAATGAAGCAGCAATCCTGCCGTTACTTGAACAAGAAGCACAATATACCCTGCAACACCCGGAAGCACGGTATCGATTACGCGCGTTTTTTCGCAATATACTCCAAATCAACTCAGCAGACACCCTGTTGCAAAATATAAGTGAGGGAAAGGCGCGCCCGCTGCTGCTTTGCGAACTACTGCGTCACACTCTGAATGACAGTAATAGCCATCCGTCTGTTGCACACAGCATCATGCAAGAATTACAACAAATACCCCCGGCGGATTTACCTCAAGATGCTGCGTTATTATCCGCAATTTACAATGCAACGTTCGCAACGGAGGCAACCATACGCGAGCAAGCACTCAATACCTGCCTCAACTTCACCGCAGAAACGAATGAAGACCGTTTTTTACTGGCAGGAGCACTTAAACAAGCCGGTGCCACCACCGCACACAGAGAAGCAGCCAAAAAGCTATACCGACACATTGCAGCCGAGTCATCCCCACAGGAAACACGCTCAGCCATGCAGGCTTTAGTCCTCATCATGGTCGATGAACATAACTACCGCGAGGCCGATTCCATATTACGCGAGCTGCAAAATAACACCCGGGAAGCCGAAGAGTGGGCGAGGCTGCAACAGCAACGCGCGGAATACGCAGTTGTAACAGGCAACCTCAACGCAGCTATTGATTTATACTCACAGCTCCAGCTACAATACCTCGGCACACTGCATATATCCGTCCCGGCGTGTATGCACATGCTTAATTTGCTGCAAGAGCGTAACTTCCCGCGCAAAGTGGACAAAAAAACGCATACCATTACCCCCTCCGACAAATGGTACGCCTGGACTCGCGGACGAGATTTTCTGAAAAGTCTGGACAGGAATCCGGAACTCATTGCCACTGCGGATAAAGCCACGCAACAAACACTTGAACAACTGCGTCATTGCGTCAACACTCTCAGTATTGACTACAATGTTCAAACGGAAGAACGCGACCGGGCTGAGCAAAACAATTAGTTCTATCTTCTTGCACGGAGGGCAGAATGAAGATAATATGGGGAGCACAACATGTAACACCCCATGAAAATGAGCAACATTATATCATTTATCGGTGGCGCAGTGGCAGCCACGGTAGCCCACAAGATGAGCAAAGACGCCCGCGTGCGTGAGCTGGCTGCAAAAGGAAAGCAACTCGGGCATTGTGCCGGAGAGGCTATCAGAAACTTGCTGCACGATAAAGCTAACAACCAAACACCTCAACAAGAGGAGCCAACCACTCAGGACTCATCCCCCTCGGGCTTGCGGTTCTTGTAATGAGTCAACCGTGTGCGCTTCTTCTTTTTAGGGGAGAAGTACTCCGGATGCACCGCCGCCCAGGCCTCATACAGGTCCGGGCGGTTGGTACGGGTGCGCTCAACCGCGTGGTCAAGCTTCCACTCCGCAATTGCTTGATGATTGCCGGATAAAAACACCTCCGGCACGGGCATTCCACGGAAAACGTTTGGCTTTGTGTAGGCAGGAGCCTCCAACAAACCATCCGCAAAAGACTCTTCTTCACTGCTGCGGGCATCACCGAGAGCCCCGGGCAGCAAACGTGCCACCGCATCAATCACCACCACGGCAGCAATAGCACCGTTGGTCAAAATGTAGTCGCCGATGGAAAGCTCCACATCCACGAGTGATTCAATCACGCGGTGGTCCACCCCCTCATAATGCCCGCAAAGGAAGATGTAGTGAGCGTCCCCCCCCTCCACGCAGGGGGCGGCCAATTCCTGAGCAACCGGTTGGGAAAAAACGCGCCCTTGGGGAGTCATGAGAATCACTTTCGTGTTCTCTTGGCGCAACTGCTCAATAGCTTCAAAAATAGGCTCACACTTCATGAGCATGCCCTGCCCTCCACCGCACAGGTAATCATCCGTGCGGTGGTGTTTATCATGCGCCCAATCACGCAACTGGTGTGCCCGCACGTTTATAATCCCCTTATCACCCGCACGCCCCATAATGCTTTGAGAAAGCGGCGTTGTAATCAGCTCCGGAAACAGAGTCAGAACATCTATCGTCAGCATGGCTTATAAAAATACGGCGTGCAGGAGCAAAACCGGTCCCCTGCACGCCTTCAGTTGATAAAATCAGATATTGTGGCGCAGCATGCCCTCTATGTAAGCATCTATATTGCCGTCCATCACGTCCTGAATATTGCCGGATTCCACCCCCGTACGCAAATCCTTCACCATTTGGTAAGGTTGGAACACGTAGGAGCGGATCTGGTTACCCCAAGCAATGTCACCCTTCTCGGAGTACTGCCTATCCGCTTCGGCGCGCTTGCGGTCTTCCTCCAACTGAATGAGGCGGGCCTTAAGCATGCGCATGGCTTCCTCACGGTTGCGGAGCTGGGAGCGTTGTGTTTGGCAGGCAACGATGATACCAGTGGGTAAGTGCGTAAGGCGCACAGCGGTTTCCACCTTATTCACGTTCTGTCCGCCCTTACCACCGGAGCGGTAGGTATCCATCTTCACATCGGCTTCCTTCACCTCAATCTCCACGTCATCAGAGATGTCAGGGGTGGCATCTAATGAGCAGAAAGAAGTGTGGCGTTTGCCGGCGGAATCAAAGGGGCTCATGCGCACCAAACGGTGAATGCCACGCTCATTCTTCAAATAGCCATATGCATACTCACCGTCAATCTTAATGGTAACGGAACGCAATCCGGCTTCATCACCATCCGTGCTTTCCATGATTTCGGTACTGAAACCGTGGCGTTCGCAATAGCGCAGGTACATGCGCAGCAACATACTTGCCCAGTCACAGGCCTCCGTGCCACCGGCGCCGGCATGAATCGTCACATAGCACCCTGCATTATCATGCGGGCCATTGAGCAAGGTGATGAGCTCAAACTCCTTGAGTTTCTTTTCCCATGCATAGTACTCAGTAGCCGCCTCGGCAGCCATCTCCGGCTCCTCACCGGCCATCTCCAAGGCCACCTCCACATCTTCCAAGCCACTTTCCAGAGCACGGTACTGCTCCAAACGGCGCTTCAGGGGGTTCACCTCTGCCATAAGGGCACGTGCCGCTGCCTGGTTATCCCAGAAGTCAGAGGCGCTCATTCGTTCATCGAGTTCAGCAACTTTGGCTTCAAGTGCTGCGAGGTCAAAGATAGCTCCCGAGCTCGGAAAGACGGCTGCGCATGGCCTCCGTGTCAAGCGTCGAGAGATCATAATTTGTCGGCTGGTTCTCCATACGGGCGCGAAGTATACAGACACTCACCCCGAATGTCAAGCCGTATCTCACATCTGCAATCTCTTGTAGGGCTTTATTACTGCCACGCGCAACGGCACAACACTACCACACGGCAAGAGAAGATGAGGCGTACACGCAAAAATCTTGACGAAGGGGGGGCGGTAATGTTAAAGTTGAGCCATGAGTACGAAGTTCAGTTGGGAAATACGCCCGACGGACTCTGAAGCCGACTTTGGAAATGAGCTTAACCGGCAGCTACCGCTACTGGTCAGGCAGTTATTGAAGCAGCGCGGCATTCGGAGTCCGGAAGAGGCAGAACGTTTCCTCCGCCCCCGACTAGCAGATTTAGGGGACCCTTTTGAGATGCGGGAGATGGATGCCGCCGTTGAGCGCATCTTCCGCGCGGTAGATCACGGTGAGCATGTATGCATTTATGGGGATTATGATGTGGACGGAGTAAGCTCCGTCACACTGTTGCACACCATACTCACAGCGTACGGCGTAAACCCCACCTGCTTTATCCCCGTACGCACTAAGGAAGGCTACGGGCTGAGCGATGATGGCATTGACCACGCGCTGGAAAAATGCGGCTGCACCCCGGGGCTCCTCATTACCGTGGATTGCGGCACCTCCTCCGTGGATGAGGTTGCTTACCTTAACAGCTTAGGCATAGATGTTATCATCCTGGACCACCACGAAAGCAGCACCCAAGGGCGTCCCCCCGCTGTAGCCGTGGTGAACGCAAAATTGGAGCACAACAGCCCGATGACCTACCTGTGCAGCGCCGGTGTGGTGTTCAAACTTGCCCACGCCATGCTCAAACGGCGCAGGCTGATGCACTTCGACCTCAAGGAATACTTGGACATCGTAGCCATTGCCACCGTGGCAGACATTGTGCCACTGGTAGCCGAGAACCGCCTACTTACACGGCACGGGCTGCGCATCATGGCCAAAGGCGGCAACATTGGGCTACAAGCACTCAACGAGGTAACCGGCTTACGCTCCACACCAAACGCCAGCCACGTATCCTTCCGCATTGGGCCGCGTTTGAATGCGGCCGGAAGAATGGACTCACCCAGCGATGCGCTGGAGCTGCTCATGACCAGCGATATACAGCGAGCTCAGCAGCTGGCACACCGTTTGGAAGCACATAATAGAGCCCGCCAGCAAGAGGAGGAAAAAATACGAGCCGAGGCCACCGACATGCTGGAAAACTCATTCTCCCCGGCGAATGACCGTGTCATTGTACTGGGCTCACGCACTTGGCACCCCGGCGTAGTAGGCATTGTAGCCTCGCTGCTCATGCGTCGCTACCACAAACCAACCTTCATCATATCATTGGATTCCAATGGATTAGGAAAAGGATCCGGACGTTCTATTCCGGGCATATCACTCGTCCAAGCCATTCATGAATGCGCGGACACCTTGGTATCCGGAGGCGGGCACGAAATGGCTGCCGGCTTAGTCATACGGGAGGAAATGATTGATAAATTCCGTGAAGCGTTCGACACCTTCGTACTGGAGCATGCTTCAGAAGACCAACTGAAACCCAAACTGACCATCGACGCCGAGGTTGATTTCAAAGATTTGACTCTCGATTTATTGGATAGCTACGAACTAATGGAACCATTCGGCAATTCCAATCCGCAACCGGTTTTCATGAGTCGCAACGTCATGCTATCCGATGCACCGCGGCACCTGCAAAACCACCTCAGGCTCAGCCTGCGCCAACATAATTACGAATGCGATGCCATGTACTTCAACGGTGGAAACATAGCCCTGCCGGACCCGCCTTGGGACATTGCGTTTACCATAGACCGCAATGTGTGGCGAGGGCGCACTACGCTTTCCATGTCCATTCAGGACATACGACCAGCCCAACCCAACCACTGATGAAAACGAAAGGAAAACACAGCAGCTTGCACAGAGCCGATCCCTCGCCGGAGTTCGGGGATTGGAGAACCGAACTCTCCCGACCGGAAGAGGCGGAACACCTCCGCACCCCCTCCGTCAGCGCTTGGAAAAACAGCCATGCCAAAAACCCGACGGAGGAAGACAGAGCCCTCTTCGGCTCCCTACTCCCGGAACCGGAGTATGATGCATATGATAATGAAAGCCAAGCCACCGGAACGGATGCTTACGGCTTACTCCCCCTGAGTGCCTGGGCAAAAACGTGGCGTGCTCTCATTGCCATCGTTTTGTTTATTCCTCTTTCCATCATCATGGTGGATGCCCTCATCAGCGAGTTAAGCAACAACTCCGCCGTGGTGGATAACTTGGGCTTCTGGCTGAGCACACCTGTTTGGTACAGCTTGCTGGGCATCATGACATTTATCGCCATAACCGTTATGCTGATGTTTCGCTCAGCGTGCACATACATGTATGTGCTGGGGCACGAGCTGACACACGCCGTGGCCATTCTGCTGTGTGGCGGTAAAATCAGCAAAATCCACGTCACCGCGCACGAGGGCGGATACGTCATGTCCGACAAGAGTAACATCTTTATCTCCCTTTCCCCCTATTTCGTCCCCTTCTGGATGCTGGTGTGGATGGTTGCCCTGTGGGGCATTAACATGTTCTATCCCTTCGGGACGTACGAGGCTTGGTTCTACGCAGGCTTCGGTTTTTGGTGGAGTTTCCATCTGTACTGGACAGTATGGAGCATCCGCCAAGAGCAACCGGACATGCTGGACAATGGGCTTATCTTCTCACTGTTGCTCACATTCGTGCTTAATGTACTAATACTCACCGTCATCATGTACACATTCGGGGTGCTTACGGCAGAGGGCTACCTCTACCACATGAAAGAAAGCGCCATTTGGTTGTATGAAGCCTTTTGCTCCATGGTGTTTTGAGCAACAAAACCGTTGACATACTTTGCAATTGCGTAAAAGAGAAGCTACTGTTATACTGACGTCGGACCGATGAGACTGCTGCGCCCCATACGATTATTGTTTATAACCATGCTTTTGGCACTGGTTATCACCTGCGTATGGTTGTGGAACCACATCAGCAACATGGCTGCCCCCATCATTACCCCGCTGAATGAGAGTTACACCAACCTCTCCATTATCCCGGAAAAGCACCTGGGCATCCGCATGACTCCACTGGTATTCAACGGCTGGGACGGAGGCGAGGTAACAGCTCTGATAGCCCGCAAGGATGATGAAGAATCCGCCCGCCAGCGCACGGTAAACGCAGACCTGCTCAATAACCGAGCCGACAAGCTGCGGCACATCGACTACGCATTGGTATGCGTAGACTGGGACCACGGCATACGCTCAGCCCTCCCCCTGGCAGAGTACCTGACAGCAGCCGGCATCACCTGCATACTGTGGGAACCCCGGGGCAGCAACAACCGCCGTGCTCACTGTACACATGGGCTCAAGGAAAGTGAAGACGTCCCGAAACTGTTGGATACCATCACGCAAATGTCCGGCAAGGAGCGCCCCGTCATCATCGGCGTGGGGCAAGGTTACGGAGCCGGTCTTTTGCTGCAAGCAGCTGCCTTGGATGACCGCCTGCGAGGCATAGTTGCCATAGATGCATACGCCTCCCTGCGCGAATCCATCAGTCGCACCATGCCGAAAAACCTTCTCTCACACGTCAAATTGGCACTCATGGACATCAAAATCAACGGAGCTGTCGGCTTTGAATGCTTTGATGTTGCTCCCGTTGAGAGTGCAGCCAACCTCAATCGCAACACGCCCGCCCTCATCATCAACCTCACACGCGATAACCCCATTTGCACCCTCAAAGATGCCATCACCATCTACCGACAATTACCCAGCGATACCAAAGGTATATGGACACTACACGGCCCGGAAGACCCACCGGATGCCACGGCACGGCTCCACACCTACACCATCGGTTCTAAAGAACGGGCCACCACCGCCACCATCGAGCTCCGCCTCATGAAAAACGAGGAAGAGGTCTTCACGTCCATTATTCACTGGTTAAATGACGATTTTCTCAACGCTATTGACAAACCCCACGTCAGCACCCCCGACCGTCCGGTGCTGACGACCGATCAACAACTCTGACGCAGAGACTGACCATGTCCGCCTACACCAAAGCTAAACAGAAAAAGAGAGCAAAAAGCACCAACCGCCGCCGCAACGGATACGAGCTCACGCGGCAACGCGATATGCTACCCGTAGCACTGGGCGCAGCCGTTGCGGCCATCGTTGTGCACATTGTCGCCTACATTTTCGCACCGAGCATCTTCAGCTACGCACTCAAACCCATAGATGAACTTGCCAATCGGGTTAAAGATGACACCAAACGCGTGGTGTTCAAAGTCCGTGAAGACGAGCCCGAGGAACAGCATGAGGAAGAAGTACCGGATCCCGCGGAAATAGCGCCTCCGGAGCCTACCCCGCAGGATGTAGACCTGCTGGACACCGAACTCACGGAATTGGAAATGCGCCCGGGTGATACGCAGCTTTTTGTGGCTGCTGAGCAAAACATGCAGACGGAAAGCCTCAAACCCATCACGGAAACACCGCCGGCGGAAATTAATCTCAGCCAAATGGAGTTGCCGTCAGTCCCCACCCCGGAGCTCATTGAAAACCCGGATCCCGTCCCCATGAACGCCAATGATGTCGTCATCAACACCCCACCGCAAATCGGTGAAGTAGAGCGCACGGGCGACACCTTGGAGGCAGAGCTTAAAGATGCAGCGCGTGACAGCAAACACACCCTGCCGGCGGATACCCGTACCCTTTCCGAGCTCATCGGCGAGAGCAATTTGGGGTCCCAATCCGGCGTTGCACGCTTGGGGGCAGACTTCCTGTTCGACTTTAATGAATGCAGCCTCAAGCGCTCTGCTCTGGTCAGTCTGCAACAACTCGCAGCACTCATCCAAATCAACCGCAACACACACTTCATCATTGAGGGGCATTCCGACAGCATCGGTACAGCAACCTACAATGCCTTTATCTCCCTGCAACGCGCCGCCGCCGTGCGCGAATGGCTGCGTGGTAATGGGGTCCCCGTTGATAAAGTGTACATCCGCGCCTGCGCCAATAAATCCCCCATCGTTCCCATTACCGGTAAACAGGAGGAAGAACAGCTCAACCGTCGCGTCGAAATCCACATGCGCAGCGCCAATGAGGAGCTGCCTCCGGGCTGCTTGAACTCCAATAAAAAAATACCGCTCAATAAGTCCGTAACCCAGCTCCTGCGCGAAAAACAGCCCACGCCGCAAACCTACACCTCCGCTTCCAAAATTCGCGAGGAAGAGGCCGTGGAGGTAGAGGAGGCGGAGGAATAACCCCGGCTGCATATGCACTCCACGGCAGAGCACTGTTCCCCACCGGGACAACCGGCACCGCTACCGGGCACATGCAAATACCTGTTGGCATTTGATTTTGACGGCACCCTGCGGGCAGAAAACGGGCCTGCCGTGCCGGAAGAGTTCTTTACAACCATGGCAGCCCTGCGGCAACACGGTGTTTGCTGGGGCATTAACACCGGGCGCACCTTGCCGTACCTGCTCAGCGAGCTCCTTCCCTGCTCCCCTTTTTTACCGGATTTCATCTGCACCTGCGAGCGCTACATCTACCTTGCGGATTACGCCACCCGCTCACTCCGCCCGGAAATGCCCTACAACCGCGAGTGTGAGCTCATCAACCTCACCCTGCGACGGAGGCTTTGCCCTCCCTTTCACGAGCGTCTGGAGCTCATTAAACGCAAATTCCCGCAGCTTTCATGGATAATTGCTGCGGACGACCCGCTCTCCGTCGAAGCGGCCGATAGCCCTACGATGGATACCCTCATTCCCCTGCTCCGCGATTTGGAGGACTCCGGAGCCACCATACAGCGAGCCGGGCGCTACATGCGCTTTGCTGATGCCCGCTTCCATAAAGGAACGGCCTTGGAGCACGTCCGGCGCAGTTTTCAGGTAGCGGCAGAACACCTCTTCATTATGGGCGACGGACACAACGACATCGACGCATTCCGCTGCTTCCCGGAGGCTTTCTGTGCCGCCCCGGCCAATGCTCATCCGGACGTCAAAACTTGGATGCAGCAAAACGGCGGTTACATTTCCACGGAGGAAGGGGTAATGCCAACCATCCTCCACTGGCAACGCGTTCACCTGTTCGCAGATGCCCGTTTTACGGCAATGCCTGATGGCGACTGAAGCCTTTCTGACAAAAAAAATGCGGCATCAAAGCTCTTTCGGCTTGACTTTCCCCTCAAAAGATAGTTACATAGGTGCCCGTCATGTCAAACACCCACAGGTGTTGACAACGAAAATTCTCCCCGCAAGAGAAACAACACACGAAATCATAACACATTATGGGATCGCTTAAGAAGAGACGTAAGGCTAAAATCAACAAGCACAAGCGCAGCAAGCGCATGCGCCAGAACCGCCACAAGAAGCGTTTGCGTTACAAGTCCTAAGCTGCGCGCTTAGGCCACGTCCGCAAGCGACGCTGTTCTTTACAATCACGGCACTGCTCCTCTTCAGGTAGCAGTGCCGTTTTGTGTATCCTCACCACCGCAAGAATGTGACGATGATGAGTGCTTTTTACAGAAAAACTTGCCTCTTAAAACGCGCGGGCTCGGCATTTTTCCGCCAAGCGGTCATCTGCACACACAGCAAGACCACACGGCAAAACCCCGGTAGACAATGCCATAGACAATTGTAGGCATGCCTCTTTGTTGCCCGCTGCGGCCATCTCGTGTAGGCGCAAGGCGGCAGCATAGGCAGCAGCATGAGCCTCCATCGGTTTGGAAGGATTGAGCTTTTGCAACAACGCCAACAACAACACGGCGTGCATTTCCGTGCCCGCAGCCTCCATCGCTGCTTCCCAGCGGGCTACATCCGTCATTGGCCGGCTATCCTTATCATCCGGCGCGGGGTTCGATTGCACATACCCTTCACCGCCGAAAACTCGGCGCTTTGCCTCCTCCATCATATCCGGATCCAGCGTCAGGGGGTCGGCGGCTCGGGCAATCAGCGATGCAACGGCCACTACAGCTAGCAGAGTCTTCATCACTTTTTCCTCCTTGCTCGTTTGCGGGAAAACGGGTCGGATATCGCGGTCCAAGCATCCTGCAAGCCGGAACTTTCAAACCACTGCTGTTTACGCAAGCGCTCCATTTCCCGATTAACCTTGTTCTGTTCCGTTGCCCATCGTTCAATATCATCATCTGCCACATCCGTGGGCGCATCCAGGCGTTCAAACATGTTCAGCAGCTTATCTGCAGCCTTGCGGGCGGACTCCTCATCCTGCACGGTTTTGAGCAGTTCAGCGGCCTGAGCCAACGCTGCGAACTCCGCCGCCATATCACCGCCTTTTCCGGAGGCTTTCTTCTTGGCTACCTTCAGCGCAGCTTGCGCCTCAGCGATGGCTTTTTCATCACCGGAACGCTTTGCCTTGCGCAAGTTCTGCTCGGCCTCTCGCACGGCTTTGCGGCGTTCCTTGCGCATCTCCGCTGCCGTTGGCGCCTGCTCCTCTGCAGCCTCAGCCTCCATCGGCACCACGAACACAGCCGCCACCGGCAGCGCCATCACGAATCGTATTGCTCGCTTTATCATATCCCGAATACCATCTTCTTCTCTTTTCTAGCACATCTTATTGGTTTTGTCAATGTTGTTTTCCCTTGCGTTTGGCTTCGGATATCACATAGAATATTGCAAAACCACAGACAATAAGCAATCAGAGGGACAGCGCAGATTGAATGAGAGAGAAGAGCTGAGCATTGCCACTGCGGGAGGCGATATCCAAGGGGGTAAGCCCCGTTGAAGGCTCCGGCAGAGAAGGAGAGGCAGCAAAGCGAGAAAGCAATACAGCAGCCTGCTCCGGGTGCTCACGCAGGACATGGAAGAAAATAGACTGCACCTCATGAGGGGAAGCTTTAGCCCCGGCCAGGAGGAGGCGATAAGCCATCTCCGTATTTCCCTTTCGGACAGCCAAGGAGAGCGCAGTAAGGCCGTTCCAATCGGGCGTGCTGCCTTGGGTGGCAATTTCAAGGTTGGGGCAATGTTGCAACAACTGTTCCAGATTACGGTCAATGAAATAATCGGACTGAGCCATTTCCAGCAGCAACGTGTACCCGCGAGCATTTTCCGCATTGATATCAGCCCCGGCCTGAATCAGCAGAGGGAGAGCCTTGTGGGGGCAATTCCCGTGTAAGGCCGCGTGCAAATACTGAAAAGTAGCCTCACCGCGGGGCTGAACACGGAAACCGGCATCCAGCATGGTCTGCATCATGACAGCATTCCCCCAACCGCACAGGCGGAGGAACACCTCATGCTGTAAGCAAGCACCCCCCTGCACCAACAAGCGGAACATCGTATTCTCCACAGCGGAATCATCCACCCAAGCATCGGCAAGGACTTGCAGCAGGGTTCGGCCATCAGGTAAGGGCAAATCCGGGTTCTCACCGGCAGCCAACAGCTCAGCTACACGCTGCGTATCCTCCGCAAAAACGGCTTGCGCCAAGGGATGCACAAAGGAAGATTTATGCACACCGGCGGCGGATAATGCCTGAATGTGAGACGCATAGGATGCCAAATCCGCAGCATTCAAGCCTCTGTTGTTGCGCAAAGAAGCATCCGCCCCACGTTCCAAAAGCAGCAGGGCAATTTCCTCCGGCAGTGAGACCGGAGCCCCGGCACGAAAACGCACGGCGAGCATTAAGGGCGTATCACCATCGGCATTGCGCGCATTTATGTCGGCACCGGCAGCAAGCAACATCTCAACAATCTGAGAGGATTGACACGCAGCTGCATGCAAAGGGGCATTGCCGGTAGCAGCGTGACCATAGGAAGACATGCCGGTATCATTGACATTTGCCCCGAGCGCCAGGAGCATTTTCACAGATTGCGGGGCGTTGGAACGGCAAGCTTCATGCAAGAGCGCATTCAGTTTATCCTGAGCAGAGAAACCGCCACGCGGAGAACATGGCGAAGGCGGGCATACATGCTCATGCTCCATAAACAAGCGGACAAACTGAGGTTGGTCCGTTTGCAACGCCTGACGCAACGCCCCGGAGCCCTTTATCGTTGCACCGTTCAAAAGCAATAAATCCACAAGCTCAGTTGATTTTGCAGACACAGCCAAGGCAAGCAAGGAAGGACCGGATTCCGGATGGGTATTCACATCCACCCCACCGCCATGCAGAATGCGGCGAGCAAGCTCCGCATTGCCCACGGAACAAGCATAGCGCAAAGCTATGGCCGGCTGTGCATAGGGGGCATTTGCTTCCAGCAAAGCAGCCACAGCAAATCTTCTATCTGCTTGACAAGCCTCGTCCAAAGCAGTAAGGCCGAGGTCATTACGGATAGATGCATCCGCCCCGTAAGCAAGCAACAGCCTGACAGAGGCAGCACTTCGAGCCATCATCAGCGCAGTACGCCCGTAGGAGTCCTGCCAATTCACAAGTTGTGGAGCATGCTCTAAAAGATAGGAAACGCGGTTCATGCGTCCTTGAGCAACAGCCAACATCAATTCCGTTTTTCCGGTGGAGGAACGCTGCAGACAAGCATCACCGGCACAGGAGGCGGCTCCCCCCTGCTCCAGCAAATACGTAACCACCGCCGATTGCTTAAAGAGCAAGGCAGCTTGCAAAGCGGAATCAAGTTTGGTAGCACCGGCACGGTGCAGCAACTGCACGCATGCCAAATGCCCCTTGGCAGCAGCATATACAATGGCCGTGCGTCCATAATACTCCTCAGCTTCTTTATCCGCCCCACGCTGTAATAATACCCGCACAATATCAGCCTTCCCCTCCGCTGCGGCATGCAGCAAAACGGGTGCAAAATAGTGTGTAGCCTTCGGGTTGCCATCCATCCGGGCAAACGGAGAGTCCAACGGGCCGCAATCCGCATTCAGATACGATGAAGGCAAATTAGCAAAAAAGACGACATCATTCTGTTCTACAGCCATTCTGCAAAGCTCAAAAAAGGCATTATTAAATCGGCATTCTCCCTGAGCGGCAGACATCACCAAATCGGCAAGTTTTTCATTACCTGAGAGCAAGGCTAAACGCAGAGGGGTGATGGAACTACCGGGAGACTCCACCGCCGTGGGAGAAGCCCCCATGTTCAACAATCGCTCAGTAAGCTCCGCATCTGCTAACCGCACCGCGATAAAGAGCAAAGTATTTTTGAGCTCATCACTAGGGACGGAGGCACCATATTTCAGGAGAGCATGCACCATGAGATGGTCTTGCACAACCAAAGCCATCAGCAACGGAGGCTCACCCTGCGTATGGGCATTCGGCGATGCACCTGCGCAGAGCATATTTTCAACAAATTGCCACGGGGCATGCTCCGCAATGAGCGTTTGCAATACGGTTAAGCCTGTATCGGGGTTAGGAGTATCAAGGGGTACGCCATACTGCTGTAAAAGCTTCAGTTTATCCTCAGCCAAGCCGTATTCATGCGCTTTGGCCGTATCATACAGCATACGGAAGCGCGCCATCTGAGACTGCGGCAAACGGTATCCGGCCTTCAGTAACGCCTCATATAAACGATGACAATGCCTAGCCAAATAATAATGGAACGGAGTCACACCCTCATCACATCCCGGGAGGGTAACATACGGATTTGCCCCGGCAGCAAGCAACTCCTCCACATACCACCCCGGACTCAGCGGATTCAAAAGCATCCACACACTGTTTCCTGCTGCATCCGTAGCATTTACATCTACACCGGGAGCGCGCAGCTTGGCTGCAAATTCCGCGCGCGACGCTTCATCGTCCCCCGGGCGGAATTCTGCCACAATCTTAAACACAGCGGGGGAATCCTCCTGCACCTCCGGAGCATAGACGCGTACTTGAGGAGGAAGCGGTGCAAGCAAGGGAGGAGGAGGCTGCACCACGGCTACGGCGGACTCATCCTGCGCAACACGCCCCAAGTGCACCATTGAAGTACGCTGCTGACACTGCACTTGGCACAAATGCCTCTTGTTGAGTTCACGGTAATTCGGCAAAACAGAAGAGATTTCCGTTGCGGACAAAAGTCCACCCATCAACAGACCGGAAAGCGGGAAAAGAGCACGACTCATACACATTATACAGTAAGGGTTTACGAACGGTTTACGAACAGGCAACAAAGAAGCAACTGATAATCTTACTCGTACGATTGCAACAGGCGGTACAGTTGCTCATCCTGAGTAAAAATTCTGACAATCTGAAAACATGAAAAATCCCGGGCAGAATTCCGCGTCCTCGCCTCACGGTTCGCACCGCGTTCACATAAGGCAGCGGCCATGGCAACGCCACAATTACCGCGCAAAGCTACCACAAACGGACTTTCAGCCTCATCGGCCTTCGGCTCACTATAGGGTAGCATTGCCACAATATTGGGGTTGCCGCAAAGCACCGCGGCATACAACCACGGATAATACTCAGGCTCTGTATCCTGCGGGAACGCAGCACCATAGCGCATCAACAGCCGCACCATATCCGCGTTACCATGATTGATGGCCACCAACAGTGGGGGCACACCCACGAGATTGCCCTGCGGATTCACTCCCTTTTTCAGCCACGCCTCTACGTCAGCCAACTCATCTGCATGCACGGCATACCACATATAAAGGAACGGATTATCAGAAGAAAAACTCAGGCGCTCTTCACTCACCCAAGCAGCGTAACGCGCTTTATCCTGAGGGCACACGCCATACCGACACAGGGAGCCGAACACCCGATTTTCCCCCGGTGGCACCATGTCAACAGCAGCTTTTCCCTCGTAATTGCGGAGGGCAGCATTGGCACCCCGGGCAAGCAGGAGTTTAACCGCCTCGAACGCGCGCTCTGCACCACCGGCAGCAGCGCGCATAAGTGGCGTGTCGCCGTGATTATCCACCACATTAGGATTCACTCCTGCGTTCAACAGCTGTTCGATAGCCTCCACGGCACCATACTCGGCAGCAATATGCAAGGCGGACACCTCATCACTTAGAGGATGGGCGTAGTCATCCCACAGCATATCATGTGGGTCAGCCTTGCGTTCACGCAGCAGCCAAGTGATGGTATTCACCGCATTGTAGCGAGCGGCGGCTCGCAGCAATGCTCCGTTTTCCACTCTGCCCTCAAAAAATGAAGGCTGACCTTTTCTCTTGGCTCTGAATGGCTTTTTGCACACAGCACGGGTGCATTCAAGAATATCTGCCGGGGGAACTTCCGCATCAGCCGTAAGGATTTCTACCAGCCTCTCATGTGCCTCTACTCTCCGTTCAAACGGCACACAGCCATCCACGCCGACTTTCTGAACAGAGGCATCCACCACGGAGACACTTAACGCTACCGATATGAGTGCAAAAATTGTTTTCATGACCTATCAAGACTACAAATTATAGACACTCAATCATGCACCTGCGTTCAAAACTCAAACAAAAAAAAACACCACTGACAATCAAAGATTTACAATCTTGCACAAATACAAAAAAAACACCGACCACATCGAAAGACGGGTCGGTGCAATTGGCTGATTTTTTTTCAGCGAACGAGGATCAATCCCATTGATTATTCAGAGATTTAGTTTGCTTTTTCACCTCCATATTGCGCTCCGTTTTGCCGGAAATTGCGGGAGGATTGGTAGGAGCAGCCAAGAAATCCAACACCAGCACCTCATTTTTTCCGACTTTCAGGAACTCCGCCGGGCAATACAGACGCTCCTGCGGGCCGATGTTCCAGTAGCGGCCCAAAAGATGACCGTTTACCCACACATAACCCTTAGGCCAAGCAGCCATGTCCAAGAAGGTATCCGCAACCTTATCCAGCGTAACCTCAGCCTTAAAGATGCCACCCCGCATGTAAGGCGCAGCAGAGGCTGCGGCAACGGGCTTGTTCTGCAAGTCATGAACACGCAGTTGCCAATGCCGCAACTCCAGCTCCCCGAGTTTTACCGGACCAATGATGCCTTTGCGGTCTTTCTCCAAATAGGAACAGAAATTGACGTGGCCGAAGGTATCCACCACAACCTCCAGCGTACTCTCCTGAGCACGAGCCGGAATAGTGATGGAGGTCTGCCCGTTGCGACGATCCATATCCCCCACATACTGCCCGCCTACATACACAAGCGCATAGTCGTGCACGGTGCATTGCAGTGTTGACTCCGCCCCTGCCGGTATGGCTGCAGAGTAAACAGCTATGCCCTGGTTCTGCCCTATGCTCTCCAGCGTGCACGGAGTTTGCATTTGCTTGGGTGAGCTCCAGTCAATACCATCCAAACCGCAAACAAACTGCGGTGTAAAGGGAGCAACTTCCATGGTTGCCGGAGTTTGCGGAACTTCAGGCGCTTTCAGTCCGGGCAAGGCTCCCAAGATGATGTCGCGGTACTCAAAATATTCCTTGGTCAGATTACCATTCTCACCCACAGGTGAGCCGTAATCGTAACTGGTCAGATCCGGTTGAAAATTACCGCCTTTTTCATTGCTGTTAGAACCGGCGGTAAGCCCGAAGTTGGTACCGCCATGGTACACGAACAGGTTGAATGATACACCGTCCTTCATGTACCAGCGCACGGAGTCCAAGGTCTTGCGAGAGGGCGTCCAGTTGCCCTCTCCCCAGTGGCGCAACCAGCCGGGGTATGTCTCGCTGGAGAACACCGGAACACCCGGTGCTATACGCAGCGCATTGCGCATGTCCGAGGCTCGGTCCGCGGGGTCCAAGCCTACCGCCACGCCCTTGGGCACAAAGCGCAGATGGTGATTGGATGAGCCTTCCGACAGGTAGAATGGGCCGGCGCCCTTCTTTGTCCAAAAATCCTTGAGCCACTCGATGTAAGCCAGCTCATCATGCGGTGACTTGTAGCTGCCGTACTCATTTTCCAACTGTACCATCAGGATGGGGCCCCCGTTCTTGCACAGACGAGGTATGGCTATCTCTGCCATCTTCTCCAAGTAACGGGTTTGGGCTTCCATGAACTGAGCATTCTTCGTATTGCGCAGCGGCGTTACATCATCTTTAATCAGGTAGACCGGCAAGCCACCCAAATCCCACTCGCCGCACACGTAAGGACCGGGACGGAATAGCACCCACATGCCCTCCTCTTGGCACAGGTCAATGAAGGCTCCTATGTCATTGCGCCCGCTGAAATCCCAGCTACCGTCCGCTTGCTCCAACCGGTTCCAGAACGTGTAAAAGGCTATCGTGTTCAACCCCATAGCCTTGGCCGTGCGAATGCGGTGGCGCCAATACTCCCGTGGCACGCGTTGCGGGTGTATCTCGGCAGAGCGTATCTGGAACGGCTTGCCATCCAACATGAACTCACGTCCTTCCGCCCCGCCGAATCCGAATTCGGCGGCTTTCCCTGCCTCCGGCTCCTGATAATTCTTCATGGCATCCACCCCGCCCATTACCGTGGCCGTGGCTAATACCATCCCTGCTATACCGGTCAGTAAAGTCTTCACAGGTTAATACCTATCAAAATACTTACCATTTGTCAAGCTGAAATTTCAGGACTCGTTACATCTTCTGTAAATGCAATAATCGAGTAGGGGGGCTTTCGCCCCCCTCTCACACCACCGTACGTGCCTTTTATGGCATACGGCGGTTTCTCGGCGTGTGTTTAGTCCCGGAACTACGATTCCTGCCGCAACTCTTTATCTCTCCTCGTCAGATACCCT
>JAFQDN010000077.1 GCA_017415995.1 Akkermansia sp. | reverse complement strand
TCTATCGCCCCACGGGGGCTCCGAATTCGCCGCGCGTTGCGAGCGGTGCGCGGAGCGTCTGCAAAGCCGAATTACCAGCCTCGGCGTAGCGCACAGCCACGAAGAAGGAAGCCCCTACGGGGCGACATAGGGTAGCCCGGTGGTGAAACGGCGAAGCCGTGAAACCCCGGGGATTGTGTCAAAATATATGCGAACCCCGAAGGGGTGGCATAATGCACGGCATAGTATTGCAGCTTTTTATTCTCAAATCGGCATGTAGGCCACGGTAAACATTCCTCGTGTATATTAACTCCTCCCATTATGCCACCCCTCACGGGGTTCTCTTTTTGTTTTCCTCCTTCCCGGAGTTCCGCTGCTACGCAGCTCCACTCCGGGCTACCCTATGCCGCCCCTCGCCGGGGCTCATATTTCGGTTGCCATCTTTGCTGCTACGCTTACCGCGCGGCTTTGCAGCGTTACTGCGCGCGCAACGCGCGCCGCACTCTCACCTTGCCAGCCAAGGCGTAGCCCGCAAGGACAAAGAAGGTTCAATACCAATATTTTACCTTGGGAGGAATATTTTATCCTCGGACAAGCCACTCAGCGAGGAGATGCGGCGGGCAAGGTAGCGCATCACCAGCATAAGCGTAACCAATAAAGGCACACCGATGATGAGCAGCCCCATCCAAGTCATCTTACTCACGGCGTAATTATACAGCTCTGCCTGCTCCGCTGCCGGAGCTCCGGGCACAGGCAACAAAAAGTACAAAGCAAGCGCGAAATTAGCCGCTGCCGAGAAAAACAGAGATGCCGCCGTCATGTAAGCAGCACGGCTCAGCGTGCCATCATACGCAGCACGGGCGCCCTTTTCCTCCACGGCTTGCTCTATGGCTTTTACATCATAAATAGAATCCGAGTACACAAACGCCCGCAGCATAGAGCCCTCTTTGCGCACATTCACCAACATGGCACCGGCCAACAAAAGAGCGATAAGAGCCTCCTTGGCGGCGTACCACCACGGTGTATCCGGGCGTATGGCCATGCCGTCTCCCGTGTTGGCATAAATTGTCACCACGCCCGTCAGAATAGTGCCCAGCAGCCCGAAAACCGTCAGCAACTCCACCTTGCGTTCCGTCGCAAAACTGTAAATACCGCAACCAATGGGCAACGACAGAGCTACCACCATGGCCCAGGTTGTACCCAAATGCCAAAAGGATTCACCGGATGCCGAGCAGTGGTCCAGCACCAGCACAGGCGCCAGCACGCTCAAAAACACATTCAACAGGCTTTTTGTGCCTTTATCCATAACGTGATTTCCCGATGAATGTTACTTCATTGCAGCAATGGCTGCTGCCATATCCGGTGCACGGAAGGTGGAGGAGCCTGCCACCAGGCAATCCGCCCCGGCCTGCGCACACAGCGGAGCCTGCACGGCACCTATTCCGCCATCCATTTGTATAAGGAAGCTCAGCCCCTGCTCCTTACGGGCGGCATCCAATACGCGCACTTTCTCCAGCACCTCGCCCATAAAGCTTTGCCCGCCGAATCCCGGCACAACACTCATCACCAACACCATGTCCAGCTCCGCCAAATAGGGCAGCACTTTCTCCACGGGCGTTGCCGGGTTCACGGCCAGCCCGGCCTGAGCCCCGCCGGCTCGTATCGCGGCCAATGTTGCGTGCAAATCCACAGCCCCTTCACGTTCCACATGCACGGTTATCATGTTCATCCCCGCCTTCAAAAAACGCGGCAGGTAGTGGTCCGGTGCATCTATCATCAGGTGCGCATCCAAATAGGCATCCGCAGGCACGCTGTTGCGTATGGCGGCGCATATATCCGGTCCAAAGGAGATATTATCCACAAAGGAGCCATCCATTACATCCAGGTGCAACCAGTCTGCCCCTGCTGCCAAGGCTCTCCCTGCCTCCGCCCCGATGCTCCGAAAATCACACGCCAACATGGAAGGTGCTATCAACATATCGTTCTCTTTGTTTTTTGCTGCACTCAGCATACGTTGTTCCTCCCGCAATTGCAAGCAAAATTATTGATAGCTCATCCAAAATGACGTGGCACAAGTTACTACGATTGCCCCGTAACCCGTCAATCCCGAATAACTCGTCCTTCGTAACTCGTAACTTGTCAATCCCGAATCCCCCCGTCAATGTCAAGAGCCTGCCCCCGTACACCGGGAACAGGCTCTTGGTTATAGTTATATTTGCTGCACCGGCGCATCAGCGGCGGCGACGGCGAGCTGCCAAAGCTGCCAGAGCCAGCAGGCTCAGCGTTGCTGTGGTCGGCTCGGGCACGGTCGGATCCACCGTCGGCGGCACAACGGCATCAAACTTGCCGGCATATACCACGCCGTTCTCGTAACCAAGGTAGTAGTCCCCCGTAATCTCCGTTGCGTCGAAGACTGTATTCAGCAGGGTGTTATCCTCCGCTGTCAGGCTTTCAATCGCAGCATTCCCAAGCGTGAACAAACCGCTCACGTTGAAGAGATCCAGCTTGCCGCCTGCGGTAAGACCGGTAAGCTCCGTCAGCACATCTCCGGACAGACTGATGGCCGTTCCCGGCAGCGTCAAATCGCCCGTGATGGTTACGGCTGATTCCATCCCGTTGAGCGTAAGGGATGTTGCAGAGCTGAGATCCAAGCCCCCCTCTACCTCGGAACCACCGGCAAGCGTTGCTGCACCTGTCACCGCCAAGGCGGGAGCTGCTCCTTCCGCGGCCACGGCCACGCCTGTGCCCACGGCCACCTTGGTCCCGGCGGCAAGCGTCAGGTCGGTGACGCTCAGGGCATTAACACCCGTAAAGGCTGCCTTGGTGCCGGCTTGCAGCGTAAGGTTCGTGACTGCAATGCTGTCGCCCGTAAAGGTAATACCTTCTTCGCTGCTATTATTCAGCGTCAAATTAATGGAACCACGGGTGCGGATGATGTCAGAGCTCACCGTTACTGCCTTATCGTGCTCGAAAGTGATATTTGCAGTTGTATCCGCGCTGCGCATCTCGATTTCGGAATTGTTAATTTTCGTGGCATCACCGGTAAAGACGATGTTGTTTCCACCTTTTGCCACGTCCAATCTTCCGGTCCACCCGGATACATCACCCGTAAACTTTGTGGTGTAGTTCGTCCAAGCATGGTTGAAAACCAAGTTGCCACTACCGCTCACATCACCGGCAAAGGTACTGGTGCTGTTGCTGGTGCCATCATTGATTTCCAAGCCAGCCAAAGAGCCGTCAGCAGAATTGGAGATAACAACGTCTGCAGCAATGGTGCTGTCCTTAGTCAGATAACCGCGCACCCCTTGCAGGGTAACAGTGTTACCGGCACCGATACCGGTAAGATCCAAGCCATTCTTTGTCGTGGCATCTGCTACATAGGAATCGACATAGACGTTGAGCCCCAGATTCTCAGCAACGCTAAGCTTCATGTTGGTAGCAAGATTGGTAATCTTCACCTTACCGGTGTAATTATCAACACCGTTGATGGAAATAATTCCGGAGTTTGCGGTATTGCGACCGTTGCCGTCAATGATGAAGTTGCCGGTGCCGGAAAGCTTCTCAATCTGAATCTGCACGTTCCACGTATTAGTGAACTTAAGGTCACCGTTCAGCGTTGTGGTATCCGCCAGCGTGGTCAGTGCGCTGTTTTCAACTTGTCCCATGTCCTCAAAGTGAAGGGCACCGCCCTTAGCAGTTACAGTCAGGTTGTGGAATGTATCTTGCTTGTTTTGGAAGCGAATGGCACCACCATCCAATTCTACAGTACTGAAAGAAGCTATGCTGGCAGTATTGGCGTCACCGGCGCCGATTGACAATGTTGCACCGGAGGCAATTGAGAGCGTGCCGGTAGCCAAGGTTGCATTGCTTCCGCTTATGGAAAGGCTCGTCGCCAAGTCAACGTTACCCTCACCGGTCACACCTTTAAACAGGTCAGATGCAGCAACTGCATCCGTACCACCGGCAATGGTCACGGTGCGTCCGGATGCTACAACAACGCCTGTGGCAGTGGAAGTATTTTCTGTTGCACTATCGCCACCAATCGTAACATCTGTCGTATTGACGTAATAAGTTGTGCCCGTAACAGTTCCACCTTGGAAAGTAGCCTTACCATCAGCGATAGTAACCTCGCGCAGCGTGCCGTTATCGTCTACAGATGTAAGCCCGGAGGCGTAATTTACATCACCGGTAGAAAGAACGTAGGTTGCTCCCTGAGAAACCTTAAATCCCTGAGAGTTTGCAGTATCACTCCATACCTCCTCGCCTGCGGCCTCAATGGTAAAGTTGCTGAGGTTGGTCACGGCGACAGTACCGTTTACCGTCATGGTACCGGTGTTGGTGATTGTTCCACTGAAAGTGGTAGTTGTTGTCTCTCCTCCGAGTGTAAGCGTGCCGGCATTAGTTACGTTCAGGGCACCGCTCACGGCATGGATGTCTACGGTATTATCGGCAATCTGAGAGTAAGTTGCGCTGCCTCCATCGACAACTGAAAGCGTATCAATGGTAAGTACATCAAAATGGCGACCGGTTCCCCAACCTGATCCAGCAACCTTCATGGTGGAACCGTTGCCAATGGTCAGAGTACCGATTTCAGCATTTACGCCTGCGTCATCAGCACCATCTGCTGCAACGATGAATTCTTCTCTAGTTCCGCTAGTAGTTGCATCAATATACGTCGTAAAGACTCCACCTTCTGGGGTCCCCGTTGTGATGGTCATACCAGACTGGTTCAGGGCACCCTGTGAGTTGCCTGTTCCATTAACGTAGAGCGTACCAATCCCTCCGCTTTGGCTAGTACCCCATCCGGTTCCGGCCTGCACGGTAGTTCCGACAGCACAAGCAGCAATTACTGCCGTAAGCAGCATTTTCGGTAAATGTAATTTCATTGTTGTAAGTAATTAATGTGTGATTTTTCGGGAGAGCTGAACATCCCTTGCGCAGTGAGACGACAGGTTTTCCCTTGCCCGTATTCTAGCAAATAGAGGATGGGGTGTACAGCAAAAAACGGCGTGAAATGATTTTTTTCAGGTAGTTTTTAAGTAATCCGCACGCCCGTGAGTGGCGTTAACGTAACGTCAACGCATAACAGCTAAGCGAGGGGAGGAAAAAATCAGGGTACCTGAGCGGTATAAATGGAGGCGATACCGCAAAGGAGCGGGAGCGCGGTAGGAGCGGAGAAGCCACTGCGGGAGAGGAGGCGTTTGAAGGAGTCTCCCCTAGGGAATTGCTCGATACTCTCGCCGAGGTAATCGTACGCGGAGGAATTGCCTGTAAGGAAGCCGGCAATGCGTGGGAGGATGTGGTGGAGGTAGAGGCGGTAGGGTTTGGCGATGAGGCCATCCGGCATGCTGAAGTCCAGCACGAGGAGGTGACCGCCGGGGCGCAGGATGCGGCGGAACTCACAGAGCGCTTTTTCATAATCCTCCATATTGCGCAGGCCAAAGGCAACGGTGGCGGCATCGAAGCAGGCATCCGGCAGCGGAAGATGCATGGCATCGGCCTCAAAGACATCGGTAAGGCCGCGTTTTACGGCAATATCCAGCATGGGGCGGCAAAAATCCGTCCCCTGCACCGCGACCTCGGGCAAGGCTTTTTTAACCGCGAGCGCCAAATCCCCGGTACCGGTGGCGATATCGAGCAGGTTGCGGGGTTTCCACTCGGAGATAATCTTGATAGCACGCTCCCTCCACAATACGTCCGCCCCCAAGGAGAGGATGTGGTTAGCCGTAACATAGCGAGAGGCAATGGAGGAAAAAGCAGAATGAACGAATTGCGAATCAATTTTCATTGACGAAGCGATTTGAAAATGACGGGTTACGAGTTATTTGGAAATGACGGGTTACGAGTTACGAAGGTCGAGTTATTTGGGATTTTCGTTTTGATAAAGTTATACAGGAGGCTGCTATTATAGCCGCAATCCGGTGAGCCTCGTGCACCAAAGCAGCGAGGCGGGAGTGTTTCACCATATTGCTTTCCATTAACATATCTAACCAAAAAGCAGTTTCATCAGCCTCCTCTTCACATACCTTCATTTTATAAAGGAAGTTTTCAGAAGTAAAGGCATGTTGAGCGGCTCTGTATTGCACGACAACAGAAGTAGCACTACGAAACAACTGTCTGCCGACGTGCTCCATCTCATAGCATCCGTGCAAACTTTTACACAGTCTGAACACCGGCAATGCAAAATTGCGGGTGCGGTCGGTCATTTCTGCTTTGAAATCATGCATCGGAAATGAGTTCCGAAAGCCTTGCGCGGCAAAGCCGCGCCGAATCAGATAACTTGTCAATCGTAACCCGTAATTTGTCACTGCAAATGTTTGCACAAAACATTTGCGAACTCGGAAGTAGAAACGGCAGTGGAGCCGGGGATCATCTCCGCGAGGTCGGCGGTGACGCGTTTGGAGGCGATGGCGGATTCAATGGCAGAGACGATGCAATCCGCAGCCTCGGACCAGCCGATGTAGCGCAGCATCATCTCCGCGGAGAGGAGGAAGGAACAGGGATTGGCCTTATCCAAGTTTGCAAGAGCGGGAGCCGTGCCGTGCGTAGCCTCGAACACGGCGTGACCGGACTTGTAATTGATGTTGGCACCGGGAGCAATGCCGATACCGCCGACCTGAGCCGCGAGGGCGTCCGAGCAGTAGTCGCCGTTGAGGTTGAGCGTGGCCACTACGGAATGATCCTTGGGGTGAATAAGGATTTCCTGCAGGAAGGCATCGCAAATGCAGTCCTTGATGACAATGCCGTTGGGGAGTTTGCACCACGGGCCTTTATCAATGGGCTGAGCACCGAACTCACGCTTGGCGAGGTCGTACCCCCAATCCCGGAAGCCACCTTCCGTAAACTTCATGATGTTGCCCTTATGAACAAGAGTGACCGAGGGACGATTATTCGCAATAGCATACCGGATGGCAGAGCGCACTAAACGCTCCGTGCCCTCGCGAGAAACGGGTTTGATACCGAAGCCGGAGGTATTGGGGAAGCGCACTTTGCCGGCGCGCTCCGGGAAGGTCTCGGAGAGCCAGTTGTAGAAGATTTCTGCCTCTTTGGAGCCTTCTTTGAACTCGATACCGGCATAAATATCCTCCGTATTTTCACGGAAGATGACCATATCCACCCAAGAGGGGTTTTTGACGGGGGTCTCGATGCCGTTGAAATAGCGAACGGGGCGCACACAGCAATACAAATCCAAGCCTTGGCGCAGGGCAACATTGAGCGAGCGGATACCACCGCCGACCGGGGTGGTCAGCGGGCCTTTGATACCGACCAAATACTTACGGAAGGCATCCACCGTTTCATTGGGCAACCAGTTGCCCACGGTATCATATGCTTTTTGCCCGGCCAGCACCTCCATCCATTCAATAGCGCGCTCGGAGCCGTAGGCCGTGGCAACGGCGGCATCAATCACACGCTTGGAGGCTTTCCAGATGTCCGGTCCGGAGCCGTCGCCGATGATGTGGGGGATGATGGGGAAATGCGGCACCTGCAATCCCTGCGGTGTCATGGTAATGGGGGAGGCTTCTTGCTTGGTCATGGTCTTTCTGTTCTGTTTATTATTAAAATTCATCTTCATCATGGGGGGCATCCTCATCCGGGAACGCCTCTTCCGGTGCAGCTGCCGTATCGGTGGCGGGAGAGCCCTCCTCTACGGAGGGAGTTTCCGCCGGGGTGGGTGTTTGCTCAACCGGAGTCGGTTCCGGCACGGTGGGCGCGTCTGCTACAAGCGCAGCGGAAGCGGCATCCGCCGCCTGCTCAACAGCGGGTGCTACAGACGGCGGAACCGGTGCAGCCGGAGGGGGAGCAGGAGCCGCTGCGGCAGCCTGTGCTGCGGCCGGCGGTGGCACAGTATAGCAGAACACCAGCACTGCCAGCACCAACAATGCAGGCAGAATATAAAATGCAGCACCCTCCCGTTGCTTAGCCGTTATGGTGGTCCCGGAAACGGTAAGCCGCGAGCGCGATGGTGTCTTTAATATTCTGGCCATAATGATTCAGTGCGGGAATTATAGCAGATTTTTCACGCAATGCAACCAAATTTCACGCCCGATGAAAACATGCGGAATTCAGAACCCTCGTCAGCGGGTGATATATCTGCGCTCTGGTATAATGTTCGACAAATAACCGAACTGTTTGCAACCATAAGTGAGCCAATTTTCAGAGCACGCAAGGCGAGCGACAGAGGCCTCGGCCACAACAACATCGCGATGCTTTCTGTCGCCCCCGCGGGGCTTCCTTCTTCGTGGCAGTGCGCTACGCCGAGGCTGGTAATTCGGCTTTGCAGACGCTCCGCGCACCGCTCGCAACGCGCGGCGAATTCGGAGCCCCCGTGGGGCGATAGATCAATAGCCGGGGGTAAGCCCGTGTTAGCGGGCGTGGCCCCCGGTAAAACAGAAAAAGACATCCAAGCCCCAATTGTGGGCGACAGAGGCCACGGCTACAATACATCGCGATGCTTTCTGCCGCCCCTTGCGGGGCTTTAATTAAATTTCCGTGCGTACCGGGGGTCGCGCCCTCCCAAGGTCGGGCTTACCCCCGGCTATGATTCTGTCGCCCCGTAGGGGCTCAGAATTGGGCGCGCGTTGCGCGCAGTAATGCTGCAAAGCCCTGCGGTAAGCGTAGCAGCAAAGATAACAACCTAAATATGAGCCCCGGCAGGGGCGGTATAGGGCCACGTGCAACCATGGTTGCCTTACGTCCGCACCAGCAGATGGTCTTGATTTCTTCGATTTTATCTGCATAAATCAGCAGATAGTAAGAGCCTTCGAACAGTTCATTTCGGAAGTCGTTTTTCAGACCGTATGCCAGAACCGGCACATCACAGCTGTCTACAATTTCAACCAGCTCCTGAATATGATGTTTTTTCAGGAACTGACACTCGTCAATCAGAATGCAGTCGATGTGCTGCTTTTCATTTTCGCGCATGTATAATTCCAGGATGTTGGTATCATCGGAGACAACCATTGCCTCTCTCTGAATGCCGATTCTGGAGGTAATCAGACCGGTTCCGTAACGGTTGTCGATGGCCGGAACCAGAGTCATAACGTGCTTGCCTCTTTCCTCATAATTGTATGCCACTTTAATCAGTTCAATGGACTTGCCTGCGTTC
>JAFQDN010000052.1 GCA_017415995.1 Akkermansia sp. | reverse complement strand
GGTGATGGAGGTATGCTTGTGGATAGCTCCGTGCTCGGTAGTAGCCTCGTACTCATGCCACGTCTGCACACCGTCAATGCCCTGTGAGAACTTCGGCTTGCCTGCTGCGTAGGCATAGGCAGGCTCTGCGCCGTAGGTCTCCTCAATGCTCACCTGCTGCTGCGAACCGCCACCTGCCGTTACCGTGGTGGTGACACGCTCCTGCTCAGCTGTTTCCTCATAGCTGTGTACGGTATTGCGGAACAGCACTTCCGTGCCGGAAGCATTCACATGATACTCTGCCTCCGAAGCGGGGCGAATATCGAAGAATCGTGCCGTAGCGTAAGTGGTGCGGATTACCTTGGCAAGACTTGCACCCCAAGGGGATTTTTGCATGGTGGTACGACCAAGGGAATCATACTCGTATTCGGTATAGCTGCCGTCAAAGCGTTGTACTTTGGTAAGACGGTTGCCGTTGTAGATATAGCTAGTGCTGCGTGCAACATCGGTTCCAAAGCCCTCCGTCACGGAATACAGCTGCCAACCGGCATCCGAGTAGTTATACACCGAACGCGTGCAGGTCGCTACATTGTCGGGAGTTGCTGCGAAGTAAACCGACTCCGTACGCACCATGAGGCCATTCATGGGGTAGGTGGTCTCGTAGCGGTGAACGATGGCTTCATCGCCTGCGCCCTTGGTGATGGTGATAATGCCGTCATTCTCGGATCGCACAAGGCTGTGCGGGTCGCGCCCTGTCTGCTGACGGGTGAGCGAGGTGTCGTTACCGCTGCGCTGAATCGTCTCTTGCTTAAACGGCGTAGCATCCTCTGCTGCATCGGGCGTGAACCAATCGAGCTGTAAATCGCCATTATCGGCGGTGGAGCACACCAGCTTAGCCTCAGCAGAAGCACAGGAAAGCAGGTTGCCCTCATTGTCAAACTGCGTCTGCACATGCTGCGCACGCTCGCTTGCTGTCACTTTGCGCCCCTCGGGGGAGGTGATGCTGTACACAGTACCGTTGCTCATGTCAAAGGTCATGCAAAGGCCGTTGGTATCCTTCATCATGATGTAAGCCGGGGTGCGGGAAGTGGTGGCATTGAAAGCTGCATCCTGATACTGAATGCGATTGATTGCCATGCCGGAAGCACCTGCTGTACCGGCTTCGGAAGCATCCTCTGCGGGGATTTCAAAGAGCAGAGCCTCACCCACAGGTGGCGTAATAACCACCTGAGAGCCCACAATGGCAGCCGTCCAGCGCCAGGGGGAATCATACAGAGCCTTGCCGTTTTCGGGATTGAGCGTTACAAAGCTCGGGCATGCATCGCCCTCCCAACCGGGGGCTTGCGTGGCAGCATGGCGGTCTGCATCGCCATCGGTCGTGTTGCCGCAGCCACAGGTGCCGCAAACTTGCGGAATGCCACCCTTGTATTCTACCTCGGCACATGCCTGTTTGGCTTGGATAGCGTAGCGGAAGAGTTTTCGGTTATTGGCATTGCCACCGTTCATCGGGTCGTTGGTCACTCGACCATAGATGAAATAATCACCAGCGGGCAGCACAAGCGTACGGACAGGGCGTTTCCATGCAGCAGCACCGCTGTCGAAATCCTGCCACTCCGTACCTTCCAAATCCATGTGGAAGCAAAGGGAACCAGCGAAGTTCAGAATGTCGGCTTCATCGTTGCTGAGTTTGGGGGCCGAATCAAAAGCGGACTGAATGGCATCGTCTGCCAATTCCGTATTGGAAATCAGCAAATCACCGTGGTCATCCACCGTCATACAGACGGAGAGCTGCGTGGGGCGGGTGAGCACAAGCTTATCACCCTTGAGAACAAGCTGATTGGTGACTTCGCCCTGATTCATCAAGTCAACGCACACACCGGAGTACACCGTATCCCAGTCGCTACCGGGCTTCTGCGGTTCGGTGAAAGTGGTGCGAGAGAACCCAATGGGGCTAACTGCGCTCTGGGTGAAAGAGAAATCGGGAGACACGCCCTCGGAAGCGAGAGCACCGGCGGTATTTGTTGTGGTTGTGTTCATATCAGAAAAGTTAAGGTTAGAGGTTGAATGGTTATTGGTGGTAGATGAACCCGTAGCGGACTCCACATCAGCTGCGGTGGCATTGTTCATCTGAGTGGCTGCACTCTCGTCGTCAGCCGGGACGGTCGGTATGTCGTTATTCGTAGACATAGAATTTTGTTCCTTTCTGTTTTTTGGTTAGTGATGGGAAGAGAAATCCCATCGGCTTTTGCTTCACCTGAAGCATGAGGGGGCAAGAGGTTACCCTTCGTCTATCAACACTCACGAAAAACGGGAGTTCCTCAGAAAAGTTGATTTTTTCATGTATAAGTCTACTCTTTTTGAAAGAAGATACATGAACAGGTCTTGGTAATATGCTTAAAATCATTACTTTGAGTTTAAGTCTTTTGCTTGATTGGGTAAAGAAAACTGAGTCGCGCAACCACTTTTCATTGTAAATCGTTATATATCAAGAACAAATAAAATAGATTAAGGGATGTTTTGCCTGTGTGCTTGGTTAAATTCCACCCACCGAAGGTGTGCAAAGTGGCTGATAAATTTGAAAATTAACGGGGACAATTACCGATGCTCGATTGGCGGAAAACGCCACATGTATCCCCCAAGATTTTCCAAACGATAGCTAAAAAGGCAAAAAAATCTTGAGGATACATGGGAAAAATGCACAGTTGCATAAATTTTTGCTGACAGAATGGCAAAAATTTGCTAAATTACAGAGTATGAAAAAGCCTGAAATTTTAGCCGCGCGCGATTTGAACAGTCGAGCAGACCGCCACCTTTCCGTAACCATACCGGTGAATACGGGGAATCCGGTTTTGGACGCAAATTTGTATGACCTAGCCCAGCGTTTTAGCAGCGGACATGACCCCGAAACTGTGTTGCAAATGCTCTCCACCGTGATGAATGCGGCGGCATCCGAGCGAGTGGAAGAGCATGATTTGGACATGATGGCGCGTACCGTGGACGAAATGTTTGCCGCAGATAAAATGTTTGCCCCCTATCGCAACATCCGCAAGATAACCTGTTTCGGATCAGCGCGAATTCAGCCGGAGGAAGATGCATATAAACAGGCAGTAGCATTTTCCCGTATGGCGGCGGATAAGGGATACATGATTATTACCGGCGGAGGCCCGGGCATTATGCAGGCGTGTAATGAAGGGGCAACAGAGGACGCGTCCTTCGGCCTCAACATCACGCTGCCCTATGAGCAGCATGCCAATCCGTACATTGCCGGGAGTGAGAAGATGATGAACTTTTATTACTTCTACACCCGTAAGCTTAACTTCCTGAAGCAGACGGATGCGCTGGTGGCCTTCCCGGGCGGATTCGGTACAATGGATGAGATTTTTGAGACAATTACCCTTATTCAGACCGGCAAGAGTACCATTTTCCCGGTGGTGCTTTTGGATACCCCGGGTGAGACCTTCTGGATAAGATGGATGCGATTCATCGAAAAAGAGTTATTGGATGCCGGACTGATATCCAAGACAGATATGCACCTGCTGTACCTCAGTAAGAGCGCGGAGGATGCTATGGCGTACATCGAGCGCTTTTACCGGCGCTTCCACTCCTATTATTTTGAGGAAGACTACATTACCATCCGCATGATGGGACCATTGACGGAAAAACACTTGGAGTGGATTTTGCATGACTATACTGACATTATGCCCAAGGGCGACTTAGTGCAGATGGAGGGCGATGAAAATGACCCTGAACCGGCACTTGCAGAGTTGCCACGGTTGCGCTTCACGCTTAAACGCGGCGACTATGCTCGCCTGAAGGATTTGATTGATGTTATTAATGATTAACCTGTAGTATTATATGAAAAGTGTGCTATATGCCGTGCTGGCGGCAGCGTTTACCATGGGAGGAATGTGCAGTGCGCAGGAAAACGGTGCTGCGCTGACCCGCCCGGAGGCGGTTGCCAAGCTGAAAGAAATGAAAATAACCCCGGGGGAGTATGAGCGAGCCATGTTCTCAGCCGTGGAACACGGGCATGTGGAGACGGTGCGCTTGCTGATTGCCGCCGGGGCTCGCGTGAACATGCGTGGCGATGCTTCTGCTACGCCGCTGCACTATGCTGCTCACTTGGGGAAGGTGGAAATGGTGCAGTACCTGTTGTCTGCCGGAGCTAACATTAACGCCCGTGCAGAACGCGGCGCTACCCCGCTGCATGTTGCGGCTGATGCCGGCCGGAGTACAGCCCTTAAAGTGTTGTTGGCAGCTCCCGGTGCGCGTGTGAATGCCCGCAATAATGATGGAGATACTCCCTTACATGATGCGGCACGCCTGAATCGTGCAGACTGCATTCCGTTACTGCTGGCTGCCGGGGCCGATACGGAGGCTCGTAATGATTTGGGGTCTACTGCGTTGTTGCAGGCTGCGTATGATGGCTCTGCGGATGCTGTTAAACTGCTGCTTAATGCAGGAGCTCAGCCCAATGCAGCAGATAAACGCGGATTTACGGCGTTACACCTCGCGGCGCACAATGGGCATGAAGCCTGTGTTCGCCTGTTGCTCAAAGGAGGTGCCGATGCAACGCTGAAATCGCGAGCGGGTCTTACCGCGTATGATATAGCCGTGCGTGAGCAAAAAACAGCTTGCGCGCGCCTGCTGCAACCTCTCAGCCCGACTCCTCCTCCTGCACAATAGCCTTGCAGGTGCTTCCTTTTCGGATAAAAAATCAAAAAAATGAATAAGGGAACTTGAAAAGTCCCAACTTTTGTGGTAGTATCTAATCATGGCAGCCCTGTCAGTGCATGGGTGTACTGTGTTTTCTGAATCTAAGCTGCTGATTATCAATTTTTCGACAAATGTTAATTTCCTCATTAAATCCCGATCGCGCCACGTTGAACTTCCTCAATGCTTATTCCGAGGAGGTTCGCAACGCGGGTGAAAAGCTCCAAAAGGATGGGGCTGTCACTCAAATTTTCGGTAATCATCTCTTCATTCAGGGCCGAGTGGAGACGAAGCAAGGGGTGTTCCGCACCAGCTTGCGCCTGCAGGGTAACCGCTGGTTCGGTTCCGCTACTGCTGAAGACGAGGATATTGCCGGAGCATGCCTCATTGCCACGATGGTAGAGCGTATGTACCGCGGTACCAGCATGCCGGAAAGTCCCAATGAGCTCAATGAAATTCCGCTCTCCGATGTGTTGGAAGAAAAGCTGGACCGCGATTTGGACCAGAAGGAAGTTGACTTTGTTACCAAGCTGGAGAAGCGCTACCGCCGCTTTGCCATTGAACAGGAAATCCATGACCACGATTTGGTGCGCCTTAACCCCCGTTGGGACATTACCGGCTATGACGCTCTTGAACTGTGGCCGACTCCGCCCCGCAATATTTTGGAATTCTGGAACTACATTGCCTATGCGTTCACCAAAAAGCGCATATCCTATCCGGAGTTCATGAACGTGGTGACGGATTTGGAAAAAGTTCAGCACAAAATCAGCGAGTGGGAGCGTGAAAAAGAAGTCGGCACTTGGTATGAGCGCATTCAGAGCGTTAATGAACGCCCGCCGCAACCCCCTAGACGCCCCATGCACATGCGCTTGGTGTCTACCATTAACGAGGCTCGTTTTGAGTACCGATACACGGATAAGGAAGACTGGACCCCCATCCGTGAGCGCTCACAATTGGATGCCTTGTTGGAAGAGTTCCTGAACGGTGCGTTTATGATGGATCCGCAGTCGGATATCCTCCTCAATGTGTTGAGAGACTATGCCGACCGTGAGGAAACCGTCATTCTGGATTTGGACAGCGAGGCCGCGTGCCGCGTCATGAACCGCTTGTTCCACCAGCCCGCCCTCAAGGGCTACTTGGTCAACTTGGATGAGTGCTACTTTAAGGTAGTCAAGGAGCCACTCAAGTGGATTTGTATAGATGATCCCATTGTCCCGGATTGCTATGGTTTGCAGTTGGTAACGGCTGCCGGAGTGCATGTTACTCACTCCGTGCGTCAGTTGCCCGGGCAGGTGGAGCTCTACCAGTCCGATGAAACCGTGTTCCCGGGGCCGCCTAAGTGGTTGGAAAGCACAGAAGTTGAGCCCCGCTACTCCATCCCCAAGTCCGTAATTGACAGTTTGGACGGTGTGGAGTTCCTGCGCAAAATCGGTGCAACCCTGCCGCCGAGCATGGAGGAGCGCGTGGTGGACATCGAAATGCAGCCCACCTTTGCCATGAAGATTGTGCGTGGCCTTACCAGTGCCGACACAGAGCACGTGTTACTGGAGGTAAACGCTCAGGATGCTCCCGGCCGCCGTAAGGAACGCCTGATTAAGGATAATGAATGGGAATTGGTGGAGCAGGCTCCTGTAAAGGATAAGACTCTGCTGCGTTTCATTCGTGATAACCTGTACCCAATACCCGGCTTGCTGGAGGAGATGAATTTTACCTACGATGCTCCTTTGGCTGCCTTTAAGAGTCGCATTACCAAACAGTTCCCGGAAAAGTTTGCCGAGTGGGCTAAATCCATCCCGGAAACGATTACCGTGGAGATGGATGAAAACCTTAAATCCCTGCTGGCTGACCCTGTAGCGGCTGCCATCCGATTTGAGGTTGTTAATCAGGAAATTGACTGGTTCGATTTGCGCGTCGTGATTGACGTGGAGGGGGTAACCTTGACAAAAGAGCAAATACGTGCCTTGGTTTCCGCGCGTGGCGGCTATGTGCGCATGGATGACGGACGCTGGATGCGTTTGGAAATTAAGCTGGATGATGCACAGCGTGATGCCGTTACCAAGCTTGGCTTGGATCCCTTTGACCTTTCCGGTGAGACCCACCGCATGCATGCCTTGCAGCTGGCAGATCCGCGTGCAGCAGAGGTGTTTGACCCGAAGGCGTGGCAGCGCATCAAGGAACGCACTGCTGAAATCAAGATTGACGTCAAGCCGGATGTTCCCTCCACCTTGCGTGCAACCCTGCGCCCGTACCAGATTGATGGCTTCCATTTCTTGGCGTACTTGTCCGTCAATGGGTTCGGTGGCATCTTAGCTGACGATATGGGCTTGGGCAAGACCATTCAGTCTATCACTTATGTGCTGTGGTTGCGTGAGGATTACTTGCAGCGTAACAAGCAAGGCCGTAAGAAGGTAGTGATTCCGCCGGTGTTGATTGTTTGCCCGAAGTCCGTGCTTGATGTGTGGGCCGGTGAGACGGAGAAGTTTGCGCCCGGTATCCGCGTGCTGGTTATCCGCAATAAGGAGCAGGCTGTTGTGGATGACATCTTGGCCAACTATGACATGGTAGTCATCAACTATGCTCAGCTGCGTGTTTGCGGTGAGCAGATTAACTCCATTAAGTGGTTGACTGTCATTCTGGACGAAGGTCAGCAGATTAAGAACCCGGATTCCAAGGCAGCTAAGTCTGCGCGTGAGCTGACTGCCTATAACCGCTTGGTCCTCTCCGGTACGCCCATCGAGAACCGCCTGTTGGATATGTGGTCTCTTATGGCATTTGCCATGCCGGGCGTGCTCGGAAGCCGTGCCTACTTCAAGAAGCGCTTTGATAAGCGTAAGGACTCTCAGAGCCAGAATCGCTTGGCTGCTCGCCTTAAGCCCTTCCTGCTGCGTCGTACAAAACAACAGGTGGCTAAGGACTTGCCACCCAGAACGGAAGAAGAGGTCTACGCCAAGATGGAGGGAATTCAGCGCCAGCTTTACAAGGCAGAGTTGCGCCGCATTCAGAAGGCTTTGCTTGGGGTGGATTCCGACGAGTCTGTTAAGAAGAATTCCTTCGCTATTCTTCAGGGCCTCATGCGCTTGCGCCAGATTTGCTGTCACCCCGGCTTGGTGGACAAGAAGTATGCCGGCGAGGATAGTGCCAAGCTCAATGCGTTGTTCTACCTGCTGGATCAGCTGCGAGAGGAAGGGCACAAGGTACTGGTGTTCTCACAGTTCACCACCATGTTGGACATCATTCGAGCTCGCCTGGAGGCGGATCATCGCCCGTTCAATTACCTTACCGGTGCTACTAAGGACCGTAAGGCTGAGATTGAAAAGTTCCAGACCACGAAGGAACCAAGCGTATTCCTCCTTTCGCTTAAAGCCGGTGGTGCGGGTCTTAACCTTACCTCAGCTTCCTACGTTATCTTGTATGATCCGTGGTGGAACCCCGCTGTGGAAAGCCAGGCTATTGACCGTACGCACCGTATCGGCCAGAAGAACAAGGTTATCGCTTACCGCTTGCTCACCCGAGATTCCGTGGAAGAGAAGATTCGCGTGCTCCAGCACCAGAAGAATCAGCTTGTGACCAACGTCCTCGGTGATGAGGGCTTTGCCTCTAGCCTTGACCTCAATGACTTGCAGTTCATCTTGGCCCACGGTGGCGAGGATAATGATGACGATATCCCGATGCCGGAAGCCTGATTCCATAACTTGCCATCAATCATATTTTCCTCCGGCAGTGAACATTCCGTTTACTGCCGGAGCTGTTTTGGTGCAAAAGTGGAGTTAGGAATTGCCGTAATGGGGCAAATTGTTAGCTTATATTAAATGTTTTTGTAAAAAATGATTGCAAAACCGTTCGCAAGATAGTATACTTATTGCGCATGGTGGAGAATATTCTATATGTGGTGGCAGCGTATCTGATAGGTTCAGTGCCCTTCGGCTATTTGGCCGGGCGTCTGAATGGGTTGGATTTGCGAGAGCATGGCTCATGTAATATCGGAGCTACCAATGCTGTGCGCGTGCTGGGCAAAAAGTGGGGAATACCGGTGTTTATCTGTGATTTTCTTAAGGGATATTTGCCTTTGTTGTATATGAAAATGCACCTCGGTGGGGATGCAACCCTGTTCAGCGCGGAGGATATGGGGTGGTTCCTCGGCGTCATGTTCGCATTGGTATTGGGGCATACCTTTACGTGTTTTCTGCATTTTAAGGGAGGTAAAGGCGTAGCCACAACGGGTGGTTGCCTGTTTGCCGTGTCGCCGTTAATGGGTGGAGTGGCGTTGGCCTGTTGGGTGCTGATGATGCTGCTGACTCGCTATGTATCGCTCTCCAGTATGTTTGCCGGAGTGGGGATGATGTGCACTGCCGTGTATGTGTTCTGTTGTAGGGATGGCAGCATGAGTACGGCAGATGCTATGGTACTGGGGCTACTCGGCTTTATCTTTGTGTTGGTGGTCTGGAAACACCGGACCAATATCGTGCGCCTGTGTAAAGGCACGGAACCTAAAGCATTTACTAAAAAATCTCTCTGATATGTCTTCTGAATACAAGAAAACTGCAATCATCGGTGGCGGGGCTTGGGGTACAGCCCTCGCGCTTACTGCCTCATACAAAGGAGACGAAGTCGTTTTGTGGACATACCGCGAGGAGGAAGCTGCCATTATTCGCGAAACCCGCCACAGCCTTTGTCGGGTGAAAGGCGCACGTCCTTTGCCTGCCAATGTTCTCGTCACCAGCAAGTGGAAGGATGTTGCCGGGGCGGATTTGGTGATTGTTGTTGTCCCCAGTGTGGCCATGCGCAGCGTGGCTCAGAGTTTGGCTGCGGCGAATTTGGCGGAAAATGCCGTTGTTGTCAGCTGTACCAAGGGGATTGAAAAGGACACAAACTTCTTGATGACGGAAATTTTGGCCGCAAATCTCAAGTGCCCCGTGGGCGCGCTGTCCGGCCCCAACCACGCGGAGGATATCGTGCTTGAGCTCCCCAGCCTGACATTGGTCGGTTTTGAGGATCCGGAAATAGCCCGAGCCGTTCAGCACCGCCTCAGTACTTCATTTTTGCGTATTTACACCACAACGGATGTGGTGAGCATGCAGCTGGGTGGAGCCATTAAGAATGTGTTTGCCTTGGCTAGTGGAATTTGCGCCGGTTTGGGCTTGGGTGACAATGCACGCGCAGCGCTGGCAACGCGTGGCTTGGCAGAGATGACCCGCATCGGCTTGGCTCGTGGCGGGCGCATGGATACCTGCATGGGCTTGTCCGGCATGGGAGATTTGGTTGTGACGTGTTACTCTGAGCATAGTCGCAACCTTACTGCCGGCAGATTGATTGCCAAGGGCGTGCCTGTGGATGAGTGTCAAGCTCGCATTGGTCAGGTGGTGGAGGGTATTCCCAATACGCTTTCCACATACCAGCTTGCTCGCAAGCTGGAGGTGCGGACGCCCATTACCGATGCTATGTATGAAATCCTATATTGCGGCAAACCCGCGTTGCAAGCTTTGGAAGAGCTGATGCACCGCGACCTGCGCGAGGAATCTCTCACGGACTGATTCATTTTCTGTAGATTTTTGCACAGGTTTTCGTTCTCACTTTCAGAAGTCTTCTGAATATGGCAGAGTTACCCCAGAACCTGTGGCTGGCTGAGATTTGGCTTGAGCACAGAGACCGCATTGTGCGCTTGCTGGCAACGCGTATGCCTCCGGCTATGCTCCGGCGCATGAGCGCGGATGATGTTGCGCAAGAGGCATATATTGCCTGTGGAAAGCGCGTGGATTTCCTCCAAAACCAACCGGAGGTTCCCATGTTTGTCAAATTGCGCAAAATTGCTCTGCAAACGCTTACGGATATGGAGCGTCGGCATTTGGCAGCGGGAAAGCGTGATGCCATGAAAGAAAGCATGTGGGGACAGGATGATGATGCCTCCATGGATGCTTGGGCAAACTTTGCTGACAGTATATCCAGCCCTCGCACTCATTTGGAACGCTTGGAGCGGCAAGCCCTTGCCCGCCGAATTTTGCAGGATTTACCCGCCACCGATCGCGAAATTTTGGAGCTGCGCCATTTTGAGGAGTTAAGCAATAATGAATGTGCTGCCGTGCTGGAAATAGCCCCCAAGGCTGCCAGTATTCGCTATGTGCGTGCGCTGAAGCGTTTTCAGGATTTGCTCAAGGATGTAGAATTCTGATTCTTCCTTGTCCTCGGTATGACTGATGATGAAAAAGACGAGTTGCTTGCTACCTTGGCGGAGGCGTTTTTGGAGCGCATCCGCAAGGGGGAGGGGATTAGCGTGGCGGAATATGCTGCTGCCCATCCTGAGCAGGAAGATGATTTGCGTGAGTTGTTGCCTGTGATGCTGGATGTGGAGGGGCTGGGGCGTACAACCCAGCCTCCCGCGCCGCATCTGGCGCACTACCCGGAGCGTTTGGGGGATTACCGTTTGCTCTCCCGCATTGGCAGTGGCGGCATGGGAACCGTGTTCCGAGCTTTGCAGGAATCCTTGCACCGCGAGGTGGCTGTCAAAATTTTGGCTCCCTCTTGGAGCGCTGACCCCAAGCACAGTGAGGCTTTTGAAAAGGAAAGTCGCGTGATTGCCGCTTTACGCCACACTAATATTGTGGAAGTTTTCGGCGCCGGACATGAGGGACCATACCGCTATTATGTGATGGGACTTGTAAAGGGGCAGGGGGTCAGTGCCGGCAGATTGGGCGTTGCCTTCCCCGGGGTACCGTATGATAAAGCCGTTGCCCGTGTTGGCTTGCAGGCTGCTCGGGCGTTGGCCTTTGCTCATAAACACGGCGTTGTGCACCGCGATGTGAAACCCGGTAACCTCCTCCTGGATAACTCCGGTGTATTGCAGGTCAGTGATTTCGGGCTTGCCACGGTGTTGAATGCCGGTGAGGATGCCCCCTTGGTAACGCAAAGTCATGACGGCACCTTACGTTACATGGCTCCGGAGCGGTTGATGAAAGGTATTAACTCCTTTACCGGAGATCAATACAGTCTGGGGCTTACACTCTACGAGCTGCTTACCCGTGCGCCCGTGTTCCGAGAAACGGAACCCGGCACTCTTGTCCGCAATATCTGCAACGGCTCTTTGCCTGTCCTGAAAGGTTATGGAGAGTTGGGAGCCATCATCAACAAGGCCGTTTCTTATGAACCTGCTGATCGCTACGCTTCCATGGCGGATATGGCGGATGATTTGCAGCGTTTTCTGAATGGCGAGCCGGTGAAGGCGCGGGCTGCTTCCTGTTTCCGGCGGTATGTGTTGTGGGTGCGCCGGCGCCCGGCTGTAGCGTTTTGGAGTCATGCTGCTGCTGTATCCGTGTTATTGCTCTTTACCAGCGTATCCATAGGATTAGCCAGCGTAAGCCACTCCCTGAAGAGCGAGAATGAGCAGCGCTTGATTGCCGAACAAAATGCGCAACGTGCCGATACTGCCTTGCGCAATGAAAATGAACAACGCCTGCTCGCGGAACGCAATGAACAGATTGCCGATGCCTGCTTGCAGCGTATTTTTGCCTCTATGGTATTGCAAAACGGTGAGGAATCTGCCGCGTTCAGTCCCACTCAGGCGGATGCCCGTTTGTTACAGGACCTTATGCCCTATTATGAGCAGCTGGTAGCGGGCGCCGAGAGCGGTGATGATAAAGTGACGGGCGCTGCTTCCATTCTGGCCACCATTGCTCTGCAAACCGGCGACTTTGAAACCTCGGAAATCTATTTTCGCCGTGTAGCAGATGCCTCCCACCCCGGCTCATATGCCCATGTGGAGGCTACCATCGGCCTTGCCACAGCCATCTATTCCCAAGGTGAACAACGCCGCGTGGATGAGGCTATCTCCCTCCTGCGTGGCTTGGAATCCCTCGTGCCCGACTCTGCAGATTTTGAGACAGGCTTACGCTTGGTACGTGCTTTGCAAATGGCGTATACCTTATCAGTGCGGCCTCACGCATTGCGCTTTCATTCGCCTGCTGCGGCACGCCACCGCACCCCCGGGGGCGCAAATGCTGAGCTTGATGCACTTTCCGTGCGCACGGCTACCCTGTTACAGCGCTTGTTAGAGCAACAGCCTGATAACCAACAAGCCTGCTTGCTACGAGTGGAAATGCTTGCGGCACCGATTGCTCCGGCTGCCCGGCGTTTATTGGCTCCGCAGGGACAATCCGCGCAGGGATATTTGGAAAAGGTGCTGGAAAAATCTCCGGATTCTCAGGATGCCAAACGCCTTTACCTCCGTTTAGTGAACCGTAACTTGCGCAATAATAGTGATGCTGCTGCCTCGGATTTATCGCGTGCCGTTACCTATGCGGGCGCATTGCTTGCTGCCAATCCTACCGATAGTGAGCTTATTATGCTTTTTCTGACTGTCAGAGATCGCTTTGCTCTACAGTTATCTCAGCAAGGTCAGACGGAACAGGCTGCACGCGAAAATGAACGCACCTTGGCTATCCTCTCCTTCCTGACGGAGCGCGCGGATTTTACCCCTGCTATTCGTGAGCGCCTCGTTATGCTCGTTGCCATGCACCCTCAGCATGAAGAAGGCCGCTCTCAGCAGGAAGAAGAACTCCGTACGCTCTTGCAGGATTATGATGATGAGCGTATTAAGGCTCTTCGCTTGCGTATGCAGCGCATGCGTGCCAACCCTCATGGCCCCCGCCGACGTCCCGGGCGTCCGCGCCATGGTGGCACCAGACCCCGCACGCTCTCTCCGGCATCCTCAAATTGATTGTCGGGAACTGCTCATTGATACTACGGGGACCCTGAGACGCAAAAACTCTCGATTCCTGAGTGGGGAACCGAGAGTTTGTTTGGTACGCCGGGCGGGCTGATTATTTTTTGAGGATTTTTTCCGCCACCTTCATGATATCTCCGGATGGTTTGGTGATGAAGGGGATTTTAGCGGTGGAGAAGGCGGTGTCGATGGCATCCAGTTTGGGATTTTTGACGTTGACGTACTCGACGGCCTCTCCGTTGTTGGTTGTCACTTGTTTTTCAACCGTACCCATATCAGCAGCGGAGGCGGTACCATCCAGTTGTTTGCAGCAGAGCTCGAAGTAGGCCTTCCAGCGCTCGAGATAGTAGTGCTGCATGAGCTCGGCATACTGTCGGTGGGCGTAGTCATTGAGCACGCTTACATCCTTGCGCCAAGTGGTTATAAGCTGTTTGATGCAGCGGCTCATGGCTGCCTTATCTTCGGCCGTGCCTGCTCTGTTTTCCGCACCTGCGAGGTATTCCCCAAGCAAGAAATAACGGGAGCAGCGCAGTACCTCCGCTGTGTCTCGAATGGTTTGCAGGAATTCATCACATGCTTTGCGGAATTCTGCCGCTTTTTTTTGCTCGTACAGCAATTTACACCGCGTCAGTTGCATCCTGGCTTTATCGGCCAGAACTTGGCGGCAGAGGTCAGCCAAATCGTAGCAATATGTTTCCGTTTCTACGAGTTGCGGCCCGACTGTTTTGCCGGCTTCCAACATGGCCAAAGCTGCTTGGCGGACTTCCTCCGGGTTGTAGTACATGTGCGGGTTGGACCACGTAGAGGCCTTGTTTGCATTCAGGTTCGGGCGTGCGCACAGTATACTCTCCAAGCACCCTTCACGGACGCCATTCGGCTTATAGATGCCGTCCATGATGAGGTTGAGCGCTTTCATCACGTTTTCATCCTTGGTGCCATAGCGGGCTTGCGCATAGTTTTTGAGGAACTTCTCGCGGTTAATTTTACCACGGTTGTTGAGGCGTTCATACAGCAAGGCGTAGTAGAGCGGATTAGTCTCCACCCCTTCCGAAATGAGCCCGATGCCGATGGCGTCCGTGTTCTCGGAGCTAAGCTTTTCCAGAATTTCCGCTCCGCCGTAAAGACCGTTGTTACCACCGAAGTTGGCAAGCTCGCACCATACGTATGGCAAGTTGTTGTAATTGAACTTCATCGGCGATTTTGCAGAAAGGTTCTTGTTGAGCGCCAAGATGACGGTGTGCTGCGGGTCGCAGCCGTTGAGCAGGCGCTTATCCGGGTTGCCGCCCCAAGCTTGCAACAGCCAAATGGAGTCCGGGGAGGCTTTTTGCATGGCGTCCTGTACGGCTTTGGCTGCTAAATCCAGCTGGGTGTCCCCCTTGTGTCCACCTTCATGGAAGAGATCTCCGCCGTACGCCTTTGCTGCGGTCCCGTATACATTGTGTAGGTGTTTGTACCACAGTGCAGCGATGCCGGGGAATGCTTCTGCCGTGGGTTGCAGCACGGCCGGGCGGTGGTAGCCACACCATTTGCCTTGCCCGAGAATTTTGCCGTTAATGCCTTCTTGCGGGAAGTCATGAGGCAAGAACCCGACGTAGCCTTGCAATACCGGTTCCATGCCCAACTCCCCTAGGCGCTTAACGATAAAACGCCCGAGCTCAGCCTCGCGGTCTATCAGGTCTTGGGACAGAGGCCCGCCCTCGCCTTCCAAGTTGCCCATGTTCCACCAAGCGGAAAAGGCCGGATTCGGAATGAAGGCGCTAATCTTTTCTTCCGGATAATCCATTTCGCGCAGGAAATCTTGCCACACTTTTTCCAATCCTGAGGTTACGAGAACGTATCGGAAACCGTTGAGCGCCAATAAGTCCAGCTCTCGTTCCCAGCGTTGTTTGTCCCAGTGAGCTCCGCTGTAACTGAGTGTGCAATAATTGAAGGCGTAGTTAAAGGGTAAGTCCTCCGGTACGCTGATGAGCTGGGTGGGAACAATAAAGCGCGAGCCGGAGGTATTATCACCGTTCCAGGAGAAGTGCACGTGTGCGATGTTGCGCAGGTAGTAGCCGTAAGCGCGTATGCACTCGCGCTCGTTAGCGGCTGTTATGATAATCTTGCTCCCGCCTCCGCTGATGGTCGGTTTAGTTGCTTTCTTGTTCAACTTGAAGCGAACTTTTCCGGCAAATTGCGGTGTGACACGTTTCAGCAAGGCGTCGGCAGCGGGTGTTTCGCTCGGTGCCTGAGCTTGTTGGGGGGTCTTGCTTGTCGGGGATTCCTTGCATGACACGGTCATACTTACCGTGAGTGCCAAAACGGAGCTGATGAAAAATCCGGTTATTTTGTGCATATTGAGTCTGCTATTAGGAAGGGGTGTTCATTGTGGGAAGTGCCCGTATCTTTTTCTGGAAAAGGTACGGGCACTTGCGGTGTGAGGTTACGTTATGAATTACTTGGTGAGGAACTTGATGTTGGAGATGTTATCCTCATTCTCACCTTTGTTGTTCAGGCCATCGCCCAAGCCGTCTTCACCGAGGGAGAAAATGTCGAAGTCAACGTTCATACCACGTCCTTTACGGGGCTTATCAACATCCTTGCCACGTTTCATTTTGCTTCCTTTGGCTCCGGCAATGGCGCGCACTCCCTTTTTGCCGTAACCGAGGCGGTAGCGGTAGGGTCTGTCCCACGGATCCAGGATAACGTATTGCCCCGCTGCCGTTTTGGTGAAAAGCAATCCCTCCGGGCGCTCTCCGGCGGACGGGTCATAGTACGTCAGCTCCTTGCAGCTTACCGGAAGGGCAACTCCTTTTACGGAATCTGTCTGCCCATCGCCGTCAAAATCGCTGTAAAGCATTTGGTATAGCGCAGTGGCGCTGTTTTCGTCACCATCACCGTAGAGAATCTTGTCATGATTCTCTGCGTTGGACATAAAGTCATTCATGGAGGCTGCGAGCTTCTCGATTTGCATTTGGGCGGTTTTTGATTCCTTGTCACCCATAATGCTGTCGTAAGCAGTCCAAGCTATGGCCGCGAGAGCCGCCAGAATGGCTACGACTACCAGAATCTCAATCAGGGTAAAGCCCTTCTTTGCGCTACGAATGCGGATTTTCATGAGTTTTTATACGTTCTTGATGATTTCCATCATCGGCATGAACATTGCCAGCACGATGCTGCCGACCACTGCTGCCAAGAATACAATCATGAGAGGCTCCAGCATGGCGGTGAGGGCCGTTACGCTGTTGTCCACCTCTTCATCGTACACTTCTGCCACTTTCATGAGCATGTCCGGCAGTTGGCCTGTCTCTTCACCTACGTCCACCATGGAAATCATCATGGGCGGGAAGATGTAGCCGGCGGCGCTCATCGGGGTGACGATGGATTCACCCTCGCGCACGGAGTCATGAATCTTGTTGATGGCATCCGACACTACAACGTTGCCTGCCGTATCACGCGTAATCATGAGGGCTTGCAGAATCGGTACGCCGGAGGATACCAAGGTGCCGAAGGTACGGGAGAAGCGAGCCACGGCGCTTACGCGGTTCAGCTGCCCCAGCTTGGGTACTTTAAGCAGCATCTTGTCCACCATTTTGGAGCCTGCCGGGGTCTTCTTCCATATGGAAATGCCGACAATGGCTAAGAAGACAAGCAGCAGTACGAAGATGGCATTGGGTATATACGGTACGGTGCATGCCATGCAGTTATCCGAAAGGTTGAACACGAACTCGGAGAGAGCGGGCAGCTCCATGTTCTGGCCTTCGAACATTTCCTTGAACTGCGGCACAATGGCAAGCATCAGGAATACGAGGATGCCTACGGCAATAATCATGATGATGGTGGGGTATACCATGGCGGTCACAATCTTGCTGCGCAGTTTGTTTGCCTTTTCCTGGTACTCGGCAAGGCGTTTGAGTACTACCTCAAGCACACCGCCGATTTCACCTGCTTTCACCATGTTGACAAACAAACGGTTGAAGAGTTTCGGGTAAGCGGAGAGTGCTTCGGAGAAGGTGGAGCCTCCCTGCACGGCCTCACCCAGTGCGGTGATGGTGGCGCGCAGGTTCGGGTTCGGCTCCTGCTTTTGCAGCACATTAAGGCTTTGCAGCAAGGGCAGGCCAGCGTCAATCAGCGTAGCAAGCTGACGCGTGAAGATCATGAGCTCTTTTTGGCTCACGGATGCACCGGCTTTGCCTCCGCCACTCTTCTTTTTCTTCTCTCCCTTTTTGCGGGTTTCCTTGGGGGCTGTGGGTTTGGCACTCTTGGAGGCTTCTACGCATTCTCTGAGCAGTAGGCCTTGAGCGCGTACCATTTCGGCTGCAGCCATTTTGCTGTCAGCGGTGATGATACCGGTCTTTTCCACACCGTTTTGGTCGAGTGCAGTGTATTTGAAGTTTGGCATAATGTTTGGTGTAAGTTACGGAAAATTGTTGATTACCTTTAAAAGATAGCAGATGTGAGGCCGCTCGTCAAGCAATTAGGTGTATTTAAGTACTTCTTCGATGGTTGTGTTGCCCTCAAAGATGTTCTGAATACCGTCTTCGCGCAGGGTGCTCATGCCCAGTTCTATCGCTTTTTGCTTGAGAACGATGGAGGGGACGTTTTGCGTGATGAGCTCGCGGATGGGGTCGGAGGCGTTCAGCAGCTCGTGGATGCCTTTGCGACCCTTATAGCCGGTGTTGGCGCATTTGTCGCAGCGTGCACCGGTAAAGAATTGCTGTTGCCCGATGAGTGCCGGATTGATGCCCAGCTGGTTGAGCAGGGTGTTGGACGGCGTGTAGGGCGTCTTGCAATAGGGGCAAATGGTACGCACAAGTCGCTGTGCCAGTACGCCCAAGATGGTGGCGGAGAGCAGGAACGGCTGCACGCCCATGTCAATGAAACGAGTGACGGCACCCGCTGCATCATTGGTGTGCAGGGTAGAGAGCACAAGGTGTCCCGTCAGGGCTGCCTGTATGGCTATTTGCGCGGTGTCCTTGTCTCGAATTTCGCCCACGAGAATGCGGTCCGGGTCCTGACGCAGGAAGGCACGCAGCACGCGAGGGAAGGTGACGCCGATGGCCTCGTTGATGGGAACCTGTACAATGCCGTCGATGTCGTATTCCACCGGGTCTTCAGCCGTGAGGATTTTGGTGTCCTCGGTGTTAATTTCGCGCAAGGCAGCGTACAGCGTGGTGGTTTTACCGGAGCCGGTGGGACCCGTTACCACGAAGATGCCGTTGGGTTTGTTCACCGTGTCGATGATGTACTCATGCAGGCGAGGAGAGAGGCTGAGGTTGTCCAGATTGAGGCTGACGCTGTTGCGATCCAGCACACGCATTACCACGGATTCCCCGTATTGGGTGGGCAGGGAGTTTACACGCATATCCACGCCGCCTTTGCCGATTTTCATGACGATTCGTCCGTCTTGCGGCACGCGACGCTCAGCAATGTTCATGCCGGCCATCACCTTGACGCGGGAAATGACAGAGTTGGCCAGTGAGGGGGGCGGGGCTTGCATCTCGTACAAGGCGCCGTCCACGCGGTAGCGTATCTTGAACTCATGCTCAAAGGGCTCCAAGTGAATATCGGACGCTTTTTCCTTAATGGCTTGCGTGATGACAAGGTTGACAAACTTGATGATGGGGGCTGCGTTGGCCTCATCCGTGCCGTCTTGGCTGCCTACGCTCATGCCACCCAGCTCATCCATGAGGTCGCCCATGGCTGCTTCCGCGCCGCCGTAGTATTCCGTGATGCGGGCGCGTACCTCGTAATCAGCTGCTACATAAAGGTAGATGTCGTGCCCGGTGGCAATGCGCAGGTCATCCACAGTTTGCGGGTTCAGCGGGTCTTCCAAACATACGTACAGGCCATCGCCCTCCCGGTATTCTATGGGCAGGGCTCCGTGCATGCGTGCTTGTGCTGCCGGTACCATTTCCAATACCTCGGGCGGGGGGATAAAACCCTCCAGCGAGATGAATTGGGCGCCTACCTCCGTGGCGATGATTTGCCAGAAATCCTCCGGACCGCCGATGACGCCGAAGTCAACGAGCGTTTCCCAAAGTTCTTTGCCACTGTTGGACATTTCTTCCTTGACGTCGCGAGCCAAGGCTTTGTCCATAATGCCGTTATTGATGAAAACCTCAAGTGTTACATCAGTGTCCATATCGAATCAGAAAAGTGTGCGGTGAGTAAAGTTGTGGTGAGGTTATCAGCTGGCGTCTCCGGTGGTTACGCGGATAATTTCATCTGCCGTGGTGCGGCCTGCCAATACTTTGCGGATGCCGTCTTCGCGCAGGGTGCGCATGCCGAGCTCGCGGGCTCGCTTGCGCAACTGGGCGGATGTAAGGTTGGAGTTGATGAGTCCGCGTACATCGTCCGTGACTTGGAAGATTTCAAAGATTCCCATTCGTCCCTTCATGCCTTTACCACGGCATTTTGCACAACCGTTCGGGTTGGCAACCATGACTTGGCGGTTGATGTCGATGCCGAGGGTTTCCGCCTGCTTTTGCGTGAGCTGTCCCGGTATGCGGCAGGAGCAAAGGCTGCGGCAAAGACGCTGTGCCATGATGGCGCGCACGGCGGAGGCGATGAGGAAGCGGTCGATGCCCATGTCCGCAAGTCGGGCTACGGAGGAGGGGGCATCATTGGTGTGCAGGGTGGAGAGGACGAGGTGACCCGTCATAGCTGCCTGAATGGCAATGCCGGCGGTCTCCCCGTCTCGAATTTCACCCACCATGATGATGTTCGGGGCTTGGCGGAGCATGGCTCGGAGGGCAGCGGCAAAAGTCATGCCGATTTCCGAGCGAATCATCACTTGGTTAATGCCGGCCATCTCATATTCCACGGGGTCTTCCGCGGTGATGATTTTCTTGTCCGGGCGGTTCAGGTGGTTCAGACAGGCGTACAGTGTCGTGGTTTTACCGGAACCGGTGGGGCCTGTTACCAGGATGACGCCATCCGGCAGGGTGACTAAGCGATCGAAAGTTGCCTCGTCGTCGGAAAGGAAGCCGAGCTGCGGCAGCCCGAGGGAAAGGGCGGATTTGTCCAAAATACGCATGACGACGGATTCGCCGTGGTTGGTGGGGATGGTGCTGACACGCAGGTCAATATGAGCGCCGTCTCGCAGGTCCATCTCAATACGGCCGTCCTGCGGAACGCGTTTTTCCGCAATGCTCATGCTGGAGCTCATGACCTTGAGTCGGGCAACAATGGAGCCGAGCAGTTTCTTGGGGTGGTTTGCCACCTCTACCAAGCGACCGTCCACGCGGTAACGCATGCGGATGCGGTCTTCCATCGGCTCAATGTGAATATCGGATGCCCGCATCTCGTGCGCCTCGTTGAACATGTTGTCTATCAGCTCAATGATGGGTGCTTCCGAGTCGCCCTTGGCATGCTGTTTCTTCTCCGGATAATACTTGTCGATGGCTTTTTTGAGCCCGGCTTCCGAGGCTACGAAGAAGGAGACCTCGCGCCCGAGGAACTGGGGCAGGCTGTCCAGGGTTTCCATGTCGAACGGGTCGGCAATCGCTACCTGCAGAGAGTAACCATCGTCCCCGATGGGGAGGAAGCCCACGCGGCGCGCCAATTCGCCGCTGATGCCGGAGATGATGTTGGGATCCACCTCAAAGGTGGTCAAATCCACATACTCCATGGCGGAGTTGTAGGCTGCTACCTGGGCAATGTATTCCGCTGTTAAAAAATTGTTTTTAATCAGGTAGTCAATGGCGCTGTCGAGCGGTGAAAGCTCTGCCTTGATGCCATCAAGCGTTCCGGCGTCTATTGCGCCGGCTTCTACCAGAAGATCCAGAAGATAATTTTCGTTCGAGTACACGGGACGGAGAGTGGTGAAGTATTAAGCCACGGCGCATGACCGGAGTCCTGCACCTGTCCTCTATATTACACCATATTTCCGTGTACGTCAATCATCCTTTTCCGGAAAATGTGCATTTTTTGCGCCCTGTTCCGGTATTTTTTGTACAGCAACGGTGGTTTGTGCGCCGTGAAGAGCGGGGGAAAGCTGTTTCAGCGCTTGCCGAAGCGACGGTCGCGGGCGGTGTAGGCTCTCAGGGCTGCGTCCAAATCCTCTGCCCCGAAGTCCGGCCACAGTACGTCCGTTACCCATAATTCTGAGTAACTGATTTGCCAGAGCAAGTAGTTGGAGATGCGCATCTCTCCGCTGGTGCGGATGAGTAGGTCGGGGTCCGGCATGCCGGCGGTGTACAGTTGGTTGCCTAACATCTCCGGGGTAATATCCTGAGCATTCAGCTCGCCGCGTTGTACCATTTCAGCCAGTTTTCTCGCGGCAGCCGTAATTTCTTGGCGTGAGCCGTAGGAGAGTGCCAGCACCAAGTTCATGGCGGTGTTGTTTGCCGTTTTCTGCAAGCATTCGTCCAGCTGTTTGCGGCATTTTTTCGGTAGCATGTCTAATTCGCCGATGGCATGCAACCTGACGTTTTTGGCCATGAGTTCCGGTAGCCTCTCCTTCAGGAACTTGGCAAGCATGTTCATGAGGTAGCTTACCTCTATGCGGGAGCGCCCCCAGTTTTCTGTGGAAAATGCGTAGAGCGTGAGCCATGGTATGCCCCGCTCTATGCACAAATCCAGCACGCGTTGCACGGTTTTGCCCCCGGTCTCATGCCCTTTGGAGCGCGAGACTTTGTTTTGCGCCGCCCAGCGGCCATTGCCATCCATGATGATGGCAATGTGCTGAGGAATTTTGATGGTGCCTGTGTGCGTATCAGAGCTCATATTCTCCGTATTCTGCGAGGATTGCCTCCACTCGCTCAATATCCTCCGGTGAGTCCACCCCGCTGGTGGTTTTACGTCCTCGGTAGTTTACTTCCACCATTTTTACGCGCAATCCATTGTAGAGGAATCGCATTTGTTCCAGCCCCTCCACGCTGCCAATCTCGTAGTCGGATTCCGGTAGCTCAAAATAGTTCTTGAGGGCACTGAGGGTGTAGGCATACAGTCCCACGTGGCGGCGCACCGGGCTCTTTTCGAGGGTGGCGCGTGCTTTTTCCGGTTTGCGGATGGCCGGTATGGTGCTCTTGGAGAATGCCATGGCGTAGCCGTCTTTGTCCACCAGCACGGTTGTGCCGCTGTAGGGGGTGGTTTTCTTGCTTTCCACCAGTCGGTCATACTCATTCCAATCCAAGTGGATGCACGGGGTGAATACATCGGCCGGGGTGGCTTTCCACTCATCTATGAGTTGCTGGATAACCCACGGCGGGCAGAGAGGGTTGTCCCCTTGCAGGTTGATAATGAAATCCGGTGCGTTTTCTTGGCTGCGCACGGCATCCCAACAACGTTCCGTGCCACTGCGGCATGTTTCAGCCGTCATCACGGCCGGTATGCCGGCACCGTTGCAGAAATCCAAGATGCGGGTGTCATCTGTTGCCACTACATAGCTGCAATTCTCGTTGTGGCGGCATATGGAGTCCGCTATTTCTGCCACTCGGCGTATCATTTCCTTGCCGGCTATTTTGACAAGGGGCTTGCCCGGCAGGCGGGTGGACGCATAGCGAGCCGGAATGACGATGAGGATGGATTGAGACATGGCCGATTGTGTGTGTTAATTTTAACCGACCCTATTTTACAATTTTCGCCCCCCTTTGCCAAGAAAAAACTGCACATTCCGCGCACGTAAGTATCATTCCGCTTGACAACCCTGCGCTTTGTCTCTAAAATTCAGGCATGAAGCAGTTTTTATTTTTATCCGGCATATGTGTGGCAGCGGCATGCGGAGTACACGCCGCTGAGAGTGCGGAATCCCTCTGTGCCACGCTTTCCTCGGGGCTTACAGCTCAGCGGGATGTGTTGGCCGGTGTGCAGGATTCCTATACCGCTTCTGCTGCCGTAAGTGCTTTGCAGGATAATTTCCGCTTCCTCCATGCTCTTCATGAACGCACAGATACCAATGAATTGTGGCGTTATATAGAAAACCACCCGCAGGAAAAGCAGCAGCTCGTCTCTTGCCTGCAACAAATCACCATCCACCTGATGCGTATTGAAAAGGCGGACTATTACGGCTGCGTGCCCTTGCGTGAGCTCCTTTTCCCCATGCTTAACCCCGCCGCCGATACCCCCGATGCAGAGCCGGCTGCGTAAGTGCCGTTTCCTTTTGGCGGAGCAGCTCTTGCAGGTGCGCCAGTTCGGTATCCATGTATTCCGGCAGGTCATCCCGGTGTTGTGCCATTTGCGCAAACACTTCGTCCCGGTAATCCACGGCTTGTCGGTATGATTCTTCCTCCGAGCCGTATTGTAAATCTGAAAAATAGCGGGTGATGATGCGCCCACAACGCTGGATACTTACCCTCCAGCCCTGAAAATCCGTGTTTTCGTACGTGTAACGTGTGATGTTCTTTTTGCCCATAGCGGTGTCGGTTTGTTTGTTCCGACACCGCGTACGCATTCTCCATTCAATAACTTGCAGATTTTTTTGCACAAAAGGCGCCGATTTATCGGGTAGTTTGAAATCAACTGAAAACTTACACGGCGTGTTACAAAAAAGCAACGGTGAACAACCCTGTTCACCGTTGCTGATAAGGGAAAAATGTTGTTGTTTATTTGAGACCGCTGACGGCTTGGTCAAAGCGTTTAATGGCATTCGTAAGCTCGGTTGATTGGAATGCTCCGCTTTCCTGAGCTTTTTGGTGAGCCCCCATGTAAGCGATGGCTGCTGCCATGAATTCCTGCTCCATTTTCTCCTTATCTGCAGGGGTCATTGCATTTGCTTCAGCTTCCAATGCTTCATTGTTTTCCTTGGTGTATTTAGCCAAGGCTTCCATATCTTCAGCCAAGCTGTTGATTTCGTCTGCAACATCCTTTGCATTGGCCGGGGTGGCCTTGCTCAAAGCCTCGGAGGCTTCTTTGATGATGTCGCATGCTTCCGTCATCACATCCGCTGCACTGCGGGAGCAGGAGGTAAGGGAAACGCAGATGGCCGGTACTGCTGCCAGTGCCAGTATGTGTAGTGTCTTCATGTATATCCGATTTGGTTTGTTGTGGTTACGGTCACGTTTTTTATGCGTGACTACTTATTATTCATTATGCATGCCGGGAGCTGCGCGTCAAGCTAAAAATGTTAATTCATAGCATTAAATTCCCGATTAAGCCGCTCGAAGGCTGCTTTGAGCTTGGGATTGTCCATGGCGCCGTTTGCTATTGCTTTTTCTGTGGATTTTTGCAGGGTGATGGTTGCTTTCAGGAGCCCTGCCAAGATGATTTCCCGCTCGGAGTCACTCATAGCATCTAATTCCTGCTTAAACGTATCGTTATTTTCCTGAATGTAGTTAGCCAGGTCCGCCATATCATCCGCAATGTCTACCAAGTCATCGGCTGATTCTTCCGCATTGGCCGGAGTTGCTTTATTCAGCACCTCGGCTGCATTTTCGATGAGCGCGCAGGCCTCTGCCATCACTTCCGCTGCATTGCGGGAACATGAGGAGAGGGTAAGGCATATGCCCGGCACGGTTATCAGTGCAAGTATGTTCTGTATCTTCATTTCTTTTTATCAGCTGTTTGGTCTGTATGCCTTATCGGCACTCGCGTGCAAGGTGTTTGTGGCTGTCAGTATGGGGATTTTGTGTTATAGTGTCAAGTAATAAGTTGAAATGCACGTAAAAACTTGCAAAGTGGGATGAACGTGCGATAATGGCACTATGGAATCATTTACTCCTTGGACTTTGTTTGTAGATGTTGGTATTATTTCTTGCTTGTTATTGTTGTGCAAATGGTTGCGTGTAAAGGTCAGGCTGATGCAGCGCTTCTTCATTCCTCCGAGTTTGGCGGCAGGTTTTATGGGCTTGGCTTTGGGACCCGGGGGTGGAGCGGTGTTGCCACTCTCTACCAACATGGGAACCTATGCTGCTATGCTCATTGCCTTCATTTTCTCGGCTCTGGCTCTTACCTCTCGTCGCGGTGAAGAGCAGGGGGCTTCCGTAGGGCGAATGTGGGCGTATTCCCAGGCCGCTTTGTTATTTCAATGGGCTTTGGGTATATTGCTGACGTTGTTTGTTTTGCAATGGCTTTGGCCGGAAATTGAGGATGTGTTCGGCATACTGTTGGGCTGCGGTTATTGCGGTGGTCACGGTACAGCCGGTGCCGTGGGCGAGGCTTGCCGCAAACTCGGTAATGAGGATATTTACACCTTGGCCATGACTACGGCCACCGTCGGCATTGTCAGTTGCGTGCTCTTGGGATTGCCTATTATTAAATGGGCTACGCGGCGGGGGTATACTTCCTTTCTCTCCGGTTATGATGCTTTGCCTCAGGAATTACGCACGGGTTTATTGTCTCCGGGGGTACACCGTCCCCGCCTTGGTACAGATACTTGCTCTTCCATATCCATTGATTCATTAACCCTTAATTTTACGTTCGTAGCGTTTATTGCATTAGGGGGCTACGCGCTCAGCAAACTTGTTGCCATGTGGGTGCCGGGCTTGGAGTTGCCGATATTCAGTTGTGCCTTTGTGGTCGGTGTTATTTTGCGTAAGCTTTTTGCTGCCACCGGTGCTATGCGCTATACTTGTCCGCAAACTATCAGCCATATCAGCGGCATGATGACGGATTTCCTCGTTGCCTTTGGCATTTCCGGTATCAAAATTTCCGTAGTGATTGCATACTGGCAGCCCTTGGCGGTGCTGCTTCTTGCAGGTTTAATATGCACCGGTGCTTATGTCTTCCTCATCGGCCGCATGATGCAGAAGGATTGCTGGTTCGAGAAGGCTCTCCTCACGTGGGGCTGGTGTACCGGTACTGTAGCCATGGGGATTGCGTTGTTGCGCGTGGCGGATCCGGACATGCGTTCCCGTTGCTTGGACAGTTATGCGCTTGCCTACCTGTTTATTGCCCCGGTGGAGATTTCCCTTGTCACCTTTGCTCCTATCGTATTCATGAGCGGAGGCGGGGTGTGGTTCGGGCTTTGCTGCTTGGTTTTCGGACTCAGCGTGCTTGGTTATGCCAAATTCCGTGGCTGGTTCCGCAAGGGGTAAGTCTTTCTGCCTTGCGCGGAAAGGGCGGAGCCATTTACAAGTTGCGCGTTACCGTTAACGGGACCGCAAAACCGCCTTTGCCGGCGACGCTTGCTTGCTCCTCATGGTAGCCAAAACACCCGCAGGGAAAATTCTCTGCGGGTGTTTTGTTGATGAATAATTGCAACGGTTTAGCCGAGCACCTCTGCGCGCTCCTCCATGAGCTCCTTGCAGGAAGCGTCAATCTTAGCACGGGAGAACTCGTCGATAGGCAGTCCCTCCACGATGGTCAGCGTGCCGTCAGCCTCGGTGCGGCTCGGCATGGAGCAGATGATGCCCTCCGGCAGTCCATACTTGGTGCCATCGCTGTAGCGGGCTACGGAGTACCAGTCACCCTCAGCGGTCGGCGTGGTCAGGTTCTTCACTGTCATCAGCGCTGCATTAGCTGCGGATGCGGCGGAGGAAAGTCCGCGAGCCTGAATGATGGCTGCACCACGCTGCTGCACGGTCTTGATGAAGTCCGTCTGCAGCCACTCCGTGTCAGAGATAACCTCCGTTACGGGCTTGCCACAAATCTTGGCATTGGTGTAGTCCGGGTACTGGGTGGCGGAGTGGTTGCCCCAGATGGTCATGTTCGTCACGTCGGACACCTGCACGCCGGCCTTGGCTGCAAGCTGAGCCTTGGCTCGGTACTCGTCAAGCATCGTCATGGCGAAGAAGTTTTCCTTGGGCATGCCGGTTGCATTGTGCATGGCAATCAGGCAGTTCGTGTTGCAGGGGTTACCCACCACGAATACCTTGCAGCCGGGAGCTGCATTCTCAGCAATGGACTTGCCTTGACCCACAAATACCTTGCCGTTGATGGACAGCAGGTCCTTGCGCTCCATACCGGCCTTGCGGGGTACGGAACCTACCAGCATGCACCAGTCTGCATTCTTGAATGCCACGGCGGGATCATCGGTTGCTACAATCTCCTGCACCAGCGGGAAGGCGCAGTCCTGCAACTCCATCACGACGCCGTTGAGCTTCTCAAGGCACGGCGTGATTTCCAGGAGCTTCAGAATAACGGGCTGGTCTGCACCCAGCATTTCACCGGCTGCGATGCGGAACAGAAGGGAATATGCAATGTTACCGGCGGCGCCGGTCACGGTTACGGTTACAGGTGTCTTCATAACGCACGCTATTATGCCACCTTATCCGCCCGCGGTCAATCCCGAATTCTGACAGACGTCACCTTTTTGTGTTTTCTTTGTGTTTTACTGTACCGCCAGTTCCGGTATTTCTTTGCATTTGCCACTCGCTACCTGTATAGGCGTCTCCCCTTTATTGTTTTTGATGTGTGGATTTGCTCCGGCCTTCAGTAGAGCTTTAGCACATTGGTGATGCCCTTGCATGGCAGCGATATGTAACGGTGTGTTGCCGTCTTTACCCTGTGGGTCTATGTGTGCGCCTGCTTTTAGTAGTAATTTGACACATTTAGGATTTCCGCTTCCGGCGGCTCCGTGTAAGGGGGTATCATCCCCGCTTTCTGCGTTTCGGCTGTTCACATCTGCGCCTTTCTCAAGAAACAGGCGCACAATGTTCTCATTTCCGCCGCGTGCGGCAAAATGCAGGGGCGTCAGTTTCCCTTTTCTGCTCGGCGGGTTGGCGTTAATGCCGTGCTCCATTAAGAGTTTTACGGCCTCCTCGTGTGCGTAGAGTGCTGCCCATTGGAGATGCTCTTCATTTACATTGGCTCCTGCTGCAATAAGGAGTTTCATCAGTTCTGTATCTCCTTCTCTTGCTGCTATCATCAACTCTTTTTCATAGTTAAAGATTCCGCGTTGCTCCAAAAGGGCAATGGCTTCTTTTTTCTTCTCTTCTGCTTCATTGGTGCAGGAACTTAATTGAAAACAAAGCGTAAGTATGACTACGAGGTTGATGAATCCGTGCTTTTTCATACAAATATAGTGTATGTACAACATCCCCCCTTTGTCAAGTGATAATTACGAAAATCGGAACCCGCACGGCTTGCCCAGTCTAATACGACACAGAGATAGTAATTTTTAGCACCTATCTGCAAGTAGGTAATATCACTACTCCATACTTTATCTACTTCAATCGTTTGCAACGATTTGAGCAGATATGACCGCACCCCTTCTTTACTCTTTCCGGGAGCACTTGTTTTGGGCTGCCTATAGATGGTTTTTATTCCCGGATTCCTGCGTACGCGCGTAATTTTTTGTCCCTATCTTGATGCCGTAGTGTCGCTCCACCATATCCGGTAGCTTTCTCAGCCCCGGACACGGGTCTTTGTGGTAGAGTTCATTCAGGGCTTTTCTATAGGTGCTTCATCGGCTTTTGTGCGAGGCTTGTAGTATGTTCCGCTACGATGTACGCCCGGCAGCTCACATTGCCTTTTGCGGGATTAACGGCAACGGCTGTTACTCCTCATCCTCACTTGCGGCGGGAATGCGGGTGACGAAGCGCATGATTTCCGCATGGAACGTGAGGGGGACATCGCCCGTGGGACCGTTACGGTTTTTGGCGAGCAGGAGGTTGGCATCATTACCCACCTGTTCGCGCTCTTCATCGTCCTCTGCGTAGTATTTGGAGCGCCAGAGCAGGCCAATCATGTCGGCGTCCTGCTCAATGGCACCGGATTCGCGGAGGTCGCTCATCATGGGAGTACCCTTGTTTTTGCCGGTGCGGTTTTCCGGGCCACGGTTGAGCTGAGCGAGCACCACGATGGGGATTTTGAGCTCTTTGGCAAGGGCTTTAAGTCCTCCGGAGATTTCCGCGATTTCACGTTCGCGGCTGTTTTGCGCTTGCTTGGTGTGGGAGCGCATGAGCTGGAGGTAATCGATGCCGATGGCGGCGAGATCCGGGTATTTACGGATTTGTCGGCGCGCTTTGGCACGGAGCTCGGAGATGGAGATGCCGGCGGTATCATCAATAATGAGCTTGCTGTTTTTGAGCTCGGTGATGGCAGAGCGGAAGCGTTTGAGCTCGTCCTGATTAAGTTTTCCTTGGCGCGCTTTGAGGTCTTGCTTGCTGATGGCGGAGCGTGCGTAGAGGAGACGCTCCACAAGCTGCTCACTGGGCATTTCGCAGGAGAAGCACATCATGGGCAGTTTGAGATCCAGTACGACGTGCTCCAAAATGTTGAGCATGAAGGAGGTCTTACCCATGGACGGACGGGCGGCTATGACGAAGAGCTCACCGGATTTCATGCCGTTTATCATGGTGTCCAGCTTTTGGTAGCCGGTGGAAATACCGAGGATGCCGCCTTGGGTGTTCATCATGCGCTCCAGGTTGGTGACTGCCTTGTCGATGTCGTCCTTGAGGCTCCATTCCTCGCCCTTGGCGGAGTCTTGGCGGATTTTGAGCACCTCTTGTTCCGTTTGGTCCAGCAGCTCCTCAATCTCAGCCTCGGAGGTGAAGGCTGCATCCGTGGCTCGGTTCGCGGTCAGGATGATGCTGCGGCGGATGTACTTCTCTTTGAGGGTATCGAAGTGGACGGAGTAGAGTGCCGTGGTGGTGGCAAAGGAAAAGATGTCCAGCAGTCCGGCATTGCCACCGACGGCTTCCAGTTTGCCGGAGTCCGCCAGCTCTTGCGCGATGGAGACGGTGTCAATGGCGATACCTTTTTCATAGCGCTCACGGAATATTTCCCACAGAATGCGGTGTGCGGGGATGTAGAAGTACTCACTGTTAAGACCATCGGCAATGCATTGGGAGATGATGTTGGTGGGGTCGATGGTCATCATGGACAGCAGGCTTTTTTCCACACCCGGGGCTTGGGGCATAGCGGTATGCTCCTTGTTGATTTCCGGGCTTGCCTTAAAGTCAATTTTGTCTTCTTTTTTCTTTGCCATGGTAACGCGTGCCTGAGCATGCTATCATAAGGGATGCCCCGGCGCAAGTTTTTTTAGTGCTCGAGGGGCGGGAATGTTGCGCGGAGAGTGGGATTATTTTTGCTTGAGGGAACGGATGTGTTATTTCAGATGCATTAAGTGTTATCTTATTTTATGAAAATGCCGAGTGTAAGAAAAGGAGGTAGACGCGCATGAGATGACTGCTGATTATGCACGCGGAAAGAAGACTTGCAAAGTGGTATGATATGTGGTAGAATGATGGCATGACGGATAGAAGACGAATAGATGTAAAAACGAGGTTGGCCGTAAGAACATTGTTCGGATTGGCATGCGGAATGATGCTGATGCCTGCCGATGCTGAGCAGGAGGAGGATGTCGCATTGTACAGATTGCTCAAGCGTAGTAATGCCGTGTATAGTCCGCATGAGGCCGCCGAATACGGAACAGTGGAGCAGGTGCAAAAAGCTGTGGCCGCCTCACCTCAGCATGTGAATATAACAGATGAGCAGGGGAATACACCGCTGCATAAGGCGGCTCGCCGTGGCAATGCCGAAGTTGTGAAGCTGCTGTTGGCAGCGGGTGCGGATGCATTGGCACCGGATGCCGAGGGGCGCACACCGTGTGATGTTGCAGAAAGCGCCACCGTGCGCGAGCTGATGGATGCCGCTGCAAAGGTGCGTGCAGAGGAATTGAAATTGTGCGAGTGCATTAAGAGCGGTGATGCGCTTGCTGTAAAACGGTATTTGGATGCAGGCGTCAGCGCGAATGCGCTGAGTGCGGACAAAACGCAGTCCGTGTTGTGTGTGGCTGTAGCGGCAAATCAAGCTGAATGCGTCCGGCTATTGTTGGAAGCCGGCGCGAATGTGGCGTATGAAAACACCGCCTCCAAGAGTGTGCTGCATGTGGCAGCAGCCCATGCCGGGGCTGAGGTGATACGCACCCTGCTGGAAGCCGGGGCAGAACCTATGCATGAAGGTAACAACGGAGCTACCCCCCTACATGATGCTGTGTGGTGCCGTAACAGTGCTGCGGTAGAGGCTTTGATTCCGGCTTATTCGGCCGTAAACTTTAATCCGGACGGCAAGCGGAACGGATTTCCCGTGGTGATGGCAATCAGAGCAGGCAAAGCGGATTACGTGCACCTGTTCATCATGGCCGGAATGAATGTGAATGATAAACGCTTTGCCGATTTGCCCTTGCTGCATCTGGCTGCACAATGTAAGCACACGTTTATTGTTAAAATGTTGCTGGATGCCGGGGCAGATAAAAATGCCAAGGATAAACAGGGTCATACCGCTGCCGATTATGCTACGGGCGAGGCCAAGGTTTTGCTTAAATGAACTTAACCCTTTTTTTGATTGATTATGAAACTCTTTGTTTGGATAACCGCTGCGTTTTCCGTGTTGTTTGCACCATTGGCTACTGCGGAGATTCCGCAGGGGACGGATTATTCTCAACTCAACAAGGTGGCAGATGCGGATGCGGCGTACCGCAACCGTGTTTTCCGTGCATATTTGCCGCAGGAGCTTGTGCGTGAACGCTTGCGTACTAATAACTATTCCGCTTTTGAAAACCCGACCGGTATTTTTTACACCGCCGGCGAGACGGTGCGCATAACGCTTCCGGAGGATGCTCCGCAGGGACTCAGCCTGATTATTCATAATTTTGACCGCGATGGCGGGCACGCTGAGATGCCGCTCAGAGGGGGAGTGAATGAGTTTGCTGCTCCTGTGCAGGGCTTGGCGTACTTCAATTATCGCTCTGCAACGCCACAAGCGGCGCCAGCATTGCAGGTACGCATAGAGGGCGGTTATGTTAATGGCGTTTTCACGCAGCATGATGATGCCACTACGTGGAAGCGTTTGCTGGCCAATGCTCGTGGGAATATATTGGATATTCTCGGTGAGCGAGTTCAGTTGGCTTACAATGTGGACGGATTGCAGGAACAATGCCCGGAACGGGGGCCTGAGCTTGTGGCCATTTACGATGACGTGCTGAAAATGGAGCAGGATATACTCGGTTGGGAGCGCTACGGCTGCCATCCCGGTACTCATATATTCGGGCGTGTGCAGTGGCGTGGATTCATGCATGCTGATGGCATTGGCGGGGCGTACGTGAACACTGCCATGAAAGAGGTTGCCAATGTGGATAGCCTTAAAAAATCCGTTTGGGCAATTGCGCATGAGTTTGGGCATATTAACCAGTGCCGTCCCGGGATGATGTGGGCCGGTTCTCAGGAGGTGACGAATAATATTTTCTCCGCTTGGTGTTGCTATAAAATTAACCCGAACTTCTGCCGTCTGGAACATGAAAAAACGCCCATCATGGGGTATGATAAGCCCATGCGTGGCGGGCGTTTTGATTGCTATGTAAATGCGGCTTTGGTGCGGCGCCAGCTCTGGCAATTCATGACCGGTCCCGACTACGGGGTTAAGGCCGTTCCGGGGCCGCGAACGGGCGATCACTTTGTATCAGTGTGCCCGCTGTGGCAGTTGCAGCTTTATTTTGTTGCCGCACGGGGGAATGAGGAATTCTATCCCTATATTTTCGATTTGGCGCGTCGGGATGCCGCGGATTCCCCTCACGGAGCGTTACGCGTGCAGTTCTGCACGCGTGCTGCGGATGCCGCTCAGCTGGATTTGTCCGAGTTTTTTGTGAAAACCGGCATTTTGGCGCCCATGAATCGCTATGTGGAGGATTATCAAAGCCACCATGTTACCATCACGGAGCAGATGTGTAAGGATGCCATAGCCCATATGCGCCGTTATCCCAAGCCGGACACTTCCGTGCTGTACTACATTACGGTTAACAGCGTTCATATATACCGAGATTGTTTGCCTGTGCAGCCTTCTCCGGATTATGTGCCGGATTTTTCCTCCGGAATACTGACAATCCCGGCAGATAAGTGGCAGAATGCCGTTGCTTTTGAATGCTACAACGGTAAGCGCTTGGTGCGTGTGGCTCTCAGGGGACTCAATCATGAGGATAACGCTACTACGGATTTGATTGTGCCCCGAGGCACTACGGCTATTCAAGCGGTTCAGTGGGATGGCAAGCGCTTCCCTATTTGGAACAGCCGGTAAGGAAGGCCCGGATATGGCCACATCATCCGCAGCACGGTTGAATCCGAGAAATTATGGCCTTGATTTACTCAGAATCATTGCCATGGTGATGGTGTGTAGGTTGCATGGCAACATGTTTACCGTAAGTTGAAAGTGGAGTAAACACGCTATCGTCATTCCGTTTTCCTGAAAATGCAGACCGGCCCCTCCGTGGGAGTGCTGAAGTGCCCGACTTGGGAGTATCCGCAATTTCGGAAGAACTCACATGTTTGCTCATTGGGGATGCTGTGGGTGCAAATAATGAAGTCCGTATTCCCGTTGCGGATGTCAGCATGTTGGTATTGGTGGCAGAGTTCATGCAGCCCATTGTGGCAGCACCAGCAGCGGCTCCCCGGAAGCGCTCCGGCACGCATGCCGTAGCCTACATCCAATCCGGAGTAGTAAATAACGCGAGGAGATGGTACAGTTGCAAGGATGTCTTCTATTTGCAGCACGGAATGATGGGGGGCTTGTTGCAGGCGCATGGTGCATCTGTCCTTCCACATGCCATTGTGCGTGATTACGGCAAAAAGGATACCGGGAAGCAGTATTGCCTGTGCAAACCGCCCACCCTCCGGTAGTTTTTTGAGGAGGGGGATGCCGCATAAGCAGAACAACGGAGCACACACGACCATGTAATATGGTGTATGGGCTATCAGGTTCGGTACGTAGCATGCTGCTATGAATAGCAGGAGCAGCATGCGCTCCCTCTTGTCTCTCTCCCCGAACAGCCCCGGCAGCAGCAGTGTTGCAAAGGTGAGGAAGGGTAATCCCGTCGGGCATTGCAGGAGATTGCGGTAAGCTCTCCATAATAATACATCTGCCGAGTTGCCGAACAGGAAGCCGTTGCCGGCGGTCAGGGCATTCATGTGGTAATACACTTCAATGCAGGCTCCCATGCAGCCTCGGTAACACATCCATGCCACAATCGGGAGAATCAGTATGGCACTGCCTATCAGAAAGCGTGCACAAAACCCCGCCAAATAGCCCCTTATATTCTTTTCCCTGATGTTTAGGTACAAAATGATGGCTGCAACGGCACAGGCGGGTATAATGTTGTTGAACTTTATCAGCAAGGCTGCGGCAAAGCACAAACCAGCGGTTATGCCGGCTGTTTTTTCTGCTTGTCGGCGGGCATGGGCGTCCGCTGTCCGTTGCACTTGCAGGCGCAGCAGTAGGCCGTACAACATTGCCGCCATGAATGGGTGTTGCAGGTTTTCAGCCCTCCCTCCCGGGTTTTCGGGTTCCAGTAGAGCGAATAAGGCCAGTGCGCACAGCACCAAAGCTTTGTTCGGGCTTAATCCCAGCACTCTGCCACTCTTGTACAGATAATACAGTGTTGCTGCCGTGAATCCGGAAAAGAGCAGGTAGCAGCCTATTTGCATGTCCGGGCTGATGAGGTAGCCCACGCCGTACAAAAGTATCAGCAGTGGCCCTTTAACATCCGCAAAATCAATGTATGGCACCATTCCGTGCGCCCAAGCTTTGCCCGTCATGTAAAATATGGCTGTATCCGGGTCTCCCTGCGCGCAGAATAAAGGTGAATAGTGGTTACAGAATAAGTTGCCGATAAAAGCAAGCAGGCATATCAGCACGATATGCCGAACGGGAACATGCTGGTTTTCCGTCAACACCGTAAACAGCTGTTGTGTTTTATTTGCCGAGCAGTTCCTGCTGCCACTTCATGAGGTGCCCCAATCCTTTTTCCGGATGGGCTGCTATGGCTTCCAACTGATAGCGAGTGGCAATAATGGTAGGCTCCAAATCCAGTTCTTCGGCTATGGCATTGCGCTTGGCCGTCCATGTTTCCAGTGTTGCGTCAAAATCGGGGTCTACCTCATGTTTTTCGCGTTTGGGCAGGGCGGGATATTCCTCCTCGTCCAGCAACTGGAATCGCTCCACCGCCTTGCGGAATCTGGTGGCTCGGTGGGCATGGAAGTTGTGGTTGGGGCGCACGGTGCGGAACTCTTGCAGGGCAAGGCTCCAACGCAGCAAATCATCATTGGAGCATACCATGAAAGACGGTTTATCCCATGCTGCGGCTTCGCTGTCACGCCACTGCCAGAGTGTGCGCAGGGCTGCTAAACCACGGCGGTTAAATTTACCGCTGCCTTTGATTTTCCATGGCTCCGCATCTGTGGATTCAAAACGCTCGCGTCCTCGCTCCAAATTGTGGGCGCAACTCTCCAAAAACCACTCGTAGCGACCTTTGTCTTTCAGGGCTTCCACCAGTTTGTCAGCCATGCCGAGCATGTACTTCACATCACCTTGGGCGTATGCTTTCATCTCGTTTGGCATGGGGCGCATTCCCCAGTCTGCTTTCTGATTCTTTTTGCTGAGCTTGATGCCGTAAAAATGTTCCACCAAGGCAGCCAGACCGAATTGGCGGAACCCCAGCAGGCGTGCAGCTATTTGGGTGTCAAGTATCATGTGCGGCAGCACTCCGTAGGCATTTTGCAGCAGGCTCATGTCGTAGTCAGCCCCGTGCATCCACACATCTGCCTCTTCCAGCCACAGGGTGAACATACGCATGTCCTCTATGGCCAAGGGGTCTATGATGGCTACTCCATCCGTATCTGCATATTGAATCAGGCACAGCTTCTCACGGTGGCGGTGTAGGCTGTCGGCCTCCAAATCCAGCACGGTACGCCCTTGCGGCTGCGCCGTTGCTCGCTGCTTCCATTCAAAGAGTGCTTGAGAATCAGTAATCATGAGTGCGCCACATGCTATCATATTTTTATGCCATTGACAAGCTTAAATTTGAGATTAAAAGCTTGCATTATGATGATAATTATGCTAGGGTCATCCCATGGCAATTGAGCAATTTCGAGGACTGATGCCCCGCCTGAATAACCCGTCTTTCATTGCAGGGAGTGCGGATGTCATCGGGGATGTTGTGGTGGAGGAGGCGGCCTCCGTTTGGTATAATACGACTGTGCGTGGGGATGTAAGTGGCATTTGCATCGGCCGTGGCAGCAATGTGCAGGATAACTGCTGTTTGCATGTGGACTACGAACTCGGTTGCCGTTTGGGAGAGTATGTGACTGTCGGCCATTGTGTTACGTTGCATGCCTGTACGGTTGAGGATAAATGCCTCATCGGTATGGGGGCTGTAGTGTTGGACGGTGCCGTTATCGGGCATGGTTCCATTGTCGGAGCCCATGCTTTGGTAACGAAGGGAACGGTTATTCCGCCTCACAGCTTGGTGCTCGGCTCTCCGGCTAAAGTCGTTAAAACACTTTCTCCCGAGGTGGAGGAGCAAAATTACCGGCACGCGCTCGGCTACATTGAGCTTGCGCGTGAGTTTGCTTCTCGTTGACCTGTGGCAGCGTACGGCAGTCGGCATCAGAGGTCATCTACAAGGGCGGTGCTTTTGGCGTATGCTGTGGAGCGAGCCTCAAAGAAGTCTGTCTTGATGAGGTTTGCATTGCTGTATTGCGAGACCCATGAGCAGGATGGCGGTTCTGTATCATAGCCATCGTAAAGCGGGGCAAAGCCGAGGTCCATGCAGCGGCGGTTTGCCAAGTAGCGTATGTAATCCGTAATCATACCGGTGGAAAGCCCCGGAATATCATTGCCGATGACATAACAGCCCCAAGCAATTTCCTGCTCGCAACCTTCGCGTATCATGGCTCGGTATTCCTCCGTAAGCTCGGGTGTAAAGAGTTCCGGTTGTTCGCGTTGCAGTTCACGTATGATATTGCGGAAGAGCCAGAGGTGGGTGCTTTCATCACGGTTGATGTAGCGGATTTCCTGGGCTGAACCGGGCATCTTGTTGTTGCGTCCGAGGTTGTAGAAGAACATGAAACCGCTGTAAAAGTAGATGCCCTCCAAGATGAAATTGGCTACCAGTGTGCGGGCAAAATTCTGCGGTGTGCGGTTTTGCTGAAACTCGTTGTACAAGTTGCCGATGAACGTGTTGCGGCGCAGTAAGTGTTCATCGTTTTTCCATTGGTAAAGCACGTCTGTGCGTTGCTGCGGCTCGCAGATGGTATCCAGCATGTAGCTGTAGCTCTGGCTGTGCACGGCTTCCTGGAAGGCTTGAATACACAGGCAAAGGTTCACTTCATTGGCCGTTACGTATTCCCCTACGGAGGGGAGATTTGCCGTTTGGATGCTGTCCAAAAAGACGAGAAAAGAAAGGATTTTGTCAAACGCGCGGCGCTCTGCCGGGCTGAGTTTGGGGTAATCCCGTACGTCTGCCGAGAGGTTGATTTCCTCCGGAATCCAAAAATTATTCATTGCTTGGCGGTACCAGCCGCTTACCCAAGCGTACTTCATATTGTTGAAGTCGTTGAGGTTGGTGGTATTGCCGTTGATGATGCGGCGGGCGAGCACATCGGCATCGCCCTGTGGGTTAAACAGTGGTCTGCGGGTTAACTGGCACATGATTCACATTCTTCTACTTCGAGGCTCTTGGAACGGATGTAATAGACGGTTTTCACCCCGCACTCCCATGCGAGGATGTAAAGGTTGAGGATTTGGCGGAGGGTGTATTCGTTGGTTATGTACAGGTTCATGCTCTGGGCTTGGTCGATGTGGCGTTGGCGTATGCCACACGCACGCACGGACCAGCGTTGGTCAATTTTATGTGCACTTTTGTAGTACCAAAGGGTGTCAATAGATAACTCAGGTGCTACGCGGGGCATGAGCCCGTTCTTCTTTTCCTCCAAGAAGAAGAGTTTCATAACCGGATCTATACCGGCGGTAGTACCGGCAATAATGCCTGTGCTGCTGGTAGGCGCAACGGCCAGTAGGTAGGCGTTTCGGATACCGAGTGTTGCCACACGCTCACGCAGCTCTTGCCAATGCGGGGCGGTGTAGTTGCGGCGCTCAAAATAGCGGCCGGTTTGCCATTCACTCCCCTCAAAATGGGCATAGGCGCCCTTTTCCGCAGCGGTATCACAAGCTGCACTGATGGCCGCGTGGTTTATTTGCTCAAAAAGCTTGTCTGCAAATTGCAGGTGCTCCTCGCTTTCCCAGCGTATGCCGGCTTTTGCTAACATGTGGTGGTAGCCACTGACTCCCAGCCCAATGGGGCGGTATCCGCGATTGGTGATTTCCGCGTAGGGAAGGGGGTAGAAGTTGAGATCAATCACGTTGTCCAAAGCGCGCACGGCGCTGCGGGTAATTTCTGCAACTTCGGCAGCATCTTGTACATTAATGCGCCCCAGCGACAAGCTTGCCAAGTTGCACACCACAAAATCTCCCGGTTTGGTTGTGGTGACGACCACCTGCTCGCCGTTTACCGTGGTGACTTGTTGGCTGAGGCTCTCAATGGCACTCATGTTCTGTGCGATTTCGGTGCAGAGGTTACTGCAATAGATGATGCCTTGGTGTTTGTTAGGATTCGCTCTGTTGACGAGGTCTCGGTTAAATACAAAAGGCGTTCCGGTTTCCACCGCACTTTTGAGGATGAGGCGGATGATGTCTTTGATGGGGACAACTCGTTTGTGAATGCGGGAATCCGCTATGCAGCTCAGGTAGCGTTGTTCCCATTCTTCTCCGTAGCTGTCCTCCAAGGCATAACCTTTGATGCTTTGTACCTCGTGCGGGCACATCATGTACCAGTCTCCCTCTATATTATCGCGAGCCTGTTGCCAAAAGTAGTCCGGATAGCATACAGCCGGGAATACATCGTGCGCTTTCAGCCGGTCATCTCCGTTGTTGGTGCGCAGTGAGAGGAACTCCGGAAGGTCGCGGTGCCAGGCATCCAGGTACACGGCGACTGCGCCTTGGCGTACTCCCAGTTGGTCCACGGCTACTGCCGTGTCATTGGCTAAACGTATCCAGCGTATGACTCCGCCGGCCGCCCCGGGAAATCCGCGTATGGCGCTTCCGCATGCCCGTACCTTGCCGAAGTAAAGCCCCATGCCACCACCGTATTTGCTGACTTGTGCAAAGTTATCAATACTGCGGTAAATGCCCTCAAGACTGTCCGGTACGGTGTCGACGAAGCAGGATGAAAGCTGGTGGAATGGCTTGCGTGCATTCGCAAGCGTTGGTGTAGCCATGGTTACTTTCAGCGTGCTGAGCATGTCATAAAAACGTTTTACCCATGTGCTGCGGTTTTCTTTTTCATTCATGGCCAAGTGCATGGCTATACCGAGGAACATCTCTTGCGGAGTTTCCAATACGCGTCCTGCACGAGTGCGGATGAGGTAGCGCCCATGCAGTAACTCCAAGCCGGAGTAGTTGAACAACTTGTCGCGCTCATGGTTTGTCAAAGCCTCAAAGGATTCTATCTCAGACCTGCTGTAGTGTTTCAGGATGTATTCCCCGTATACGCCTTCTTTAGTAAGATGGTTGATTTTATCGTACAGGTTGCAAATGCCGGCCTCCGCCTCGTATTCTGCAAGCTTTTTACGGAATCTCAGCAGCCAAAACCGAGCTGCTATCATTTCCCAACGTGGGGCATCTCTCGTTGTCAGCTCGGCTGCGGCCTTTATCAGGCAGCTCAATGCTGTGTCTTCGTTTTGGCCGTCTTTGCTGAAGGTGCGGAACTTGGCTGTAAGCTGTGACAATCCGTATTCTTCTTCGGGAAACTCCTGTTGTATTGCTTTGAGCACAGCATCCAGCGCCGGCTTATCGCTGAAATGCTGCTGTAATTGCTCCCTCGCCACGCGTGCCCTGCTGCGCTCGTTGCGGTACAGTATAAAACGCTTCGCTGCCTCATAATGCCCGGCTACCATCAGGCTCTCTTCCACTTGGTCTTGTATGCTTTCCACTGCTACGGTCTCACCTCCGTGGGAGCGTAGGCTCGATTCGATACTCATTGCCAAGCGCGATACTTCCCCCTCCGTGTCGCTCATCCCCACGCTCTCAAATGCGAGCCGTATCACTCGCTCTATCTTTTCTCGCTCGTACGCGACCTTTTGCCCGTTTCTCTTCCGTATGTTCATGGCTACCACTAGATGCTGTATCTCTCGCCCCATTATGCCGCCATATCTTCAAATGTCAAGCAAATTTGTAAAGATTCTAGGAATTATTCTAATTTATTTTTCTTTCAGCTATTTTGCAGCCGGAAAAAAAGATAACGCGATGGGCATGCCGGAAAATGCGGATTAATTGATGTTTAAGGATATAACGTGACTCTTGTAACATGACAAGGCGTATGATTGCGAAAATGGTGTAGGGTGGTATAATGAAGGCATGGCAAAGGTGGATTTGAAGGAAAAATGGCGAAAGAGTCCGCACCGCCCCGGCGTGTATCTGATGAAAGGCGACGGCGGGGGCATTATTTATGTGGGTAAGGCCAAGGATTTGAAACGCCGCCTGAGCAATTATTTTTCACCATCACGAGCAACGCTGGAAAATGGTAAGACCCGAGCATTGATAGCCTCTATCGAAGATTTTGATTATTATGAGGTTCGTAATGATCAGGAGGCTCTGATTTTGGAACAAAAGCTCATCAAGGAGTACCGACCGCATTATAATGTACAGCTGCGAGATGACAAACGTTACCTGTTGTTGCGGGCATCCCGGCAGGATGCATTACCGCGTTTTTCTTTGGTTCGCATGCGCAAGGACGATGGTGCTCGTTACATAGGCCCCTTTGTGCATTCAACGGCATTGAAAGAGACGGTGGAGTGGCTGAACCACCGTTTCCGGCTGCGTACCTGTACATGTCGCCACCCCGGAGAAGAGCAGTACCGCCATTGTCATGATGATGTGATTCGGCAATGCTCCGCTCCCTGCATAGGCCGTGTGTCGCAGGAAGAGTACCGTGCTCAGTTCGATGCTGCTCTGGCATTGCTGGAGGGAGGTGCGCGCAAAGAACACCTCGATGCGCTGACTCGCGAAATGATGGAGGCTTCCGAGGCTTTGGATTTTGAGAGAGCCGCCCGATTGCGTGATATTCGTGAAAATATCCTCAAAACATTGGAGCCTGCCCGTCGTTTTACACGCGGAACACCGGAGTTGCCGGGGACTGTCAATCCGGAGCAGGACCTAGCTGAGCTCGGTGCTGCTCTTGGTATGACGGAACCGCCTACCATCATGGAATGTTTTGATATCTCGAACCTATCAGACAATCATATTGTCGCGTCGATGGTGCGGTTTACAAACGGGAAACCTGATAATAAGGCGTACCGCCGCTACCGCATCCGCGGTGTGGATGGACAGAATGATTTTGCCAGCATGCTGGAGGTAGTACGCCGACGTTATTCGCGTATTGTTCATGAGAGCAGCGCACTTTTCGACAAACCTGCTTCCATGGGAACTTACGCGTGGCTGAAGTTACTCAGTGCCGAGGGAAAGGCACCCATTACCGTGCCGGACTTGGTGGTTGTGGATGGTGGTAAAGGGCAGCTTGCTACTGCGGTACAGGTTCTGGAAGAGGTCGGTTTGGCAGATATGCCCGTTATCGGTTTGGCCAAGCGGGATGAAGAAGTGTTTTTCCCGCATGAAAGCAAGCCATTGGCGTTAGACAAAGACTGCGGGGCGCTAAAACTGCTGCAACGCCTGCGCGATGAGGCGCATCGATTCGCCAACAACTATAATGAATTGCTGGTGCGCAAACGCGTGCGCGAAAGTAAACTCGATGCCTTCCCCGGTATGACTCCCAAGCGCAAGGAACTCCTCCTCGCGCGTTTCCATACTCTTCCCGGGATTCGCGCTCGCTCCGCTGCTGATATTGCTCAACTCCCCGGTATTTCCAAAGCTTGGGCTGAGCGCTTTGTCGCTTGGCTGTCTGAAAATTGAGCTTTTGTTATGCGTTGGAAAATATGAAAGTTCGGAACGCATAACGCTCCGAACTTTCAGGTTGTACATGTTGATATTTGCCCAAGTGGCTCAGAGCCAATAATAATATGTACTGACGCCGTCTGTTATGAGGTAGGCTCCCTGATCCGTATATTTAACGACACGGGGAATGAAGTTGACGCTGTTAAGCCCCTGTTTCAGATTGGTGGGAGCATTCATGAGGTATACCCCGTTTGCACAGCAGAATACGGCGGAGTTATTGGTCATACTGGCATGGAGGATGGTGCCGTATTCCGCCCGTGCTCGGCGGAGGTAGTTTTCTCCCCCGTTCCGTAAGCTGTAGTAAATGGTTTCTTCGGTAACGATGATGTATTCACCGTAGTCATTGAAACAGGCGGATAAGATGGTGTCCCGTTTGCCGCGAATCTCTGCAATGCTATCATACATTCCCTGCGGTGCACCGACTCCGCTGAAGGCGTTGTCTGCAAAGATGACTATGTATTTTCCGGATTCCGTAATGTGGATGTCGGAGATTCTGTGTCCGTAACTTTCTGCCTCCTTCAAGGTGTTAAGTAAGCCTTGCGGAATGTTTGAATAGGCGTACTGGCTGTGTCCGCTAACGGCTATTGCCGCTCCGTATGTGGTGAAGGCACCGGTGCGGCATGCGTTGTTATTGTTGATGGCATTAACCACATATTTATAGGACTGCGGTACCGTTTTGGAGGTCGGAGCCCCGCTGAATGTTCCGGTCCAGCCACATCCGGCATCTGCAATGCTTCCCATAGAAAGTGTTGCAACCAGTGCAAGCGCGAGCGTTTTGAGAGTTTTGGTGAGTTTCATGATGTTATGCTTTTTGTTTGTTTGGAAATCGGCCCTGTTATGGTCTTCTGTTGTGAGGACTCTTTCAAACGGATTTTTGTTCAATCTTTTTTTTCCTTAATTTACACCGCGACTAATCTTAATGTCGTGAAACCTGAAAAAAAGAGTGAACAAAACGGTACGGGGGATCGTCCATGTAACATCAGAACCTGATATAATGCATGTTATGAATATAGAATATTACATTGTACATAATGGAACAGATAAAGTTGACGGACCGTATGCCTATCAATTCGAGGCCGAGAAGCTGCTCAACAAGTATCCCGGTGCAAAGATGGTACCTGTTTACTGTTTTGACAAGGAGGAGGAGAAACTGCGAAAGCGAGGCCCGTTTACCCATTTCATCTGCGTGGTCATTTCCCTGTTGATGCTGTGCGGTATGATAGGTGGTGCCGGATATTTTATTTGCTCTTCTTATCAAAAAGCCAATGCCGTCAAAAATTGGAAAGCCACTCCCGCCTTATTGACCATCAGCAACATCACGGAAACAAAACATGAAGGTGCGATTTCTGAGTTGAGCCTGAGAGGTTCATTCGTATATGAGGTCGGGGGGGAAGAACACATGTCTGCTGATATGGGGGTCTATGAGAATCAGGATGTAAGGGCTTTGATGTCGTTCGGTGATGAGTACCAAGTGGTGCAAAATGTTACCTGTTATGTGAATCCCGACAATCCGGAGGAGGCAGTGCTGTTCAATAATCCGGATGGCAGCCTTGTTCCCCACTGTGTTGCGGGCGTCGTTATTCTGCTGGGCGTTTGCGGGTTATTTTCCCTTCATCGCAAATGCAAACAGCGTGCCTACCTGCGCTCTCTTAACCTAGTGGATATTAAGTGATTGCCTGCCGGAATCGGCGGTATATAATAAGCGGAAGCAGGTTCAGTCCTGCTTCTGCTTATTTTGTCCTTCACGTCGGAGACGGAGTTGTCCGCAGGCTGCATTGATGTCATGCCCTTTTTCGTAACGCATGGTGACGGGAATTCCCTTGTTGATGAGGATGCTGCAGAACGTGCGGCAGTCTGCCTCACTCGGGCGTACCCAAGGCAATCCTTCCACGGTGTTGTAAGGAATGAGGTTGACCTTGGCATTGAGCTCATGGGCAATTTTTGCCAGTTTAGAGGCTTCCGGCAGCATGGCGTTGACATCTTGGATGAGGATGTATTCCAGCGTGATTTTGTGCTTGCCCGTTTTATTCCATTCTTTCAGCGCCGGAATCAGCTCACGGAGTGGCCATTTGCGGTTTACGGGCATGACTCGGGAGCGGACTTCATCTTCCGCGCCGTGTAATGAGACAGCCAAGCGCAGGGGCTTGCCGAAGGCTGCCAGACGCTTGAGGCCGGGTACGTTGCCGGAGGTAGAAATGGTAATGTGGCGCGCTCCGATGTTGAGGGCTTGCTGATCCATAATGAGGGTGAGCGCCGGCAGTAAGTTATCCATGTTGGCCAAGGGCTCTCCCATTCCCATGAATACCAGATTGTCTACCCGCTCCCCGCTTATTTCCTCCGCTGCCACTATTTGTCCCACGATTTCTGCGGTGGTGAGGTTGCGTGTAAGCCCCAGCAGGCCACTGGCGCAGAATTTGCAGCCGAAGGCACAGCCCACTTGAGAGGAAACACACAGGGTAATGCGGTCACTGTGAGCACCGCCCCTCCCGACAGCCGCCGGGATGATGACGGACTCCACCAAGTGGCCGTCCTGCATGCGCGACAAGAACTTGCGCGTGGCACCTTTACTGCTTTCACTGACTTCTACCACCTGCAACGGGCGCAGTGTGTATTGCTCTGCCAAACGAGAGCGCAGAGCAGGGGGCAAGTTAGTCATTTGCTCAAAGTCTGTTGCTCGGTGTTTCCAAATCCACTCTTGGAGTTGCTTGGCACGGAAAGGCTTTTCTCCCAAGTTTGTAACCAGGGAACGCAACTCATCAGCGGTGAAACCCAACAGACAGGAGCTATTCATATGGATTAGAGAATGCTGTTGACGTACTGTTTGACATCAAACTTCAGCAAGTCGTCCTTGCCTTCTCCCACACCGAGCATAACGGGGGAGATGTGCAGCTCATCCTGTATGGCAACGGCTACACCGCCTTTGCCGGAGCCGTCCATCTTGGTAATGACCACCGCATCCAGCGGGGTGGCTTTGTGGAACTCCATGGCTTGCATCAGGGCATTGCCTCCCGTGGTGGCGTCTACCACCAAATAGCAGGCGTGCGGGGCTGTGGCATCTTGCTTGGCTATGGAACGGCGTATTTTGGACAGCTCTTCCATGAGGTTGTGGCGGGTGTGCAGGCGGCCTGCGGTGTCGCATATCACATAGTCTACGCCTGTATTGAGCGCTCTGGTGTGAGCCTCATAACACACGGAGGCCGGGTCCTGGTTGGGATTGCCTTTGTACATGGGCACATTCAGGCGTGTAGCCCAGCTCTCCAACTGCTCTACGGCTGCTGCGCGGAAGGTGTCCGCCGCGGCAAGTAACACCTTATAGCCTTGTTTTTGGAGGTGGTACGCCAGTTTTGCGCTGGTGGTTGTTTTACCCGCGCCGTTGACGCCTACCATCATCAGCACGCAAGGCTTGCCGTTTTCCGGGGTGGGCAACGCGGGAAGCTCAGCCGGGAATGCGGAACGCAGCTGGGCTTTAATGTAGTCTGCAATGTCGCAAGCATCTTGCTCGTTACGCCGGCGCAGCTCCTCTATCAGGGGGATGACTCGCTTGGCGCCGATGTCTGCTGAAATTAGGTCGGCTTCCAGCTCATCCCAATCTATTTCCGGTTCCCCCAGGAACTTGTCAATCAATCGTGTAAAGAAGTTAGCCATGGTGGTGTCGGTGTTCAGGCTTTACTTGCAGCGGAAATGATGCCGTGGATAAACGGCGCGCTCTTGCCGCCGGAGTAGGCGTCCGCCAAAGCGGTGGCCTCCGATACCACGATGGGAATGTCCAGCTTGTTGACCTCCATCTCATAAAATGAGAGGTAAATGATGCACTTATCCACCACATCCATACGGGCCGTGGAGTAGTTTTGCAGCAGTGTGGTCAGTTTTTGCTCATATTCATCGCGCTTAGCAATGATGGCAAGTGCCATTTTTTCTGCTTGGGGGCGCAGCTCATCAAGCATTTCCGCGCAGCGTACCAATCCCACGTACTCATTTTGGTCCTTCAGGGCAAGCGGAGTGCGCATGGCTGCACAGAGAGCCATTTGTTTGCCACGGCGCATAATGGCGGAGCGCAGGGAATCAAGCTTGGCTCGGTATGCCGGAAAATCCTCGAATTTGGGCATCAATTCCCTGCCGAGTCCCTCAACGATAACGGCCAAATCCATGACGAATCTGCTGCATTTCTCCAAGCCGTCGGTTGTGTCTTGGCGTTTGTCTTTAATGCAATAGCGCATGGCTGCAAGGGCGGATTCAAACTCTGCGGAGCGTTTTTGCAGGCGCTCGATGTCCTCCACCAAGGAAGCCGCCGTCATATCGCCGTGCATGGTGTTGAGAACCGCTTCAATGCGGGTTTCCAGCAAGCGCTGAGAGTCAACGGATGCGCGCGTGGCATGAACCAGAGCCTTGGCTAAGGCTGTACGGAAGTGATCCGTTTCTTTTTCTTGCGTGATTCGCCAAAAAAGATCGGAATCGAAGTTCTCCAATGTGCCCCCGTTTTCTTCCACTGCATACAGCATATTCAGGGTTGCCTGGCGTACTTTACTTTTGTTAATCATGTGCGAAAAAAAAGGTTAATCAGTGATAGAAAGAACCGAGTTTGTCCACATTGGCTGCGCGACGGTTCATGCTGTGCAGCTCATTGTTTTCCTCCAGCATGTTGAGCATGGCTACAGCTGCACGAGCAGCCTCGCGCCCGCGATTAAGTGTGGAGGCTATGCAGCGGGCGAATGCTTGCTGCTCATCGTTAAGCAGTAATACCTCATGAATAACCGGTACTAAGGTGTCGCAGGAGATGGAAAGTAACTGGGTGGTGATAGCCTCGCCAATCAGGTCTGCATGGGCGGTGCTTCCTCGCAAAATAACTCCCAGCGCAATCACAACGTCCGGTTCATTGCCCGCATTGCTGCGCACAACGCTGCGCTTCACCGTTACCGGTACTTCAAAAGCTCCCGGAACACGGACTACCTCCACTTGAATATGGCTCCCACACTCTTCCAGCTCTGCCAAACAATTGTCCAGCAGTGCAGTGGTGTATTTTTCATTGTATGTGGAGGCTACAATAACCACTCGCGCTGCACTATGCAGCACCCTCGCTCTGCTGGGAAGTTCTGTTGACATGGCAATATACATTCACGGTGTCTTTGACCGCAAACCCAGATTACCATCTGTGCGCTTTTCTGTCAAGCCGTATTTGCCACTTCTCGCAATTATGCGAGCAATTTGCATTCAATTCGGCGCTGCATCCGATTTCTTCTTACGTGGTTTTGCCGTGCCGCTTTTTTTCTTTTTCGGGGGCGTTGCGGCACCATCCGTGCCTTCCGTTGCTTTCTTTTTGCGCGGTGCACGTTTTTTCTTGGGAGGGGGTGGCTCCTCGGCAGAAAGCGTGAAAGGCGGGTCTTCCTCCGCTTGCTGTGGTGCGGTGGTTTTGCGGGGAGCCTGTCTGGGTGCTCGGGATGACGGTGCCTCCTTTTGCCTAGGGGCTTTGGGGCGGTGGGGGAGCAACAGCCAGCCAATGCTGCCCAGTGTAAGCCCGAACAGCAGTAACAGTGCATCCCCGCCCCATAAGAATTTGGCCTTGTTCAGGCGTACAGCCTCCGGTTGCCAAGTGGAGTTTTCCGGGGCATTGGGGTTGTACGGATAGGTGATGACTTCCACCTGCTGCCCGATGGTGTAGGGGGTATTATCCGGGATGGTGGTTTCAAAACGAGCAAAGGAGATGCCGCACGGAAGCGTGAAGGTGATGATGGGAAGGTATGCGGTATCTCCGGCGGTGGAAAGATTGCCGTTGCTGAGTGCCTCCGTATTGCTTTGAAAACTACGTTGTCGAATATCCGTCACCACAGCGGGGAGCGTTACTGCTTCATGCACGAACATGACGGTAAGGCACATGCTCCACAGGGCTTTCAGGGTGTAAAAAATGCCTGCCAGCAGCAATGCAATGCGAATGCCGTACCCGATGATGCCTGGTTTGCGTTTTGCCATGGATTGCGGTTTATTAGTTGACGGCTACTCTCATTTCGTAAGGCTCAATGCGTCCTTTTTCGATGCAACTTTCAGCCCAGTGTCGGGCAGCAGCGGTATCCGGCATGCTGTTTATGCATTGTTCCGTGGGGGCTTTATGGCGCGGGTGGGCTAATGTGTTCAGCGGCAGTTCTGACAGCAAATCCCGCGCATCTGCGGATTCCGCGCGGAAGATTTCATCCGCTCGTGGTAGGCTGTTCGGCACCTCAACATCCGCCGTAAGTACGCGCACCCCGACCCCGTACATGGCAGCCAAGGCGCAGAGCTCATCCGGTGTGTCCGGTTGTTCTCCTATGATGAGTAACTCCGTCTCTTGTGCCCACATGCCACATGCCAGAGCACGGAAGAACGCACGGCGGCAGTTTTCTGCATCCGTTGCAACGCATACGCAGACTGCGCGCATGTGCGGGTGAGCGGGCGGCGCCTCCGGTGAGATGATGTAGGCTCCCGTAGCATCCGGTGAGCCTGCCGGCCATTGTACGGCTACCAAATCCGGATGCCCCCAACTTTCTTCCTCTTCCACCGGGTATACAAAAACGCCCAGTCCGGCGGTGTCGTACAAGCGCACGGCCAGTGCCAGCGCTTTATGGAGTGGGGATTGCCCGTCGCGGCTTGCCTCTTCCTCGCTCTCAAACATGTTGTGCAGAGAGTATGGTGCTTCTTCCCCACGCAGGTAGTAACCTTGACCATTGGGAACGCGTGCCAAGCATGAGTCCTCCTCCAAGGCTATGAATGAGAATTGAGAGCGCAGGGAGCGGTCGGAGTACGCATCCCCCAGTACGGCGCGCACTCGAGCTATCAGCTCCGTGCCTTTAATAGCGTCCTCCTCGCGGGCGGGTAAAAGGGAGGGGAGTATTTCTACCAATTTGTCGCGCAGGCTCATGCGTGGTGTGGAAGATGGTTGATTATGCGCGGGTTTGAGCCCCGGCGAGTTTCAGATTCGGATCCACAGGCGTGTCCAGTGACGAAAAATCCCCGGCTTGAGCACGGAGTAAGCCGGCAAAGGCAATCATGGCGGCGTTATCGGTGGTCAGGCTGTTGGGGGGCAGTATGAGCTCAATGCGAGCACGCTTGCAGCGTTCTGCCAGTTGGCGGCGCAGTGCGCTGTTGCAGGAAACGCCACCGGAAACCGCAAGTACACGGTGCCTTGTCTGTTTGAGCGCGCGCATGGCTTTGTGTATCAATACGTCGATGATGGCTTGGCGGACTCCGGCGCAGAGGTCGCACATGGTTTGCTCATCCAAATCATTGGGGTTGCCGCTTGGCACCAGCTTCGGTAAGGTGTAGAGTACTGCTGTCTTCAGGCCGGAAAACGAGAAGTCCAAATGGCTTTCATGCATCATTGGGCGAGGGAACTTAAAACGGGTAGGGTCTCCCTGTTCGGCGCGCTTGTCAATTTCCGGTCCTCCGGGGTAGGGCAAATCCAGCATCTTGGCAACCTTGTCGAAAGCCTCACCGGCTGCGTCATCGCGAGAGCGCCCTATGAGTTCATAATTCCCGCTGCCTTGTACGTTGATGATGAGGGTATGCCCGCCGGATACCACTAAGCCCAAATGTGGCACCAACCCACCCGGGTGGGTGATGAAGGGGGAGAGCATGTGCCCCTCCAGATGGTTGACTGCCACAAACGGTTTGCCCGCAGCCAGCGCCAAGGCTTTGGCTGCGGTGTTGCCTACCAGCAGGGCTGCCACCAGCCCGGGACCTGCTGTGCTGGCAAAGGCATCCACCTCACGGATGCTGCGCCCGGCTTTTTCCAGTGCTTCCTTCAGCACGCCCGGCAGGTTGGTGGAGTGGTTGCGCGATGCCAGTTCCGGTATAACACCGCCGTACAGACGGTGCAGGGGAATTTGTGTGGAAATAACGGAGCTGAGCACGCGTGGTTGCTGCTCACCCGGAGTTTCCTCGATGAGTGCCACAGCTGTTTCATCGCAGCTGGATTCTATCCCCAATACCAACATGATTTATTTTTTGTTGCGCTTGGCAGCAGTGGTTTTCTTCTCTTTTTTGCGGGCAATTTTCGGCTCGCCTTTGCCCAGTACGCAATCCTCCGTGATGGTAACGGATGCAATGCTCTTGTCGCTGGGTACGTGGTACATGATGTCGAGCATGATGCGCTCGAATATGCCGCGCAGAGCGCGGGCACCTGTGCCGCGCTCGATGGCTTGCCTTGCCATGGCGCGTAACGCATTTTCTTCGATTATTAGCTTTACTCCGTTCATCCCCAACAGCTTCTCATACTGCTTCACCAAGGCGTTCTTCGGCTCTGTCAGCAGTTTGATAAGCTGCTCCTCCGTCAGGGTGGTGAGCGGTGCAAATATCGGCAATCGACCCATCAGCTCCGGTATCATGCCGAACATGAAAAAGTCTTCCGGCATGGCTTTGGCCAGTACTTCTTCCTCCGTGTACTCCTTGGTATCGCGGTCTTCTTCAATGGAGGCAAATCCCATGGCCGAGGAGCCGATGCGTTTGCGGATAATGCCTTCCAAGCCCACGAATGCGCCACCGCAGATGAAGAGGATGTTCTCCGTATTGACGCGGATGTACTCCTCGTTCGGGTGCTTGCGGCCTCCTTTTGGCGGTATGTTACATTCTGTGCCCTCCACTATCTTGAGCAGGGCTTGTTGCACGCCTTCGCCGCTGACATCGCGGGTGATGCTGACGTTTTGTGTCTTGCGCCCGATTTTGTCGATTTCATCTACATAAATGATGCCTCGCTCAGCTTTGGCCACATTCATGTTTGCCGCTTGCAACAGGCGCAGCACAATGTTCTCCACGTCCTCACCCACGTATCCTGCCTCGGTCAGTGTTGTGGCATCTACAATGCAGAACGGTACGTCCAGTATGCGAGCCAAGGTTTTGGCCAGCAGTGTTTTGCCGGAGCCGGTGGAGCCGGCAAGCAAGATGTTGCTTTTCTCGATTTCCGTGCCGTCATCGCTCTTGGCCTGGCGCAAACGCAGGTAGTGGTTGTAGACTGCTACGCAAAGGGTACGTTTGGCTAAATCCTGGCCGATGACGTAGTTATCCAGCTGTGCGTGCATTTCTGCCGGGGTGGGCAGGTCTGCCTGCTTCTTGAGTTCTACTTCCAGTACGGCGGAGTCGTCCGTCTTCTCTTGCGGCAGAATCCACGGGTGGGTTTCGCGGATGTGCATGAGCATGTGGTCCGCTGCTTGGTCGCCCATCGGCTCCTGGAACATTTTGTGCACCATGTCCTCAATGCAGCTGAAGCACAAATCCAGGCCGTTCCATGTCAGTACCGGCCAAGTGGGGCCTTCCGGCGTGTGGCACGCCGCGCACTGTCGATTCATTTTCCTTGCCATGGTGTAACCTGTTTACTTTTTAGTGATTTCGGGTTTATGCGTCAGGATGCGGTCAACCAGCCCATAGGCCATGGATTCTTCGGCAGTCATGTACTTATCGCGGTCTTGGTCCGCTTTCACCGTGTCAAAATCCTTGCCAGTGTGGTTGGCCAGAATGCCGGTGAGTCTTTTATCCAAGCTGAACATGAAGTTGATGGTGCGCTCTACATCGGCTGCTGTGCCTTGGGCGCCGCCACGTACTTGGTGAATCATGACGTGGGAGTTCGGCAGGCAAAATCTCTTGCCTTTGGTGCCCGCTGCAAGCAATACCGAGGCCATGGAAGCCGCGATGCCGATGCAGTAGGTGTTGATGTCGCATGAGATGAATTGCATCGTGTCGTAAATAGCCAAGCCGGCAGTTACGGATCCACCCGGTGAGTTGATGTAGATGTGGATGTCCTTTTTCGGATCCGTCATTTGCAGGAAAAGCAGCTGTGCAATAACGGAATTCGCCACGGTGTCGTCTATCTCCGTGCCTAAAAAGATGACGCGGTCAAGCAACAAGCGTGAGTAGATGTCGTACGCTCTCTCCCCTTGGCTCGTTTTTTCTATGACGGTGGGTATGTAGTAATTTTTCGGTGTGTCCATAACTTTTACCCCCTTATGATAGCACATCTTTTCTCTTTGTTCAAAGCGCTTTTATGGCATAATTTACCGCGCACGCACTTTTCAGCTGTTGTTGCCGGTGTTCGGCGGTTGCGGAGTGGGTGACGTTGTTTGTGTTTGACATGCTGAAAGACCGAGATTAAAATGCGGAGGAGATGCAGAAGCTCATCACCCTTATCATGCTGGTATGCTGCTGTGCGTTCGCCTTAGAACCGCAGGAGCTGGTTGTTGTGTACAATGCGGACAGCAAACTGAGCCGCGAAACCGCGCAACGCTATTGCAATCTGCGAGCCATACCTCGTAACAATTGTTTGCCGCTTTATGGTGTGGGGCGCGGAGATATTACCCGCGCGGATTATGATGCCAAGATAAAGTTTCCGCTGATGGCGTTGGGGCAGAGCCGTGGCCTCATATGGCCTGCCGGGCAGCAAGGGGCGGGGCAGCGTGTACGTGCCATGGTGCTTATGCCGGATTTGCCCTTGCGCATTAAGGAAGAACCTGTCAACGGAAAATTGCCGGGGAATGGTATTCCGCTCAATGCCGCTGCGTTGGATTCCGAGCTGATGCTTTTGGGCGCGGAGTATCCTTTGGCTAAGCATGGTTCCAATCCCTACTTCGGCAAACCGGCATTGCCCACTGCCCGCGAACGCCAAGTGGTGCTGAGTGTTTGCCGTATTGACGGCCCTGATAAGGAGTGTATTACCCGTATGGTTGAGCTGCCTCCGCGTATTGAAAAAACGGGGCTGTGGGGCTGGGCGGTGGTGGATACCGGTGGCCCTTACAAGGATGGGGATGCTATGATGGAACGTGTGGCTGACATCTGTAAGCAAATCGGATTTCCGCTCTTTTATGAATCTTCCAAGTCCACCATTGCCAATGATTTTCCGCTTATGGCTCAAACGGCTCTCTACTTCGGTTGGTATACCAACCCTGCCAATGGCCCGTTCCGCGCGGCTTCTCAGGGCGGTTTCCGTTTTGCGGAGGGAGCTTTGGCTTTCCATTTGCATTCATACAGCGCCACTTCCATTTATGACGGCAACAGTTGGGTGTCTGCCTTGCTCAAGCGCGGGGCTTGCGTGACTGCCGGTAACGTTGCGGAACCCTATTTGGGGGCGTGTATCAATTACGGTTTGTTATTTGCTCATTTGGTGGACGGTAAACAGCTGGGGGATGCCGCGTTATTGGCTTCTCCCACTGTCTCGTGGCAGTGTATTGTGTTGGGTGATCCGTTGTACCGCCCATTCCCGCGCTCCGGAATCCGCCCTGTTGCTTCAGATTCTTTTGTGCAGTGGTTGCAAGCCGTTAAGCGCGCTGCCGGGGATGCCTCTGCTCTGCGTAATTTTACGGATGCTCAACTCAGCAAGGGGCAAGGGGCTCTGTTTGCGGAGATTTTTGCTTGGTACGCTGCTAACAGTGGTGAGGTGGAGCTTGCCGCTCAGTATTTTCGCCTCGCTGCGGATAAATACGGCGCCACGCGTGACAAATTGCGCGCTTCTCTCACACTTGTTGCCACCTTAAAGGCTTGCGGTAAAACGGATGAGGCTGCAAAACTCCTTAAAGCCCTGCAAAGCAAGTATGCAAAATCTCCTTATGCGGCTGCCATTAAGTGAGGCGCCACATCTTCCGCTTGCGGGGGCTCTGTAAGGCGGGTATAGCCCGGTTTTTATGCTTCGTCTTCCGCTTCCTGTTGGGTCAGTAGTTCTTTTGCTGCGTTGAAGATGGTTTCCGGGCTTGCTGTTGCGTTTTTCAACTCGTAGAGGATAGCGTTTCGGGCTTCTACGGCTGCCTTGAATGACTCACGGAAGTCGCCGTATTTCGCATCCGCAAAGTATTTGATGAATGTATGTCCTTTTCTGGTGATAGCCAGTCGCCACCCCTGAAAAGCCGTCTTTTTGTAATTGTAGCGAGAGATGTTTTTTGCTCTCATGGCGTAACATGTTTTCTTGTTACGTAGTATGGCAGAATTTTCTATCAGGTCAAGCAGTTTCTCTATTTGATATTGATTTTTTCGTAGGAAAGAACTTGCCCGTCTCTCATATCCACTTTGTAGGGCTCGGCATGCCGGAACCACGCCCCGGTGTTATAGATGTGACGCTTAGGAAATTTCCAGTTGCCGGAGCGGTGAAAATGCCCGAGAATGATGATTTGCGCCTCCGGGAAGTAATGTTCGGCAAAGCGGTCGGCTCGTCGGCCACAAGTAAGCCAGCAGCGGATAATGTTCAGCGGGCGTTGCGGTGGCCAAAAGCAATGGAGGAGTCCGCGCAAATACCGGTTGCGTATGCCGTCTTTACGTAGCATGGGGGGCACAAGTCTGCACATGCTGCGCGAGAGTTCCAAGCGAGATTCCAAGTTGCTGTCGGCATCCGCATAGCTATCGATGAGCTGACGGCATTTTTGCTTGTTGTTCAGGTATTCCCAGCTCCAAGGTGCTACTTCTTTATAGAGGGCGTGGCCATGCATGGCTACCACTTTGCCTCCCCAAAAACGCACGAGCAGCGGTTCTACATCCGGATCATGATTGCCTGCTATCTCCACCAACTGCACGCCCCGTTCTCGGCATATTCCGCGCAATTCATCGCGCAGGGCTTTGCCTTTGCTTTGCCAAGCGCACTCTCGCGTCTCAGCAGTGTCGCCTACCAATACCAGTATGTCAATCCCTTGCAATAACCGCTCTGCCAGCTCGGCCGGAGCAGGGGCCTCGCAGCGCTCATGCCCGTAGTGCAAATCTGATACAAAACGTACGGTTTGCCCGGCTGCTGGCTCTATGTTTTCTATGGTGGGCATGGGGTCAACGTGTGCGCTGTCGTACGGCCTCATACAGGCATACGCCCGTGGCTACGGATACGTTGAGGCACGGTACACTCCCCAACATGGGTATGCGGATGAGAAAATCGCAATTCTCTTCCGTCAGTCGCCGCATGCCGTCGCCTTCTGCTCCCATCACCAGGGCGATGCCTCCTTTCAGGTCCATATCATACAAATCGCGGTCGCCGTGGTCGGAGGTACCCACAAACCAAATGCCGGCTTCCTGCATCATCTTCATGGTGCGGGCTAAGTTGGTAACTTGCACGAACCGTACTTTTTCCGCGGCTCCTACGGATACGCGCAATACGGTTTCCGTGATGCCTACTGACTTGTCCTTGGGGGTAATGACTGCCGCCACACCTGCGCCGTCTGCCGTGCGGAGAATGGCGCCGAGGTTGTGAGGGTCTTGCACGCAGTCCAGCACCAAGTAGAGCCCCAGCGGTTGGGCTTCCAGGATGTCACGCAAATCCCCCTCATCCAAAGCTTTCACCACGGTGCGGGTGGGTGTTTTCTCAAAGCTTTGAGGGCCTTTGTTACCACGGGCTGCCGGTGCGGATTTTGCCGTGTGTTTATTGGGGCGTGCTGTTCGTTCGTTGAATTTCATGATTGGAGCGGGGAATAGGAATCAGAGTGTTTGCAGGTCGGTTTTTCCGCAGTGCCGGAGCACGTAGGGCTTGCCTCCGTGCATGGGGGCGTGCTTGTCGTCAAATTGCACGTTATTGTTGCGGAAGATGAGCCCATCTGCGGAAATGGCGTAAATGAGCGGTACTCGGTGTGTGATGAAGGTGTTACCTTCTATGAGAATGTTTTTGTGGTAGCGTTCTTGTTGTTGTGCCGGCTGCTTGACCATGGGGTATATGGAGATGATGCCTTCCGTGAATTGGTATCGCTGTATGAGGTTGTGCTCAAACAGGTTGTTGATGATTTTTACATCCAGACACCGCCCGCTTTCGTACCATCCCTGTGCATCTCCGGCCAGCAAAATGGCGGAGCCTCCGGACCCGATGAACTTGCAGTCTTTTACCAATACCGGTTTGGGGGTGGTAAACAGGGTGCCCCGTGCTCGGTTATGTTGTACCGTGCAGCCAATGAAGTCCACACTCGGGTACCAATCCGCATTTTCAATGGCATCTCCCTCGCCGATGCCCTCCGGCAGGGGGGCGGCCAAGCGTATATGAAGGTGGGTTTCATTAAGCTTTTTCACGCTTACTGCCTTGCCGAGTTCCGGGTGGTTTTCCAGCGTAGCTCCGCGTATGTATTGTATGCGTTCTCCTGCCTCAAATACCTCGAACCCAACCGCCTGCGGGTGCATATAGCGCGCTGTGATTTCCGTGGGGCTTATCACTTTGTCTATGCTCAGGCAGGTGGAATGTACGTTGATGGCGTCATCCATCATTCCCTCGTACTTGGCGCCTTGCACGCGGATGTGGCCGGCACAGTTGGAGAAGTGGGTGGCATCTGCCGATACGGTGTAGACTCTCCCCTCTGCACAGGTGCAGCCTCCCCCGTTAATGGTGATATTACGGCTGCGCTGTGCGATGAGGGCCATGCCTTGGCTGTCTCGGAATACTACCTCATTCAATACCGTATCGTTAGCTCGGTACAGTACCATGGCGGGGTGTGGCCGTCCGTAGTGGCGCAGCACGAGTACTTGCCCCTCTTTTAGCCCCATTTCGGCGGCATTTATGTAAAAGCGTACGCGGTTTGCTCCGGCGGGTTCGCACTTGGCGGTCCATGGCATGTCTCCGGCCTTTCCCGTGGCTACCATGCGCCCGTCTGCTTCGAATGCCAGTACGGCAGTCGGTGCTTTTTTCTCGCCGTTTCCCGTCAGGTAGTAGCGCCCGTTTTCTATACGGTAACGGAACTGCGGGGCAAACTCCAGTGTGGTGGTGCCGTCCGCTATTTCTACGATTTTTCCTTCGTTATAGTAAGGGGCGTCATGCGCGATGGTAATGCCGTTGAGCTCTACATTCGTGCTGTCCATGACCAATATGGGCTGCATGGCGCCGTGGAAGACAAAGGTGGAGCCATTGCCGTTGATTTTGACATTTTTGAGCCCTACCAGTGGCAGTCCGACGGGCTGCATGTCTTGTTGGTCGTGGTTGGAGATGTAGTAGCTGAGCAGCGGTGCGCTGCTCGGGTAAAAATGGTATTCTCCTTGCGGTAAGTCAATGGTGGTGCTTTGGAGCTCGTAGCCCATGTAGCCGGCTCGGGCGAGCATTTTCCGCAGGGCAGGGCCGGCATCCGTGCCATCGCTCGGTACCTTGTACCCGTCCGCTCCTCCTTTCAGGGTGGTGGGCTTTGTTTCCCTAGCTCGGTTATGCACCTCGTGTTTCCATTCCACCTGCCAGTTTTTGTTGTCATTGTCTGCGCTTACTAAGTATAGTACGCGACTGTTCGGTATCAGGCTGAAACTCTCGCCGCTTTTCCCTTCCCACAGCATCTCGGCTCCGTTGTATATCCGGTATGTCTCTCCCGCTTTGCCTTGGGGGGCTCTCCCTCTCAGTTCTCTGTCCTGCGAGGGTACATTCACTGCCAGCATGCGCCTGCCACTGCCTAACTCATTCATAATGGTTTCTTCTGCTTCATTTGCCGGTGCTTGCCATACTGCCATCGCGGCTATGGGAATAATGAGTTCTCGTATCATGCGGTGGAGCCTTTCTGCTTGCTGTGTCTCAGCCTATCCATTCTGCCTCTTGTTGTCAAGTTCTTTTTCTCTGTAATAATAGCTTTGTTGTTTATGTAAAATTATTAAAAAATAATAAGTTTGTGCTTGATTTCTGAATTTTTTTGTGATAATTGGTAGTGGTGTTTGCATGCGGCATACGGTGTTGCCATGCTCTTTAGTTATCCGATTTTACACACAGCTGATATGAAACTGCATTTACCTGTCAAGTTATTCCGTTCCGTCGCGGCCGCATTTGCGTGTTGCGCTTCTATGGCATCTGCCGCCATTGTGGTGCAAGATGCCAAGCCCTTTGATGATGGAAGTATGAACTTATTTACGTTCGAGGATACGGATTTGGTGATGAAGGGGAACTGGAAGATGTCCAAGTACGAGAGAGATTACCGCGATGTCGGGCTTGATTGGATTGGTGAGGCCGGCGCAACCTACACTTTGTCGGGCAGCGGTACCGTATATGGTTCCGATTATTGGTATGCCTGGTGGGCTATTTCTTCTTCGGGGAATGCGGATAATCCCTCAACTTTCGTCATTGGCTCCAAGATTAAGATGCGCGATGTCTGTATGGATGTTATGAACGGGGCTCATGTGGTGATTCAGGGGAATATGTACAACAATTGCAGTGTCAATGTGCAATCCGGCGCTGTTGCGGATTTGACGAATGCCAACACCTCCGGCAAGTTCAATCAGTTCAATTTTGAGGGTGGTACCATTATCGATGATTCTCTGACGTTCACTTCCACGCATTGGATGGAAATCCATGCGCCTTCCGTCATGCAGGGAAATTTGGTGCTGGCAGGTAAAAATACTACGCCTACCAAACTCAAAAAGTTCAGCAACGATGATTACGATATGCAGGATACCGATGGCTCCGTTACCATTTATGATGGCGGTACTCTCACCATTACGGGGGATTTGTCGGTAACGCGCAAAACTACGGTATACTTTACATCCTTGTATGAGGCTTCGAACAGTGAGTTGCTTGTGCCGGAGTGCGATGAAGCCGTTTTTACGGTACAGGGCAGCGTGAGCGAGGCTTCCGCTCAAAATCTCATCCCGGCTTTATGGTGGTGGTACGGTGATTATGATTACTATGCTCCGCTTAAAGAGCGCTGCTTTGTGGCCACAGCCGGGGCGGATGGTTATACTTACATTTACCTCGGGTATACGCCGGATGAAGACGGTGCTCCGGGCAATGCTACGCGTGTGGAGCTCGGGGAGTCTCTTACCCTTACCGAGGCTCCTTCTTTGCGGAAACCCGTTTTCATAGCGGGCGGTACGCTGGATGTCCGTGCGCTGGACTCCTCCGCCCTCATCAATCAATACATCCTCGGCAATGGAGGTACTCTGGTTGCGGACTCCTCTCAAACGGTGTCGTTGTCCGGCAATGCGGATATCCGCTACGGTGTGACGGGGGCTAACCTTCTGTTCGGTACGCCCGGGGTGTTCAGTCATTTGTTCCTCTGCGGGCAATACTCCGGTGCAAGCTATACGGTGCAGGGGGGAACTGTCAGCCTGCGCTCCGGGGCTACGTTGGGCTCAAGTGATTCTTCCGCGCCGTTGCGTATTGAGGACGGGGCTTCTTTTACGAATTACGGCATGCTGTTGGCGGATACCACGGTTGCAGGCGGTGCTTCCCTGCTGAATGAGGGGCATATTCAGGCGGGCGTGCAGGTGGATTCCGGGGCGCTGTACGTCAATCATGGGTTGCATGAGGGTAATCTCTCTGTGGCCGGCGCTGTTCATGGCTCCGGTGCATTCGGGGCTACCACGGTGAACTCCGGCGGTGCCTTGCATGTGGATAATGAATCCGGTGTTCAGCAGCATGAATCGCTGTCTCTCCAATCCGGTTCTTCCGTTTCTTTCTATACGCCGAGTTCTGAGTTGCCTCCTTATTTGGATTCTCACTCTGTGCTCAGTGTTGATTCCCTGACTTTGGAGTCCGGCTGCAAGTTCGATGTTTCCACCATCTCCGGCCGTGGTTCGTATGAGTTGGTGCGCTACGGTTCTTTATCCGGCAGCGTGGCCGATGTTACTCTGCTCACTCCCGATGCTCCGATGAATGAGTATACGCTGGTGCACAATGCTCAGGATAAAACATTATCACTGGATATTACCGGTATGGCGGTGTGGTCTTGGAACACTAAGGCCAAAAAGGGCATATGGCAAAACGGTGTCGTGGAGAATTCTCCCTTGCTCGGGCGTGCCTTGGATGGATTCCTGCCGGGCGATATGCTGAGCATTACTTCCGGTGCTACTATCACCCTAGTAGGGGAGTTGGCTCCTTCTGTGCTGAGTATCAATTCTGCAAAAACTGTTACGCTTTCTGTTAATAAAAAAACTCCCGGCTGCTTGGTCGGCGAGGGCTGTGTGCGTATCTGCGGTACGGGTAAGGTGACATTGAATGATGGTAACTCCTACAGTGGAGGTACGTTCATTGAGTCCGGCTCGGTCAATGCCAAGGGTGCTACGTCTTTCGGTTCCGGGGCTATTACCATTTCCGGAGGCGTGCTTAATCTTGCTTCCAAGGCTGTTGCCAATGATATTGTGGTGCAGGGGGATGTCCTGATTAAGGGCGGTAAGAAATTCGCCGGTAATGTTACTCTCATGGGCTATGGCCTCAAGAAAGGCTCTGTTATCAATATTGCGGCGGGTAAGACGGTGGAGTACGTCTCCGTGGAGAATGATGATTACGAGGATGATTACGATGAATCTCCATTCAGTTCTGCCGCTGCCATCAATGGTTCTATTTCCGGTGATGGGGCATTCTTAATCGATTTATCGGGGTGGGATGAAGATGGTGAGTGGTATGAGTCCTATAATTATGCTTACCTAGGTGAAAAAGGTAAGATTACCTGTGATCTGACGCTTCGCGGCAATTTGCACGTGTCTCGCAAGGGCTTAATGATGAACAAAAAGACCTCCGATATCATTGTTGATTCCGGAGACCTCTATTCTGAGGGCAAAATCTCTGCATACTCTATCACTCTGATGAACGGTGGGCATTTGAATGTAGCAAAGGCCAAACCGTTGAGTGTTTCTTTTACCGGTAAGTTTAAGGCGGAATCCGCCCCGCCGATTGAGGAGTCAGAGGACTTGTATTGGATGGAGTATGCGGCAGATGTCAGCAAGGCTCACATTTACGGCAAGCTGAGTGTCGGTGAGATGGAGTTGGTAAACTCCGGCGTATTTGTGGAGCAAACCTATGCGTATGAGAACAATCCGAAAGCTCAAAATGTAACGGTTAAACAGGCTGCTGTTTTGGATGCTTCTTATCTCCGTATCGGTGGTAATTTGTCTGCCGGTAGCTTGGTTTTGTCCAATGGCTCTCGGTTGGAGTTGTATAATCCCACCGGGTCGAATAAAAATATGTCTCTCAAGGTAAAGCAGGATATGTACTTGGGGGGAGGCAGTTTGGTGAGGCTCAAGGGGGCGCTTTCTGCAAAAAATCTGACTCTGGGTAGCGGTTCCATTGCTCTTACGTCTTCTAAGTTGCAGACTATCAAAGTGGGCAATATGCTTTCCTTTGAGGACGGTGCGGATTTTTCTCTCCACCTCGGTTTCTCCGTGTCGGAAAAGGATTTTAAGAAGCATAAGGCGTTCAAAATTATATCGTTCAAGTCTATGGGGGGCTGCCTGACTTTGGATTCCGATTTGAATGATATGCTGAACATTTCTTCGGATATGGCAACGCTTTCGTTTGATTCTAAACACAAATCCATTACCTTGGTGGTGTTGGATTTGGACGCCTGGAATGACTACGCCGAGTCTGTCCGCGAGATGGAATATGATACGGGAGCTTACGCTTTGGCGGATTTCTCTCTCCGGAGTAGCGATGCCGTTGCTCCTGAGGATCTGCTGACGGCACCCAAACCCGTGGCTGCTGCGGCGGTGGATCCGCTGCTGCGCAAGGCTGCGGATACGTTGGTGCAGAGCACATGGGGCACGGTGAATGCCTCCCGCGCGTTCGGCGACACGATTGCTGCTCGTGGGGCTCATGCTACGCTGTTGGCGGAGGGCAGGGGGGCTGCTTGGTTGTCCACCATGGGTGGCAGCAGCCGTATTTCCTCGGATGGAGAGCGCAACGGAGCGGATTTCACCCTCAGCGGTGCTGCATTCGGTGTGGAGGGGCGCGTGACGGAAAAATCCACGCTCGGCGTTGCCATTGGTAACAGCTGGGGCAAGGTGAGCACCTTCTCCGCCTTCCCGGTGGACCAGGATTCCATGCACATCGGCATTTACGGCAACCATACGCTCACGGAAAGCCTGACACTGAGCTGGATGGCTACCCACACTCGCACGGAAAGTGAGTTGAATCTGCTTGGGCTTCCCTACGAGTGGGCGCAGGATGCCCTGCAGCTGGATGCCCGCCTG